>JAEWYP010000005.1 GCA_023395615.1 Bacillota bacterium
TTGCCCTGCCGAACCGATAGGAGAAGTGGAGCGGTAGACGAGATTCGGACTCGCGACATCCACCTTGGCAAGGTGGCACTCTACCACTGAGCTACTACCGCACGTTCCACACAATCCGTTTGTAAGGGCAATGGTGCGGACGAAGAGACTTGAACTCTTACGCCGTTAGGCACCGGAACCTAAATCCGGCGCGTCTGCCATTCCGCCACGCCCGCACAGTACCCATCCGCAGATGAGGCGTCGAGGCTTCGCCGAAGGACGCTTTCGTTGCCCGGGTTCACAGTCCTCCCCGTCAGGCGGATGCCCTCACAACGGTGATTATGATACAATAAGACGGTTCCCTTGTCAAGCGAAAATTTGCGATGAATCGCAATCAATTTCCCGGGATTGCCGCCGCTTACGTATCGCATCCGATCCGGGTAAGGATATCTTCCATGGAAAGCACCTCGGCCAGTTCCGGATTCCAGCTGTCGTTTTCGTAGTAAGCGATCAGGTCCCGCGCCGTACACCAGTCCTTGTCGAAGGTGGAGGTGCCTCCTTTGGGTACGATCACATGATACCCCAGTTCAAACGCGACTTTTACGTTGGTATCCACGCAGTATTCCGTTTGCATGCCGCAAATCAGCAGGTTTCGTACCATAAGCCCCTGCAGGCAGGCGTGCAGGTCTGTTCCGCGGAAGGCGCTGTTGACGTTCTTCTCAAAGATCAGTTCGCCCTTTTCCGGGGCGATTGAGGCTGGATTTTCCCAGTCCGGCGTGCCGCGCGTCAGAAAACCGTCTCCGCCATCATGCCGCACATACAGCACCGGGATCGCGGCGTTCCGACATGCGGAAATCAGTTGGGCGATGTTTTGCAGCAATTCGTTCTCCCTGTAGGGGTGTGCGTTAATCAGTCCGTTCTGCACGTCGATTACCAGCATCGCATCCGGTTTCATTGCTTTTCCTCCCAACATCAAAGGTTACAGTGAAAATTCCACCCGCGTTACGCGACCGATAAAGGTCACGTCCGGCAGTGCGCAGGGTTCAGCACTGTATTCACGGTCATAGCTTTGCAGCAGCACATTCAACGCGTCCAGCTTTTTCACCTTACGCAGGGCACGGTGCTGATTGTGTTCCACCAGCATTACCGCCCCATCCACAGGGCTTGCGGAAGGCACAACCAGGCACAGGTCGTCCCGCAGAATACGAAAACCCCGCAGGCTGTCGTCCGGCGCAAGATAGAAAAACACCTTGTCCGGCGACGCGCCTTCGATGCGCCCGTCCAGAATCGGTAATAGCCGGTGATCCACTTCCTGCATCACCGCGTTGTAAACCGGCACGTGTTTCAGCACGCTGGTCAGCGCGTCCAGCCACACGCCACTCTGGTGTCCTTCCTTCTCCTCTTCGTCATGGTACACCAACTCCGTATCCGCCGGTTTCACCTTGGGTTTCACCGGGGCTTGCGGCTGCACCGTCTGTAAATCCACAGTCGCCGCGATGTCGTCCAGCGAAAAATCCGGTTCGTTGTGTTCCTGTAATCCGATCTTTTTCAGGATCCGGCGCGCCTGATCGTCCGCGATGATGCGCTTGCCCTCTTCCACATCCTTAAGGTAGCTTTCACTAACTCCACCGGCGCGAGCCACATCTTTTAACGTCATCTTACGGCGCAGGCGTTCGGTGCGCAACAAATCTCCCAGTCGGCTCATGGTTGTTACTCCTCCGTTTTCGGTGCGATAGCGGTATTATACCATAAACCTTTCAGCTTAACAGCGCACTTTCCAGAAAAAATGGCGCTTTAAGAACGGTTTGCTTCCGAAAAGCAGGAAATGGGCCGTTCGTGTCGAATAAACGAAATTTGGTAGTTTTCAGCTTAAGGAAGGATCATACACGATGCGTTATCGTACCCGGGGAACCTGCTCCACAGTGATCGACCTGCAAATCAGCGACGGACTGATTACCGCCTGCGCATTTACCAATGGTTGCTCCGGCAACGCACAGGGGCTTTCCAGAATGGTGATCGGGCAGGATGCGCGCGAGGTGATGCGGAAATTGCGCGGCATCCAATGCCGAAACGGTACCTCCTGCCCGGATCAGCTGTCCCATGCGATTGAGCAGTATTTGAACGAAAATCAGAGTAATCAGCAAGGAGCTTGACGAATTGTCCACAGATGTAAAACAGGAATCATTAGATTTTTCAAAAGCGGATATCAGCAAGGACGTGTTGCGCGCCATTGAGAAAATGGGCATCCGCGAAATGACCCCCGTGCAGCAGAAGACTCTTCCTTTGATGATGGAGGGTCGCGACGTGATCGCTATCGCGCCGACCGGTACGGGGAAAACGCTTGCTTTCGGAATCCCGATGCTGGAATATGTAAACCTGAAAGATTCGCACGTGCAGGAACTGGTGCTTGCCCCCACGCGGGAGCTTAGTCTGCAGATTGCCGAAGAGCTGCGCAACCTTTCCCAGTTCATCGGCGGGTTGAAGATTGCCGTTCTATACGGCGGGCAGCCTATCATGAAACAGATCGCGGAACTGAAACGCAACCCCCAAATTGTAATCGCCACCCCAGGGCGGTTGCTGGACCATATGGAGCGCGGCAATATCCGGCTGGACACCGTGCATACCATGGTACTGGACGAAGCTGACGAAATGCTTAACATGGGTTTTGTGAAGGATGTCACCAAGATCATCGAGGCGACCCCCAAGGAACGGCAGCTGGTGCTGTATTCCGCGACGACTAATCAGGATGTGCTGACCATCGCGTGGAAATACCAGCAGGACCCGGTGGAGGTCGTTATCCCAGCCACAAAAGAGAATCGGCCGAAAATCACCCAGTACGTGATCGAGACCACCCGTGAGAAGAAATACGAGCATTTGCTATATCTGTTAGACAGCGACGTTTATCAGCGGGTGATGGTGTTTATCAACACCAAGGATATGACCCAGCGCCTTGCCAAACGCCTGAAGGATGCCGGTTATCCCGCCGAATGTCTCCATGGGGATATGCGCCAGAGCGCCCGCAACGAAGTAATGCAGGCATACCGTAAAGGGAAGTTTCAGATTCTGCTGGCAACGGATGTAGCGGCTCGCGGTATTGACGTGGACGACGTAGAAGCGGTCATCAACTACGATTTGCCAAACGAAAACGAGTATTATCTGCACCGTATCGGCCGTACGGGGCGCGCAAAAAAACACGGCGTCGCTTTTACCCTGCTTACCTACAGTGAAACCGTACGGCTGGATGCCATCCTCAAGTATATCGAAGCCAAACCCGTCCCCTTGAAGTTCAACGATCTGGGCATCCTTACCACCGAGGAAGGCGCGCCTTTTTTTGAAAACATGTGAAAGCGGAGGGACCGACTATGGCCGATTCTCGTAACAAGACCGAGCAGCGTCGGGAAGAAAACGGCATCACCTATTTTGACCGGGGCGTGATCACAGGCAGCGATGGGAAACAGTATCAGCGTTACGCCATTCAGACGCATTTTGTGCAGGTGGGCGAAAGCCAGAAGGAACTGGTGGAGAAATACGTTCGTCCCCTGTACCGTGAAGGGGATGTGCTCTCTTTCGGCGCCAAAGTGATGTGCATGTGCGTAAAATCCGTCCGCACGCGCGATCAGGTCAAGCCCGGCTTCTGGGCCAATCGCCTGTGGAAGTTCGCGGGTATCAACTCGACCGGCGTCGGGATGCACGAACCTTATAAACTGCAACTGGTCATTGACATTGTTGGTCTTCCCCGCGTTTTACTGGCCGCCTTTTTAAGCGCCGTTACCCGCCCGTTCGGCGTACATGGCCTGTTTTATAAAGTATGCGGCAAAGGCGTCGGCGGCATCGACGGATTCTACTTCCGCTCCAGCTTCCAGCTTTATCACGAACTGGCTCTGATTAACCCCAGCAACGCCGGAGAACTGTGCGAGGCACTCAGCCGCGACACCGGTATCCCCGTGGTGCTGATGGACGCCAACGACATTCAGCGCGATCAGCTTGGCAAGAGCAGCAACATGCCGCTGACCGACGCACAGTTACAGGACGCTATGCGCGACAATCCCAGCGGGCAGGGCGACGAGCTTACGCCGCTGATTTTGATTCGTCCCCTGGCCTGATTGCCCGGCGGCACAGCTAAATGCCGCGTTTGAGAAGAATCGCTTAGCCAGCCCCATACAAGTGCGTGTGGGGCTGTTATGTTATTTAAGCAATCAATAAATAGAAGCCGTGACATCAATCACGGCTTCTTTTGTGATTGAATCATACCACAAATTGGCGAAAAATTCAAGTCTTGTCTTTCGGTCCCTGCGGGTGTAGAGTTCGGGAACGGAGGTGAGCCTGATGGAGGATTCTCTATTTCCCGCGCTTCGGCAGGCGCAAAAAGCAGCGATGGCGGAAACGCTTCGGAAAACCAACAGCCTTACCGAAAGGTATGGCCTTTCGTTAAGCGAAGCGCAAATCGCGGCGCTTACGGATGCGCGAATGGCCTCGCTACTGGACACTGGCAGAGTGGAAACCGGCGAAGGAATTTTGCCTAAACTGATCTATGCTTTCTGCGATTCTCCCTTTCTCTTCCGCGATGAGTATTGCCAAACCCTCGCGTCACTGCAGGACCTGTTTTATACTTTCCGCAACGAATTGGAAGACGCGTTGTCCGACGATGAATTGATCCTGGCCATGCAACGTTTGTACAACGGTCCGGGGCAGGGTTCGCTTGAATATCTGGAAAACGCAACGGTCAGCGATCTATACCGGGCCTGGCAAGGTGACGAAGAAGGTGGCTATGAAGACGACGATTGAGCAGAGCATTCCCGATGCGGAAATAAAGGTACAGGAAGCGCCCCTTACTGATAACGAAAAGATCATTTTGCAGCAAAAGCTCTTTCCTCTGCTGGAAAAGCAATTTCGCATGAAAACCCAGGGAGACAGCACCTCTCTACGAGAAGAAGAAGTCACCGAACTGCTGGATTCAATCCTGTTCACTCTTCGGTTTGAAATAAGCAGGCAGGCGTTGCCCTTCCGTACACTCCTCACCGCAGAGCTTGCGCCGCTGTTTTCAGCCGCACAGCAGTCCCTGCAGCAATGCCTGACGAGCACGGAACAACTTTACCGACAGGTTATGGCACAGGTGAAAGATTTCGGCAGTCTTTCCCTGCGGGATACCCTGAACGGTATCGGCGCATTCTTTCGCAGGTATGACTACCGTCTTTATGCACACCTCATCCCCGCGGATATCGATTATCAGCTGTGCCTGCCCGTTCCGGACAAACTGTGTGGAGTCGTTTTTATCCGCGAATATCTGCTCCGGCTGCTTACGGAAAACACTTTGCTCACCCGCTATTCCCCTGTCCGGGTATCCGCGTTGCTCACCCGTTTTTCCCCGGATTACCGGGAATTGCTCGTAAACCTGTACGAGCCTGTTGCTGCCGTGACGGTTGGGCATGCGCTGTCGGGCGGTGGGGAGACGCTTCTGGAGCTTACTGAAACGCAATCGGCGCAGGTTGCGCAGCATCTGGTCTCCCTCTCACCGGCAGACGCGAAGAAGCTGCTTGCTTCCTCCGCGCGGGAAGCGTGCGAACGCCTCGCATTGACTGATCCCCTCAGTGTTCGCTATCTTACCCGCGCAGCCGTGGAGCTTTATCCCCGCCTCATCGCAGGGCCGCAAAGCGCGGCGGGTGTTTTCTCCGCAGTGGGCACACCGTAACCCTTGTAAACCGTCTGTATACATGCAGGAATCACTTGCAACTTCCCCGAAGATAAGCTAGAATGATTTGCATCTTCGGATGCTTTGAAAGACTGCCTTGCAGCTATTTCAACGGAGGGTCTTTGATGAGCGCACGCGGCCACGGTTCGGAAGCCCGCCTCCGTTTATTTGACGATGCCGGTATGTCCGCAGAGCTGCGAAAAAACCTCTACCTGGTCATATGGGCAGTAACAGCGGGGATGCTCGGCACTGTTGTAACAACGGGGCCGGTTTGGAGCGGGTTTCAGCGACAGGTTCTGGGCGCGAACGATTTTCAGCTTGGTTTAATCTCCGCGATCCCATATGCGGTTTCGGCCCTGCAAATCTTCATGAGCTATATTATGGAGAAGCGCCGCAACCGCCGCTTTCTGTTCCTCTTTTTCGGTATTTTAGGCCGCTCCTTCTGGATTCTTATCGGACTGGTTCCGTATATTTTCCCCTCGTTTGGGGTGGATCTGCGAATCTGGCTGGTAATCGTTTTCGTCGGGATTATCTTTTTTGGTAACAGCTTTGTCAACCTGGGTTTTGGCAGCCTGATGGGGGATCTGGTGCCGATCCGCATACGGGGCTCGTATTTCGGCGTCCGTCAGATGGTAAGTCTCGCGTCAGGCGTCATCGCGGGTCTGCTGATCTCCAGTATGATTGACCGGGTCGGCATCACCGGCTATTCCATAGCGCTGGTTCTCGCGGGAATCTCACAGTTAATGGATATCACCTGTTTTTACTTCATCAAATGGCCCCCCATGCCGGAAAGCAAAGACGACCATACCTCGCTGCTCACGATGGTACGTGAGGTTTTTTCCAATAAAAACTTTGTAAAGCTTATTCTTTTTTATTCCATCTGGATTTTCTCCGCCAACATCGCCGGGCCGTTCTGGAATGTGTATATGCTGGAAGACCTGAAAATGAGCTTCACGCAGATGTCGCTGTATTCGCAAATCATCTCCAACATCGCAACCGTGCTGGTCATTTCCCGCTGGGGCCGTCTTATCGACCGGTATGGCAACAAACCGATCCTGCAAATGGCGACGATTTTTATGGCTCTTTCGCCCCTCCCGTGGTTTTTCGCCACGCCCGCTTCCACCTACTTTATCCTGATCAGCAATATATTCAGCGGCGCATCCTGGCCGGTCAGCGATCTCTGCCAGCAAAACCTGTACCTGAGCCATTCTCCTCAAAAGCACCGCTCCATGTTCATCGCCGTGTTTCTGGCCTGTATCAACCTGTTTGGCGTGGCGTTCGCCAACATGGTCGGTGGTTTTTTAATGCAAACGCCTTTTACTGCTCTGGCGGAGCAGCATTATGTTCTGCTTGGCATGGAGATGAACAGCAGCCGGTATATGTTCCTGGCAACCGTTCTGCTGCGCATCCTGGTGCTGATCTTCTTTCTTCCGCACATCAACGAAGAGGGTGCGTGGACGATGCACGCCGCGATAAAAGACATGATCCGCCTGAGTCGCGAAGGGTTTGACCGCCGGATTCTACAGTTTCGTATCAAGTGGCTGCGTAAACGCTGGCGCAGGCATTATGAAGAGCAGAAAATGAACAAGGAGGAGTAAACGTGTTTGAGGATTGGAAAAGGAATATTAATCGGTATTTACAAAAGCATATCGACCGTAGGCTCCTTGCGGGGATCGCTTCCGAACTGGACAGTGATATTGTAGAACTGAGTGATCTGTACACTTCGGTTTTACTGGAAAACGGCGTGATCGACCGAAACGGGAACGACACCAGCGTTGACTTTGACGAGGACGATCTGCTGGAATCCATGCTGGATCGTTTTTTAGCTCTGCACGCCAACACAGACGATGACCGCGCGTTGCTCTATGCCACGCTGGTAGACCAGTATCTAGCGCTTGTGGAAGAGGCGAGCGAGGATATATAGGTAAGCCTTCGCAGCCCTCCGGTTCTTCGGGCAGGAATGCGGTTTAACCTTATCGAATAGTAATATGTTGGGAAGGAGGGAATCAGCTTGAAATGTCCATCATGCGGAAAATGGAACCCGGCATCCATGCCCCACTGCAAGTTTTGCGGCGCGTCACTGGAACCGGATGACGGCTTTTTTTCCGCCTCCGTTCCCACATGGCAAAACCAGCTCAAAGATAATCCGGGAGAATTTGTCGTCGTAGACGATACCGGCGACGCGGAAAAAACCTCCGATTACCGCGACGCTCTGGCGGATGAAATGGTCAGCCTGCGAAAGCGCAAGCGGGAAGGCGAGAAGCGGCAAAAAGAGCTGCGCGCCGAATCCGCCGCGCGGGGATATGCTCCCTCCGGTCGAACGGTTCGCACCACAAGCAACCGTAACACCTTCTTCTCTTCCATGCCGGATAACCCGGACGCTACGCTTCGCCCTGTTGACCCGGAACTGGTGGAAACGGACGAAGCGCCAGGCCCGCGCCCTACCTTTACAAGTTCCTTCCGCAGTACCCGCCAGCAGGTGAACCGCACGCGCGAGCGCGGTTCCTATCCGTTTGACAGCTCCCGCCGCGCCCCGGCGCTTGGTGAATCCAACGAGGAACAGCCGGTATACGACGGTTATCAGGACACAAGCGAATATATCCCCGAGTATCAGCGAACCGATGAGTATGAACGCCGAATGGGCGCCACAGGAAACACACATGCCCGCCCGCATCGGCGGGTTGGCGTGCGTCGACTTCTGTTTACGTTGTTGATCGTTTCCTCCGTGCTGCTGGCCATCTGGCTGGGAGGCACGGTGGTGCTGCCTATGATTAACGCCAGTCAAACCAGCGCAAACGCCGAAGCAACCGTGACCCCTACCATTCGGGACGATCTTGCGGCCCACACCATTACAATCCCCGGAAAGGATGGGGAACGCATTTCCATCCGGGAACTCCGCACATCCGCCATCGTAACAGGCGGCGTTGCCACCTTCGACATTCCGGATCATATCTGGTATGACGATTACCAGGATTTCGTACAGGATTCCATGAACGTTACGCTGACCCCGTACCTGATTACCGATACCGGCAAGCAAACCCCGCTGCCCGTGATCACCTATGATATCGATATTCCGCTTTCTCCGATCGATCTGGTCACGCCGGATAATCCCTACAAGGTCGTCAGCACCGCGATGTATACCATCGTGTTCTATGTAAACGAAGGCAGTACCGTAAACATAAACGGCACAGACTATTCGGACCTTGTTAATACGGAAGGCGGCAAGGTAAGCTATAACGCCACCGTGCAGCCTGTTGGGGAAAACGTGTTCAACATCAGCGTTCGCAGCCAGTATTGCCGGGAAAACTCCATTACCGTCACCCTGTACCGCGAGAAACAGGAAATCCCGTTGGACCTTTCCTCCGATATCGACAGCCGCAGCAACAACAGCGTGATGACCGTCCGGGCCACAACCTTGCCCGGCGCGGTGGTGAACGTGCTTTCCCCATTCAGCGATCTGGACATCACGAACACCGATAAAGACGGTTCCTTTACCTTCAAAGCGTTGTTTGACAAAATCGGGGACAACACCATCATTATCACGGCTGATTATCCCGGTAAGAAACAGACACGCGTGGAATATACGGTTTATTACGTACCCTCCATCGACGTATATAGCCGCAAAGCGTGGGACATTGTCACACAATATAACGATTTGATGAGCAATATCGATCTGCGGAAATCGAAAAATCAAATCTACATCTGCATCGGAACCATCAAGTCCATCGAAACAACCAAACCTCAGCGCGCCTATTTAGAATGCACAACCAAAGACGGTACGGTGACTGTATACATCGAAAACTCCACACAGACCAACTGGAACGAAGGGCAGGCTTATCGCCTGTATGCCGACGCGTATGGAATGTACAATAGCGTTCCCTGGCTGATTGCCCGATATACCTACAACCCAAAATAAGCGATTACGAAAGGCGCCTGCATGCAGGCGCCTTTCGTATTTAAGAGATATCGGCCGGTCTTTCACTGTGGCTATATTATTTGCGTTAGTATCCCTTCGCCTCAAAAGCATTGATGATATGCTGTACGCCGTCTTTCGTCAGTTCGATCACATCAAACCGCGCGGTGCAGTCGCAAGCGTACTGCGACAGGTATTGTCGTGCTGTTTTCACCAGTTTGGCCTGTTTGCGTTGTCCGACTGCCGCCAGCCCCATGCCGGCGTCCGCGTTGGCGCGGGCTTTGACTTCCACAAACACCAGCGTATCCCCATCCCGCATCACAAGATCAATTTCGCCAAAAGGGGAACGGTACCGCTTTTGCAGCAGCACCATTCCCCTGTTTTGCAGATAGAGCGCCGCGCGGCTTTCGCCGTCCAGCCCCTTTTGATAGGTAGTGTCAGGCATTGGGAAAATTCTCGTACAGGGGGAAGCGTTTCATCATTTCCTGCACGTCCGCCTTCACGGAGGCGCAGGCGCTTTCGCCGCCGTCCGCAATACGGCGGATAAAGCCCGCGATGGCCACCATATCGCTTTCCACCATGCCGCGGGTTGTCACCGCCGGAGTGCCGACCCGCACGCCGCTGGCTACCGTGGGGCTCAGCTTTTCGCCGGGAATCGTATTTTTATTCACGGTAATATTGCACAGGCCCAGCGTCTCTTCCATTTCCTTGCCCGTGCGGCCGGTGCCTGTAAGATCCAGCAAAAGCAGATGGTTATCGGTTCCGTCGCTGACCATCCGAATGCCGTCCGCGCGGAAAGCGTTCTCCAGCGCTTTGGCGTTTTTAATAATCTGTTGCTGATAGGTTTTAAACGAAGGCTGCAGCGCTTCGTGAAAGCACACGGCTTTCGCGGCGATCACATGCATCAGCGGCCCGCCCTGTGTGCCGGGGAAAATTGCCTTGTCGATCGCTTTCGCGTATTGCTCTTTGCAAAGGATCATCCCGCCGCGCGGTCCGCGCAGGGTTTTGTGCGTCGTGGTGGTCACAAAATCGGCGTAAGGCACAGGGCTTTCGTGAAGGCCGGCGGCGATCAAGCCCGCGATGTGCGCCATATCCACCATCATCAGAGCGTTTACTTCGTCGCAGATTTCGCGGATTCGTTTAAAATCAATCGCGCGCGGATAGGCGGAAGCGCCCGCTACGATCATTTTCGGCTTGTGTTCTTTGGCGAGTTTTTCCAGCTCGTCGTAATCAATGCGTCCGGTCTGCTCGTCTACCCCATAAGGGATAAAGTTGAAATATTTACCGCTGATATTCACCTTGCTGCCGTGCGTCAGGTGCCCGCCATGGGAAAGGTTCATCCCCAGCACCGTATCGCCGGGAGTCAACATCGCAAAGTAAACGGCGGTATTCGCCTGCGCGCCGCTGTGGGGCTGCACATTCACATGCTCGCAGCCAAAAATCTGCTTTGCTCTGTCCCGCGCCAGATTTTCCGCAACATCCACATACTGGCATCCGCCGTAGTAACGATGCGCGGGGTATCCTTCGGCGTATTTATTGGTCAGGGGAGAACCCATTGCTTCCATAACAGCGGGGCTAACAAAGTTTTCCGACGCGATCAGTTCAATGTGCGCGCGCTGGCGTTCCACCTCCGCGTTGATCGCCTGAAACAGCTCAGGGTCGGACGCCATGACATTTGCATAATTCAAGTGAATCTCCCCCTATCCGTTGATTTCCAGATATTGAAAAACCGCGTGCACTCAAGCCGAGCGCCCCCGCAGCACATTCCATTCGGCGCTTACTGCTGCTACCTTCCGGTCCTGACAGGGTTCACACCATGAAATCGCACGGGACTCAGCCATCATTATGCACACGGCCTGATTATTATATAATGCCTCGGATAAAAATGCAACGGTTTTACCGTGTTCTTTCAAAACCGTTCGGCAATCCGAATCAGCGCTTTAACAGGTTCCCAGCACTTCGATTTGGGTATTGCGATCCCCATTGCCAGCTTTTCTCCGTGGCCGCTTCTTGTTGTTCTATTGGATTGGCTGTGTATTTACATGGGTCGTTCCGGCACGGTATAATAAAAACCTGTCAAGGAGGCGTTATCATGCGCGAAGAGGCTGAGTATTCCCTGCGGGTCATTGCCCGAATCCATAATGCTTTCCCCACCAAATTCGGGTTGCCGCGGCAAAGCGGTATGATTGACACACTTCTTTCCGATATTGTATTTGAGCCTGAGTATCGCGTTGCCGCCGCGTTTCGCGGGCTGGAAGGGTACAGCCATCTCTGGCTCCTGTGGGGGTTTTCCGAAGCGCGGCGTGAACATTGGTCGCCGACCGTTCGTCCGCCGCGCCTGGGAGGCAATGAAAAAATGGGGGTCTTTGCAACGCGCTCCCCTTTCCGGCCCAACCCGATCGGACTTTCCTGTGTACAGCTATTAGAAATAAAGCTGGATACGCCCGACGGCCCCCTGCTGCGCGTAGCCGGAGCCGACCTGATGGATGGCACTCCGCTGTTTGATGTGAAGCCCTATCTCCCTTATGCAGACTGCCGGCCCGATGCCCGTGGCGGTTTTACGGAAAATACCGGTTTACCCGCGTTATCCGTCGTTTTCTCCATTGAGCTTGAAGAGCGGATACCGGCTCCACATCGCGCGGCGCTGCGTTCCGTGCTGGCCGGAGATCCCCGGCCGGCCTATCAGAACGACCCGGATCGGATTTACGGGTTTGAATATGCCGGGTTCGACGTTCGTTTCCGTGTAGCGGAGGACACGTTGACTGTAGTAGACGTCGTACGTCTTGACACAAAAATATAAGGTACCCCCCTGAGAGAATGAAGTTCTGGTTTTTCGGAAATATCCATATATCCCTGCATCACCCACTCCGACGGTTTTTGTCGGAGCTTTTTCATGTACTTTCATAAATATTTTACATTTGTTACGGTCCGCAAACCCTTTTAATTAAAATGCTGTTACTTGCAACCAATTTTAACCCCCCGTATCATGGTATGTATTCCAACATTCCATGATAAAGGAGCGTACTGCTATGAACAAACAGACAGTATCGGAGCTTGAAAATCTGATTCGGCGTGATTACGACAATCTTACAGGGATCAGCGTTTTGAAGAACAACATGGTCAAGTACGAACACTACTTTCTCGGAAGTTCGCAGGATGATGCGTTTCATGTTTTTTCAGTCACCAAGAGCATCGTTTCCCTATTGATCGGCATCGCGATTGATCAGGGGCTGATTCAAAGCATCGATCAGAACGTTCTAACATTCTTCCCCGATTATCCCGTAAAGCGCGGCGAAAAAACCATCCAAACCATCACCCTGCGGCATCTGTTAACCATGACAGCCCCGTACAAGTATAAGTCGGCACCCTATACGAAGTATTTTTCCAGCGACGACTGGGTTCGGGCGTCGCTGGACTTGCTTGGGGGAAAAGGGACCGTCGGAGACTTCCGGTACGCGCCGCTCATCGGGCCGGATATCCTGTCGGGAATCATCTCTGGCTCGACAGGGCGGTCCATGTTGGACTTTGCCCGGGAGTATCTGTTTGCCCCGCTGGAAATCGACGTAACGGAGAAGGTGGTTTTCCATACGAAAGAAGAGCAGCTGGACATCATGAAGCATTATCGCTCTCACGGATGGGTGGCCGATCCTCAGGGTAACAACACGGCAGGCTGGGGACTTTTCCTGACGCTATCGGATATGGAGAAAATCGGGCAACTCTATCTTAACCATGGGGTATGGAACGGCAAACGGATTGTTTCTGAAGCATGGATACACGAAAGCACCTCCGTTCACAGTCATTGGGGCCAGTATGCCTACGGTTATCTCTGGTGGATTATCAGCGAAGACCCGCGCTGTTTCGCCGCTCTGGGGGATGGCGGGAACACCATCTATGTCAATACAGGGAAAAAGCTGGTTGTTGCGATTGCCTCGCGGTTAAAACCGTCCGCTAAAGACCGAATCGAGTTCATCAGGTCATGGATCGAGCCTATGCTGGATCGGGGCGAGTTTGACTGATTGCCCTGCTCGGGCAGTCGCAGTAAGCCTTTCCGGAGTCCGGACTACATATACATTCCAGCGTAAGAAGCTCTTTCAATACGGACTTGTGTTTTATTCTCAAATCGGGTATAGTAAGAGCAAAGACAACCAAATATTGGGAGGGATTACCATGAGAAAAATCGCTGTACTGTTTCTCATAGCAACTTTCTTACTGCTCCCTTCTGTCTGCTCCGCGAAAGGCGGTCAAGTCATTGCTTTCGATGATCCCGTACTTGAAGCCGCCATACGCAAAGAGGTTGGGATTCCTCAGGGAGATGTGACGGATAAAGACCTCGCGAAAGTAACAACCCTCGGAATCGAACGCCAATATGAAGAAAAACCCGACCCGGCCACACAGGTTCACAGCATCGCTGTACTGGCGTATTGTACGAAACTGACCACGCTTCAGTTGAATTTCCAGAATATTACTGACCTGTCGCCGCTCAGCAATCTGAAAAAGCTGAAGAAACTGGAAGTGGGCGGTAATCCAATTGCCGATATTACGCCGCTGACCAACCTGACGTCGTTACAGGAACTGGCATTGTATAACTGTCAGGCGAAGGATTACGGTCCTCTTACGAAATTGAAAAAACTAACGGTCCTCTTTTTGGATTATTCCACCATCTCCGACCTGACCCCGCTGTCCGGCCTGAAAAAGCTAAAAACACTGGGCTTGAAACGGACATCGATTACGGATGTTTCACCTCTTGCACCGCTGGGCTCCCTTCGCGCGCTCTATCTTTCGGAATGCGCCATTCAGGATTACACGCCCATTCGGATGCTGTATGGCAAGTTGGAGGAGAAAGATTTCGAATTGCCCGAACCGACCCCCATACCTACGGGCGAGGTGGTCGCTTTTGACGACCCTGTGCTGGAAACCGTTGTCCGGAAAATTCTGAATAAGCCGGAAGGCGATATATTGACCAGCGAAATGGCCGGGATAACGGATTTGGGTACAGGGTTGGATTACGATCAGAATCCTTCCGAAGATTCAAGAATAAAAAGTATCCGTGCGCTAAAGGACTGTACAAATCTGGCCTATCTGGAATTGAATTTTAACCAGATCACAGATATTTCCGCACTTTCGGGGCTTACCCGGCTCACGGACCTTTCCCTCGGAGGTAATGAAATCACGGATATTTCACCGCTTGCCGGGCTTACCGAACTCAAGTCGCTTGCGCTGTTCAACTGCCGCGCAACGGATTACAGCCCGCTGGCAACTCTGACCCATCTGGAAAGCCTGCTACTGGAATATTCCAGTATTACTGATCTCACTCCGCTGGCTGGGCTTACCCACCTTTCGAGACTTCACCTGAAGGAATGCCTAATTGAGGACTATACGCCGATTGCAGCCCTTCTGCCTACTCTGACGGATATCGACTTTGATCCGGCGCATCCCGTAACACGAATTGTATTTAACGATCCGGTACTGGAATCGCTTATCCGCAACGCATCCGGCATTATGGAAGGCGATATCACGGACGTTCAGGCAGCGCAAATCACAGAATTGGGTTTTGAACGTTATAATGACCGCCCTGCCAACGAGGATATTTTTGACCTTTCAGCTCTCCAATATTGTACGGGGTTAAGGCAATTGACGCTGAACAATATCTCCGCCACAGACCTCAGCCCGCTCTCGAAGCTTACCGGGCTGGAAGGGTTGAATCTTCGTTACAGCAAAGCAACCGACTACTCGTCGCTCTCGTCGCTGACCAATCTGCAATGGCTGGACCTAAGCTATTCTGCCATCCCAGAGCTAACGCCTCTTTCCCGCCTGACAAATCTGGTGGCGATCACCCTGTGCTACACAGATATTACTGATCTGGCCCCGTTACAGTCCATGACCCATCTCTTTGGTTTGAAGCTGGAAGGGACTCCGGTGAAGGATTACAGCCCGATCGCGGCGCTTTATCCCAATCTTGGGAAACGTGATTTTATCCTTCCCGTACCCGGCGAAGTCCGGTTCTGCGATGAACTGCTGGAAACGCGCGTTCGCAAGGCGATAAACAAACCGGATGGAAAAATCACGCCTGAGGAAGCCGCATCGGTTACGACTTTGGACTTGTCGCAGGACGAGAACAGTCAAACTTCCATCGCGCTTTTACAGGGGCTGGAAGCGTTCACCGGGCTTAAGGAGCTCAACCTGTCCGGTAACCAACAGCTTGGCGATCTCTGGCCGATATCCGGGTTATCCGGATTGGAAAAATTGAACTGCTGGAAATGCAATATTCAAAGCCTTAAACCGCTAAGTCAACTGATCCATCTGCAAGAGTTAAGCCTGGGCTGGAACGGTTCCGTCGGCAAACTGGACGCGTTATCGGGGCTCGTCAATCTGGTGTCGCTGGATGCAAAGGGTGTGGGGATCACAGACATCAGCGGCCTGTCGGGGCTTCCGAAACTGCAATATGTCGAGCTTAACGAAAATAAGATTACCGATTTCTCTGCGCTCGCGACGTTGCCCAGCCTGAATGCGGCAGATTTGAAGGATAACTTAACAGAGGATTACAGCGCGCTCACCGAAATCTACCCGCAACTGGAGTACAAGGATTTTACGCTTAATAACATGCCTGCCGTAGTCAGCGACGTTCAGGCCAAACCGCTTGCCGGCTGGCAGTATGACAAAACCACGCGCACGCTGACCATTACCAGTGACGAAGCTATGATTAATTATGCTCCCGATCAGGAAAACGCGGAAATGGCGAAGCAAACCAATGCGCCCTGGGCAGACAGCCTGTCGCAAATTGAGCAGATCGTGGTGAGCGATTCGGTGACTCATATCAGCGACTATGCATTCGCTTATGCTTCCGCCCTAAAGCAAGTTACCATCGGGAAAGGGGTAACGTCGCTGGGTTGGCGTTGCCTGTATCGTTGCGGCAACTGGCAGGCAGGCAGGGATCTGGAGATATTCATCCGTTGCACTACCATGCCGACACTGGGAACTGATGCGTTTGGATATACGTGGGACAATCCTCACGCTTTCCTGAATGTTCCAACCTCTCAGATTGATCAATGGAACAAATTAATGGGCGTATACGCGATCCGCATCGTTGCCGAGTAGAGCGCTCCTGCCTGCCCCATCTCACATTTGAAGTTAGCAAACAAGGATACAAAGGAATGGAGGGCGACGTTATGTCACCCTCCATTCCCATCCCAAGCCAGGAATGTTTTTCTTCAATCGTACAGGAATGGCTGCATCCGAATCCTCCCGGAATGCTCTATTCCTTTCGTAGCATCATTTGCTGTACCCACCAGAACAAGCCGGCGCCCATCAGGAAATCGCCTGCGCTGGCCACCCCGGGTACAAGCCACGGAATGGGAATGCAGTCCCCCAGCCACCATAGCGGCGCATTCCACCCCACCAGCACATATTCAATCAGGTCACCGCTGCGCACGCGCTCCACAAAACGGGCAAGAGATGGAAAATCCATGATGACCGGGCTTACGGGCATACGCATCTGGTTGGCAAGCATTGCAGCAAAATTTGCTGCGGTTCCTAACGCAACCAGCCAAAGCGCGTGTTCCTCCCTGTTGAGAAAGAGGAAGGTAAACAGGCACAGGTATTCCGCCACGACCACGATCCACAGCCAGCCCGCCGGCGAGCCCGGAAGAATTCGCGGCAGCCAGGCAAAGCTGCTTTCCAGTAAGAAGCCTATGATCGGCAGGTAAATGCCCTTCAATGGCTTACGCAGATACCCGCTTAAGCGCCCGCCCCGCAAATAGCCCAGAGCTACAGCCAGCACCAGCAGATAGACGAGAATCATGCGCTTCGCTCCTCCCGATCCATCACTGCCAGCATTGCATCCACAACGTCGGGATCAAATTGTGAGCCTTTTCCGCGTAAAAGCTCTTCTCGCGCCTGAGTGAGCGATATACTTTTACGGTATGGCCTGTCGCTGGTCATCGCGTCATAAGCGTCAGCCACAGAAAGGATGCGGGTTGACAGGAGTAATTCACGCGCAAGGCGTTTGTCCGGATATCCGCTCCCGTCGTAACGCTCATGGTGGCTGCGGATCATCTCCAGCACTGCATCCGAAAGCCCCACCTGACCGACAATCTCAATGCCGATTACAGTGTGCTGGCGGATGATATCTCGTTCCTCGCCGGTCAGCATTCCGGGTTTATGCAGGATAAGATCGCTTACACCAATCTTGCCAATGTCGTGTAAAAGCGCCCCTTCTCGGATATTATCAATCTGTTTGGTGGAGCAATGCATTTGCCGGGCAATCTTTTTTGCATATTCTCCCACCCGCTGACTGTGGCCCTGTGTGTAAGGATCACGAGCTTCCATGCTGTTTACAAATGCAGTTAATAATTTCTCTTTATAACGGATCGCGTCCAGATAAAGCTTCCACGCGTAACGCGCCAGAAGCAGAGGGAAGATCATCACCAGCGACAGCCACAAGCCCGTCGGCATCGAAAGCAGCAGGCTGATGACCAACCCCAGCGGCATTGCAGCAAGCACGTTCAGCGTCAACCCTGCCAGCGATTTCCCCATCTCGCGGGGAACAATATCGCCATTCAGCAAAAAAAGCATCAACAGCCCGAAATAGTTAAACACAAACGTAAGCACGGAGAAAACCAGCGTGGGAAGAAGAATCTGCGGGATTTGAAAAACACCCGGTTCCCACGGAAGCAGCCGGCAGAGTAGCCCCGGAATGACAATCGCAATCACGATATTGCTGATGTTAAACAACGTTTTACTGGGACTGGTGTTATAGATACAACGGATTTTTCCGCCGTCTTTTTCAAAAGTGATCAGGGAGCTGGACAGATAAACCAGCACCGCTGCCTCAATGCCATGCAATAAAAAAGCCGCCAAGATTGCGATGACGGATAAATCCAATTGTTGATCATTTTTCATAATAATTGGAAACGATCTGCATACCGCGCATAAACCGATTAAGAACAGGATGTTCCAACCGTACGCCTGAAAGGGAATTCCCGCTACGTTGAGGATTAACTGGCGCATACTGGCGACGGCCAATGCGATACCGATTATCGTTACAGTCGCGACATATGCTCGGGCTCTTCTGTTCATAGGTACCTCGTCTGAAAAAGATAACCCGGCTTGATTTTATGGGAAAACGGGGCAGGCAGGCGATGAGCCTCTATTGGGGGATGTTACCTCCAGGTCACATACGCGCCCGCGGAGAGAACGAAAGAAGCCAGCGCCATCAAAGCCGCCATGATCTTTGCCTTCTTCATAAAGAATATAGCCTCCTATTATAATAGGCTGTGCCATTCGCTATCAGGCATGCTATATTCCGCTACGCTTGAAGAATGCCCGTCCGCCCCGTTTTCTTTCAGATGGATTGGCAACCTACCGCAATAGACAGGTTACGGTTCAGCGCATCCAGCGCACTTTTCACAAAACCGACCGCTACATCCTCGCTTTGTTGCGCCGCGCCGATCAGCAGTCGTTCCTCCAGGCCATAAGAATACTCCAAAAGGGTTAACGCTATAGCAACACCGCCGACCGAGGTGGATTGCGTTGCTACGATCGTAAACAGATCCTCCACACCCAAAACGCTATGCACCGCGTTCAGGGTTGCCAACACAGCTGCGTGCATCCGTTGCGTCGTCGTGTTCCGACAAATTGCTTCTCCATGAAAATCATGGTCGCCATAACGCAGGCACACGCTGACATGATATTGTTTTTCTTCCACTCGTGTGGATACTTCCATGCACTGGATGCGAAACCCAGACGCCGCATGCACGGTTTGTTCCTGATGGTCAAACGGATTGGAAGCCAGCTGCGCAATGCTGATCACCCGATGATCCACATGCAAGCCAAATGCCGCTGACAGCGCGCTTTGCACATCCCGGCTGATTTGTTTCGGGCTGCGGTTCTGCCCGGCCACAATGTGCACCTCGCGCACCGTATCCTCGCCGTCCATCAGAATGTCGGCTGCGTATACGTCCGGTAGCTTCAACAACAGAGATCGATACAGGTCATTGGGGTTCCTGTTGGTTATACTTGTTTCTTCCATCTGTTTTCAAGCTCCTAACGTATTGAACGATGCCATTATTATACATGCAAACCCGTATGAAAGCAACTAAGATATCCTCTTGCTTTTCACATATAAAAGCAGCAAAATCCTAAGAACATTATGAGAATTGATAAGATATCAAGCCTTTTCCAGTGAAAAAATATACGAAAAGCAATGCCTGTGTTGGAAGAAATAATGATAAGCAGCGTACCATTCTCAATTTATGGCATTATCATAAGAATGGAATCAACTCATAATATCCCTTACAGCGATACGGACTCCGAACTTGAAATTTTACGTTTAGGCAAGATCAGATGAAGATCCAGTTCAAGAAGCTGAATAACAAGTTTTTTCAATGTTACTCTTCATGATTGTGATATCCTTTGTTTCGATCACTGATTATCTTGATCACTCCCTTGCGCACCTGAATTGGTTGCTTACCGAAAGTGACAGCGAAAGTTTTCTTCTTTTTGGATGAGTCTGCCCAAACAACCTGGCCAACCAGGGTTCCGATCTGATCGGATTTGATATGCATTGTATTCCCGACGTTTTCATCACCCGGGTCTGTGTCGCACTCAATTTTCGCGCCTGTTTCGGAAATGTCAACAATCCGGCAGGACGCATCCTGTTTCGCATCAATCGTAACGGGTTCGTTAATCGTAATTCTTTCTGAAACTCGCTTTCTTGGGCGTTCGATGCAAACCAGAATGCTCATCATAATAGCGATCATGTTATAGACGGACCACGCTAAATTCAATATCAGGCTATCGACGTTTCCCATGCTTTCTGTTATCGATCTCCCAGCAACGACCCAGCCAAGGAGGGTAAGTAAAATCAAACAATCATAAGGAAAGGAAGTTCGTAACGCGAATGTTGTACGGCTCTTGTTTACCCCTTTGGGGGTTACGCGAAAGGGAATCGGTTTGGAGAAAATCGCCTCAATAATAGCCGATAACGCCAGGAAAGGGGCCATTGCCACCTCGTAAACATGGCTCCACGTAAGGGATCGGCTTTTCCGGGTTAATAAACGATAGGAAAGAAGCGATGCAAGATAGGATGGAAACCAGAAAAGCAACAAACTGTATATCGACGCGTGTAGAATGATGGTACCAAAAATCAGGTAGATCAGCGGGCAAAGGAGATAGATCATTTTCTGCACGCCAAAAAACCAGTATACCAATCCATCGACATAAATCAATCGTTGTATTGGCGTAAGACCCTTCAGGGTTAAAGGGTTCCATTTCTTCGTTACCTGTATATTCCCCCTGCACCATCTTTCCCTTTGTTTGATAAGATCGCTGAAGCTCTCCACCGAGAGGCCGGTACATAGAACCTCCCGCACAAAAACCGACAGGTATCCTTTGGATTGGATGAGCATCCCGGTCGCCATATCTTCGGTGATGGTTCCCGTTGGGATTCCGCCGATATCGTCCAACGCTTTTCGCCTGAAAACAGCATTCGTTCCCACATGCAGCACTGCGTTAAAATTCGCTCTTCCCGCTTGAATATCAAGCATGAAAAAGTCCTGTTCGTTGGGAATTTTTGCGTTAAAGCGCAAGTTGAACTGAAAAGGATCCGGGTTATAAAAAACCTGCGGCGTTTGAACAAAGCCCACTTTTTCATCTAAAAAGTAACCCAGCGTCTTTTGCAGAAAGAAAGACTTCGGCACCATATCCGCATCCAGCAACAGAACAAACTCTCCGCCGGATTGCTTCAGTGCGTTATTCAGGTTGCCAGCCTTTGCATGCGTGTTATCCTCGCGGGTCAGATAATGAATGCCCAACGTATCGCATAACTGGCGAGCCTCTTCTCTGCGTCCGTCATCGCAAAGGTAGATATTCAAACGATCTGGCGGATATTCCATATTGATACACGCCAGAATCGTTTTTTCAAGAATCGAAAGGTTCTCATTATAAGTTGTTATAAAAACATCCACCATGGGCAATACTTTCCACTCGTCCATTGTCCGGGGGATTAACCGGTATGGTTTTACAAACAGTAATTGGTAAACCGCGGATTGAAAAAAGCCCATGATCTCTGCAAGTAGCAAAATAATCCCCAGGCATGCGCTGAGAAGCCCATACGAAAGGGGGAGCGTAAACCCCGCACGCCAGAAAAGGTAGATCAGATTGCACACAATGGAGAGGATCACAAAGGGTGTTCGCCATCTGGGATACTTCTTTGCAATCCAGAACAGGCAAATCAGTAACAGAATCAGAGCTATCGCATAATACAGCGCTTGATCACCAAGAATTGAATTGCTGATCAGCATATTCCTATCCTCCCTTGCGTTATGTTTGCCATTATTATACATCACGCAATGCAATTTGGATATTGTTGTTTTAATCCTTTCGGTCAAGACGCCGCATGATGTTGTATATTCAGGTTTGCCTTTCCACCCGGAATCTGCCCATTATTCAGGGGATATCCTTGCCAGCAGCCTGCTCGAAGTTACCGGTCGCGTTTACACTTGACAACTCATTCTAATGTCGCTACTATTCCAATAACAGGATTGTCTTTATATAGTTTAAGGACCTGCATTTCATTACTTATCAGTTCCGTTTTTCAATCACATTTCAGAATGTATTGTATAGTAACGGAAATGTTTGAAATAAAGAGGTAAAGGGATTGTGCGGGTAAACATATTGCGTTTTGTTATATCTAAGCATTTCACAAAAACATTGTTATACATCCTTGTCGTTTTCATGTGTTTTGGATTCTCACAAAACGCAGTAAAACATGTTTTGGGAGAAACTCTTACCCAAACGCAGATTCCTGATGCGCCTCAACGGATCGTTGTCTTTCCATTGTTTGCAGAAGAAATGCTGCTGGAAATGATCGGACCCGACCGTATTGTTTATGTAGGTCACCCGTATTATCAGAATGGCGAAACCTATTCGCCAACAATGGAGTTGACGAAGAATATAAAAGGTCAATATTTGGATATGGCAGACGAGGATGAAATCCTTGCACTACGCCCGGACATGATCATCCTTGAAAAGAGTTACTCACGTGATTATTCGGAAATCTTTCCCAAACTCGCTCAGGCAGATATCCGATTCCTGTTTCTGGATACCCCGAGGAGCATTGCAGATATTCGGAATACCCTTATGTATCTGGGAGAAAAGGTAGACAAATTGGAAAAATCCAACCAGATGGCTGAAAAAATGGACGCAGGACTTGCCAGGATTGCAGATATTGTATCGGGTGTTCCTCTTGAAAATCGAGCACATGTATCTACTACGAATACTGGAACAGCGAAGACGGTCGCAGCACAAAATGGTTCAGACAGAATAGCTTTATCATGGCCGCACAAGCTGCCGGTGTAATAGCATTAGGCCCCAGCACAACAGATTTTGTGCTTACCAATGCTAATGCTCTATTAATAAAACAGAATCCCGATATCATTACGTTTGATTATACGGATTATGATACGGATGGTTCGATTTGCGGTATCGCTGGTTCACATATTGAGGATTTTATCAGTTCGCTGTTAACTGATTCCCAATTATCGAATGTAACCGCGATCAGGCGCCATGCTATTTACCCAATACGGCTTTGCGAATCCCAGTTTATCGTACAAAGCGCGATGGAATTAGCGCAGCTTTCTTACCCTGATCGTTTTACGAAGCAGTGATGTTCAGCCATCCACAGGAGCCTTTAATTGCAAAGGATTCAGAACATAGAACAGCGGCTATCGGAAAAAACCGATAGCCGTTGTTAACATATTTACTGTGTTTGGATTGCTTTAGTTATCAACAACTCCTTCATGCCAACCATAATAAACCCATTCATCTTTT
>JAEWYP010000065.1 GCA_023395615.1 Bacillota bacterium
GATGGTGGTCAGGTGGTCGTCCGCACCAAGAATCAGGGTGTGACCCTTTTCCAATACACGGGAATTTCCGCGACGAAGCCTCTCCAGCCGGGCTTGAAAGGCGGAGGTAATCAGGCCGATCAGGGAAGAGGTAACGAACAGCCCGCATACGGCGACGGCAATCATCAGCAGGATATAGCTCGGGTTTCCGGTGTCGTAATCCTCAATCACGTTGCCCGCGTCCAGAATGCGCATGGAACATTTCCACAACGCGTCGCCGACGCTGCCGGCCGTGTCGGGCACGGCCATATGCGCCGTAACCGCCACCAGCAGCGTAACGATGACGGTAACGAGAAACAGCAGGCCGATCATGGCGACCAGCCCGCGCGCCATCCAGCGGTCAAACGCGTAGGAGAACTTTTCCCGAAAGGATGTTTTCTTCATGGGGCACCCCCTGCTTTGATGCCGTTGTCTGTATATAGTAAAACAAGAATACCATTAATATCCATATGGGTCAATGGAACTGGAAAGTTTTAATGCTTTTGGAAGCAGATGAGTGGGACAGGATGGCAGGGGGGCATCGGTTACACTCGGTTACATGGATTTTAAAGCGTGTAACCGAACGCGCGCCGCGACCGCCGCGGTTGTGTTTTGGGTGGCGCGATGCTATAATAAACCAAACTCGGCATCGTGCCGAGGGTTGAATCGCGGGCGAGGTGAAAACATGGCGGGCGTAACCTATCAGTGCCCCAACTGCGGGTCCTATCTGGCTTTTAATCCGGATGACCAGAAATGGAAATGTGACTCCTGCGGGTCGGTTTTCGATGAGAAAACGCTGTTGAAAAAGGCGGCGGAATATGAGCGCCAGGCGGAAAGCGAGCAGGCGCACGCGGAGCCTGCTCATACGGCGGAACAGGCGCAGCCCGAAAAGGCTGAAACAAATGCTGCGGACGCGGGCAGTCAGGTGGTCTACCATTGCCCTGCCTGCGGCAGCGAAATTATCACCGATGAAACGACCGTGGCGACGGAGTGCTATTATTGCCATAACCCCGTGGTGTTGCAGGGCAAGTTGACCGCGGATATGAAACCCGACCTGGTGCTGCCTTTTTCCATCAGCAAAGAAAAAGCGATTGACGGGTTTATGCACTGGGTATCCAAGAAGCGTTTTGTCCCCAAAGGCTTTTTTTCTCGCGATCGGGTCAAGCAGATGGAAGGGGTATATTATCCCCATTTTATCAGTGATTGCACGGTAGACGGCACCTACGAGGGCGAAGGCCGCCGCTCCACCGTGATGGATATGGGCCGCGAAATTGTGACCACGACCGAGCATTACGCCATCCACCGCCGGGGAATGATTTCCTTCCGCAATGTGATGCGCCCGGCGCTGAAAAGCACCAACCGCAAGCTGAGCGACGGCATTCATCCCTTCCCGCTGGAAGAGGTGAAACCGTTCTCCGGCGCGTATCTGTCCGGTTTTCTGGCGGAACGCCGGGACATGACGCAGGACGAGGCGACGGCGGATTTGGAAAGCGAGCTAACGGACTATGTAGCCCCGATGCTGACCGAATCCGTTCATTTTGACAGCTACAACGGTTCCTCCTCCGCGGAATTGCTGAGCAAGGAATGCCGGTATACGTTACTGCCCACCTGGGTGCTTACCTATGTAAAGCCGGGCGAAAAGGAACCGTATTACTACGTGATGAACGGCCGAACCGGCGAAGTGTGCGGTAAACTGCCCATCCAAAAGAGCAAGTTGCGCCTGTGGGGGCTGGGGATCGCCGCGGCGTGCTACGTGCTTTACTGCGTCGCCGCGTACTTTCTGTTTTAAGGAGGGTGGAAAGAATGAAACGTTTTCATCAAATTTCCGCCCTTGTGCTGGTGCTTTGTCTGACGCTGGCAGCGACCGGGGCGCTGGCAGCTTCGGATGCGCGGGTCTACGACCGGGCCGACCTGTTCACCGCGGCGGAAGAAAAGCAGATTTCGGCGGCAATCACGGATTTTCAAAAAGCTACGGGTATGGATTTTGTGGTGCTCACCAACAGCGACGAGCAGAAGGAAGACTCCCAGCAGCAGATTGCCGATAATTTTTACGATCAGGGCGGTTTCGGGCTGGGCACGGAAAAGAGCGGCGCGCTGTTCTATATTGATATGTACAACCGGCAGGAATACCTGTCCACGACCGGCGCGATGATTGATTACATTACGGACAGCCGGTTGGACGCTGTGCTGGACGTCGGCTATACCAGCCTGCGCAAGGGCGATTATGCCGAGGCGGTGCTCAACGCGCTGGCCAAGGTGCAGAGCTACGTAAAGGCGGGCATTCCGGAAGGGCAATACCGGTACGACGTGGTTACCGGGCAGGTGCTGACCGCGCGCCACCATGCGCTGACGGGCACGGAAATGCTGGTGGGCGCGCTGATTTGCCTGGGAATCGGACTGGTTTTTACGGTGGCGGTGCAGGCCCGCTATAAACTGAAAGGCAGCACGTATCACTACGATTATGCGGACAACGCGACCGTAGAGATTACGGAAAGCCGGGATGACTACCTGCGCACTACGGTCACCCGCGTGCCCAAAGGGCCCCCTCCAGGGCAGGGCGGCGGCGGTTTTGGCGGCGGCGGCAGCGGCGTGCATATGGGCGGCGGCGGGGTCAGCCACGGCGGCGGCGGCCGGGGATTCTGATTCACCGGCCTCCGGCAGGGCGCAGACGGCGCTTTGCACAGGCCTGATCCTGCACGCGTGATGAAGGAGTGGCGGGGATGAACCAACCGGTACGCTATGCGACGGAGCGGCTGGCCTGGCGGCTGCTGTTCTTTGTGCTGTTCGTGCTGCTTCTGGTATATGCGGTGCCTCTGCTGTGGAGTACGATGTCCCCGTTTATCATTGCGCTGCCCATTGCGGCAACGCTTCAGCCGCTGATTCGCTTTTTTGAAAAGAAGCTGCATCTTCGCCGTGGCTTCGCGGTCGCTTTCTGGGTGATCCTGGTCAGCGCCGCGGCGTTTTTGCTGCTGTACTGGTTTGCCAGCTTTGTGGTGGGGCAGGTGATTAACGCCGCTAATAACGCGCCCAATCTGGTGAACGGCGTCATCGGTGTGCTGCGGATGGCCAGCGACCGGCTGCTGAACGCGGCGCAAACCGTGTCCGTAAGTGTGAGCGATACGCTGCGCGACGGGTTGAACACTGCGTTTAAGTGGCTGGGCGAACAGGCGACCGGGTTGGCGGGCGCATCCCTGAACACACTGGTCAACGTAGCGACCAGCCTGCCTTACGCGATTATCTATGCCAACTTTCTGATTTTGGGCGTCTACTTTATCACCAAGCAATATCCGGAGCTTAAAAATCGCCTGATCCACAGCCGGGAGCACGTGGAGGAAGGCAGTCTTTCCACGCTCCGCCGCTCGGCGGTGAAAGGCGCGATCGGGTATGTGCGGGTACAGTTGCTGTGGTTTTTCCTGCTCATGATCCTCTCCTCGGTTTACTTTCAATTCATGGGCTTCCCCTATGCCGCGCTGCTGGGTGTGGTGGCGGCCCTGCTGGAGCTGATACCTCAGTTCGGCTGCGGCGTGCTCTACCTGCCGTGGGCGCTTGTGTGCTTCCTGATTCAGGACTTGCGTTCCGGCTGGGCAATCCTGTGCTTTTACGTGGCCTACAGCCTGCTGCGCCGCTTGCTGGATCCGAAGCTTTTAGGGTACAACATGGGCATGTCGCCGCTGTTATCGCTGGTGGGTATGTTTGTGGGCATGCGGCTGGGCGGCGTAATCGGGCTGATTCTGGGGCCGATCGCCATGCTGATTCTGGTTAGCGCCGTTCGCGCGCGCTTCTTTGACGGTTTCTGGAATGATTTGCGACTGTTGACCGGATATATGAAAGTACGCTGGAAACGCGGCGGAGAACAGCCGCCCGCTTCGGAAGGAGAGGGACATGCCTGAAACCCGACGCTGCAGCTGGCCGCAGGGCGACCTGATGCTTGATTATCACGATCACGAGTGGGGCCGCCCCTGCCATGACGACCCAAAACTGTACGAAATGCTCTTTCTGGAGGGGTTCCAGGCGGGGCTGTCCTGGTATATCGTGTTAAGCAAGCGGGAGGCGTTCCGCCGCGCGTTTGACGGATTTGATCCGGTGAAAATCGCCGCGTACGGCGAAAACGATGTACAGCGCCTGCTATCGGCGGAGGGAATCATTAAAAACCGCCTGAAGATCAACGCCACGATCACCAACGCGCAGGTGTTTCTGGCGCTGCAAAAGGAGTTCGGTTCCTTCGACCGTTACCTGCAAAGCTTTATTCCCAATGGACCGGTGGTGAACGACATCGGAAGCGTAACCGAGCTTCCCGTCAGCTCCCCGCTGAGCGACGCGGTATCCGCCGATTTACGCAAACGCGGCATGAAGTTTGTGGGCACAGTGACGGTCTACAGCTTTCTGGAATCGATCGGCGTGGTGATCGACCACGAACGGGACTGCTTCGTACTCAAAGAGATCTAAATACTTTAGCAGAGAAACGGATGTTAAAATCCGTCGGTAACCGGATCAGCAGCAGAGGCGGGAGCGTACATGGGTGTACGCTCCCGCCTCTGCGCGATGGATGCGCCCGCGTCTGCTTTGCGGGCAGGGGATGCCGGTATCCGCGATACCCCTGCGGGGCTTTTGCGGATGGGGGGCGGCCGCGTGGAGGAGATGCGCGGCCGCCCCTTTTTACGGCGTGGCTTGTGCCGGTTTATCGCGCGGCAATTTCGCTGTCTTTGGGCACATAGTCGGTCATGGTGTGGTCGAGGTAACTGGAATAGGCGCTCATGTCGAAGTAGCCCGTGCCGGTCAGGCCGAAAAGGATATTCTTCGCTTCGCCGGTCTCGCGGCACTTGATGGCCTCGTCCATGGCGCAGCGGATGGCGTGGGCGCTCTCCGGCGCGGGCAGGATGGTTTCGATGCGGGCAAACTGCACTGCCGCGTCAAACACCTGGGTCTGCTCGTAGCTTACGGCCTCCATGTAGCCATCGTGGTACAGCTTGGACAGGATGGGGCTCATGCCGTGGTAGCGCAGGCCGCCCGCGTGGTTGGCGGAGGGGATAAAGCCGGAACCCAGCGTGTACATTTTGGCCATCGGCGTGATCTTGCCGGTGTCGCAGAAATCGTACTCGTACCGTCCGCGGGTCAGCGACGGGCAGCTGGCGGGTTCCACGGCCACATAGCGGGTGCCTTTGCGCTTGCCCTGAAGCGTGTCCCGCATGAAGGGGGCGATCAGCCCGCCCAGGTTGCTGCCGCCGCCCGCGCAGCCGATGACGATGTCCGGATATTCGCCGTATTCCATCAGGGCTTCGTAGCTTTCCAACCCGATCACGGACTGGTGGAGAAGCACCTGATTGAGCACGGAGCCCAGCACATAGCGACAGTTGGGTGTGGTTACGGCCCTTTCCACCGCCTCGGAGATGGCGCAGCCAAGGCTGCCGGTGGTGTTCGGGTCGTTGGCGAGGATTTTTCGCCCGGCCTCGGTGGTGTCGCTGGGGCTGGCGATCACGCTCGCGCCGAAAGTGCGCATCACGTCCTTACGGTAGGGTTTCTGGTTATAAGAGCCTTTCACCATAAACACGGTCAGGTCCAGCCCGAAGGCGGCGCATGCCTCGGCCAGCGCCGTGCCCCACTGCCCCGCGCCCGTCTCGGTCGTGAGCGACGTTAAGCCCTGATCCCTGGCGTAAAACGCCTGCGCCAGCGCGGAGTTCAGCTTGTGGCTGCCGGAGGTGTTGTTGCCCTCGAACTTGTAATAGATGTGCGCGGGGGTTTGCAGCGCCTGTTCCAGCCGGTAGGCGCGCACGAGCGGCGAGGGGCGGTAGATACGGTACATGTCCAGTATCGGCTGGGGGATTTCAAACTCCGCGGTGTCGTTGTCCAACTCCTGCGCAATCAGCTTGTCGCAGAACACGGGGCGCAGGTCGTCCGGCGTTACGGGCTTGCCGGTACCGGGGTTGATCAGCGGTTCCGGTTTCTCCGGCATGTCGGCGCGAAGGTTGTACCACGCTTTGGGCACCTTGTTTTCGGGTAGATAGTACCGGTAGGGGATGTTTTTCATGGCGGGGTTCCTCCTTACTTTTTTTCGCCGGCTGCGGGGCGGGGTTGCCGGAACAACAAAAAAGCCTGCCCCAACTCCAAAGGAATTGGGACAGACTTTGAATGTCTGCGGTGCCACCCAGTTTGCCGAATATTCGGCCGCTCGCTTTCGCATACCAGCATATGCGCTTCGCGGATAACGGGTGAAGCTCCCGTCGGTCGCTCAGGGCAGGGGAATCAATCCGATGCCTTTCGCTCCGCCCTCGGCGGTCCATTCAACGCGCGCCCTCATACCGCACTCCCACCGCCGGCGGCTCTCTACGAATCGGGCAAGGCGTTTACTCATCCGCGTCACAGGTTTATGGACAGACTATAACCGATGAGAAGGGGTTTGTCAATAGCTGTGGAAAAATATGCAAAAAAGAAAAAGGCGCGCTCCGGTATATTCCGAAGCGCGCCTTTTCTTTAAAAATTCTCCCCGTCCTTGGGGTTGTTTAACACCCCCAGCACCACCAGCAGCTGCAGCGTGGCAGCCACCACGCTGTTTAAGGCGTTGCTCAAGCCTGTGTCCACAATGCCAAGCAACACCAGCAGAGACAGTACCTGCGCCGCGATAGACGTCCACACCACGGGGGATTTTAACCGGTTCTGTTCCATATGTTTTCCTCCTATATTTCCGTTATGTCGTCAATGCGCTGGTTGGCGGTTTTCATTTGCTCGGCGAACACATCCAGCCGTTTCTCGGCGCAGTACATCCGGTCGATCAGGGTATTGTGCTGATCCACCTTGCGCTCCAGTTGTTCCAGCCGGTAGTTCACCAGCTTGTTGGATACCAGGATTCCGCCGAACGTGCCGGTTACGGTTCCCAGCAACGATAATAGCGCGGCAAGCATCCCTTCGCTCATCTTAGCCTTTCGCCTCCTGCATCGCGGCAAGGCGCGCCTGCGCCAGCGCCGCCCAGGTGCGCTTGCATACGTAGCCGTCCACGGTCAGGCCGCGCTGCTTTTGAAACGCACGTACCGCGGCGACGGTTGCGGGGCCGAAAACCCCGTCCGCGCCGTAAGCGCCCAGATCGTAACCCAAATCCGAAAGCCACGTTTGCAGCCGCCGCACGGCCCCGCCTTTGCAGCCGGATTTGACCGGGTAAAACCCGGAGGTGTCCTCGGCGATCGATGTGTCGGAAGTAATCGGGGTATCCTGTCCGGCTTCCGTAAGCGCACCTTCAATTACGGCAGTGACCGAATCGGCAGGCTCGCCGGTTTCAGCGTTTTGGCTGTTCACTATGGCCTGTTGTGCTTCGCTCAGGCCGTAATCTACCCAGCAGGACAGGCCGACGCGGTTCCAACCCCCGTTGGGGATGGTCTTGCCCGTAAACTTGCTTTCGGCCACCCTTCCGCGGGAACTGCTGGCGTGCAGCGCGCAATCCCCCAGATACACGCCCATGTGCCCGGCGTTTCCCAGCCCGTCGCCCGCGTACTTGTCCGGCGCGCCGGTCTCTTCCCAGATAAACACAAACGCCCCGCCCGGCACACAGCCGAACGCTTTCACGCATTCTTCCGGCGTGCCCGTCCATACGCACCTGCGCCAGTGGGCGTTGCTGCCCGGCAGGTTGCATTCGGCTTTGGGCACGCCGCACCGGATCAGCAGGTATTCCGCCAGCCCCTGGCAGTCCATGCCGGTTAGCTCCATGCCATTTGGTACGTAGGGAATGGTCGTCTTTTCCGCGTAGGCCAGCAGTTCCCGGCCTGCGGCGATCAGCGCCGCGTTGGTCACTTTGGTTGCCATTTCTGTTTTCTCCTTTTCCAGGCATTCGCCCGCCGCTTACAGGTACAGCACCAGCCAGCGCACCACCACCAACGTATCCGACGCGGCGTTTGTGGGCAGGCCCGCGCATACGGTCAGGCTGTCTCCCAGACTGCCGATGGAGCAGGAACGCCCCTGCGGGTAGGAGGTCATCAACGAACACAGCGCGATTTTATTCTGCGTGGCCACGCCATCCCGCGCCGCCGTCAGGTCGGAAGCGGATACGGTGACCGACGCGTTGTTGCTGCCTGCGGGGATGGTGATGTTGGCGATGCCGGTGGCGCTGCCCGCCGCCGCAAGCCGCGACCCTCCAAGGTTTTTAAGCGCCGTGCTCTTTGTGTTTGCGCCTGTGCCACCCAGCGATACGGACAGGGGGCTGGCGGAGGTAAGCAGGGCTTGTTTCCTGGCATCCAGCTCCTGAATTTGCGCCAGCAGGCTTCCGGCGGCGTCCGAACCCAGCGTACTTCGGATGGAGGCAAACCACGCGTCGAAATCGGCTTCCCGCCCGGTGCGAAACGCCGCCAGATCGGCGGCAATCTGCGCGTAGTAGGCGGAAGTATCCGTGTCCGCGATCACCGTGGCGACCGCGCCGCAACGGGCGCTGTCCAGCCGGGTATCGGTAATGCGTTCCTGCGTGATGCCGCTGGTGCCCTTGGCGATAAACAGGTTAGCCAGCCCCAGCTCCCACAGGCTCGCGTTTCGGGTGAGCTGCGGGGCTACGGGCGAGGCGGCCGCCGTGCCCTGCACCACGTACAGGTCGATGCTCAGCGCCGCGGGCAGCAGGTTTAAGCGGAGCACCACGCTGTCGATACGGTCCAGGTTGGCGTCGGCGGCCTGCACGGTCAGCACCCGTTCGGCTTCCTCGTACACCTGCCGCCCATTCAGGTTTGCGTAGCCGGGATGTACTTTCACCGTCATGCCGCTGGCGGTTACCACCTGAAAACTGGTGGCCACATCCAGATACACGCCGTTGCGAAAGTATTTGGCAAGGATTTTCGCGATTACGTCCGAACTGTAGGCTTTGGAATACACCGGGTTCCCGTTTTCATCCTGGGTCAGGGTAGAATCGAAAGGCCAGGATACCGCCATAAAATGCCTCCTTATCAATCAACCGTTGGGGATTCGTCGCCAAATTGCAGGGTAACGGTATGCGTGTTCTCCTTCCAGACCTCGTTCACTTCCAGAATACGGGCCTCGAAGGGGAGATTCAGCCGGTCATCGCGTACGTCGCACAGATCGCCCAGATCGTAGTCCGTCCGGTAAAACAGGTTGTTCTGCATCGCGTCGGCGTTCAGGCTTTGCTGATACGGATGGCGGGCCAGCTCGGTCAGCGCCCGTGTGCGCACCGCCGCCAGCAGGTCCGCTCCCGCCTGCCCGCCGGTCAGGGTAAGCCCGGTGTCCAGATACAGCGAACGCACCGGTTCCGTCAGGTCGGCCCGGCAATCCAGCGCCATGGTGGTATCCGCATACGCGGCGATGATGAAATTGCGGTAATCGCTGCTGTCCTGCGTAAGGGTGAGGCCGTCCACAGTGCCGAACCCCTGGCTGAACACCGCGTACGGATGGTTCTGCTGCCGTTGGGTACGGTCGATTCCCTGCCACACCTCGTAGGTAAGAGCGCCGGTCGCGAAGTCCATCCGGATTCGCTGGCTTAACCCCTGCTGTTTCAGCAGGGCGTACGTCACGTCGCCCAGCGGTTCGCCCAGCGTATCCAGCGCGGCGCTGCCGCCCAGGTTGGCCCCGGCGGGTACGGCAACGGCCACATCCGTGAGCCTGTCGGCGACGAGCGATCGGCACAGGGCGGCCACGTTGCCGCCTGCCTGCACCCGGGGATACAAGGCCTTCCAGTTGAGCATCCCTTCCAGAAAATAACCGCCGACCAGCACGAAATCCCCTTTCACGGTGCGCTGCGTTTCCACTTTCTGCACCATACCGGTTTCCGGGCGCTCGCGAAGGGAAAGATAACGGATGCCCGTGTCCCAGTCGCAGGCGCGCAGCTGCACCTGAAAATCCCCGGGTTCGTAATAGCGCCGGTTCCATTGCACATTCAGGCAACGGAGTGTTTTTACGGGGTATCGGGCCTGATTTAGCCCCCAGATATCCATACGGGCCACCTTTCCGCTTTATGCGCCCAGAAAGCGTTTGTTGTAATATACATATACGTCCAGCACGTTAGCGCCCACGTCGGCGGTGTAGCTGATGGTGTTGGTGCCGGGCGCAAAGGCGAGGCTGGAAAAATCGCTGGCCCTGTCCAGCAGGGCGGCGGCGTTTGCACCGTTCTTTTCCACACTTTTCGTCCTGCCGTCGATCACCAGTGTATCGCCTGCCGCAAGGGCAGTAAGCAGGCGCACGAACCCGCCGCCGGTCTGGATACGAGGATTGACGACCGTTCCGCGCGCGTACAGCACGGCTTTGCAGAATGCCTCCGCGTCGCCGTCGTTATCCAGATACACGGTTTGCGCGTAGGCATACAGGCCGTACAGACGGCCATATGCGCCCAGCGCCGCGTAGGGGTATCCGCACCGCCCCAGGATGCCCGCGATGTTTTGGCCGAACCCGTCCTCGCTTAAGAAATACCCTTCCGGCATCAAAAAGGACAGTTTAACCGTCAGGGGCTTGGCGGGGTTTTCGGTGGGGATTTCCAGCGCGCTTAACCGGCACCCGGCCGCGATGCGGCAGTCGCCCGCGCGGTTGATCTGCACATCGTACGTCTGCGAAGCGATAAAGAAGGAGGGCAGGGCGCGCACCAGCAGATCGTTGCAGATGGAATGTTTCGCCTTGCAGGTAAAGGCAAGTTCGCGGCTGCCCACGCGCGCCCCGGTCACCAGATCGCCGTCCCCAAGGGCGGCTTTCTGGCTGAACACTTCCAGCGCAGGCTCGTTGAGGCCCTCGGCGGCGGTCAGCCCCAGCAGGCTGCCGTCCGCGGTGAACGTACCGCCGTCGCCGCGCACCCAGCGCACCGATAAACTACTCATGTTCGCGCCTCCTTTCCCCGCGCGGCGGCCAGCCCGTAGGCGGCCTGCCTGCGCATGGCCCGCGCCACCTCGTCCGGCGCCTGCATGGGCGACGAGAAGGTGATGTTCTGCGTGATATGATAGACTGTGTCGCCCGGTTTCGCCGTTCCGTACGATCCCTGCGCCGGATAGGCGTTTAGCGCCACGGCTCCCGATAAGATTGGCGCTGATACCGAATCTGTCGCGGCCTGCCCGATGGATGCCAACAGCGTTCCGTTCAGCGCCTGCCTGCCCACCGCGGCGGTCTGTGCAAGGCTGCGCCCCATCGCGGGCAGCGCGCTTTGCGCCATGGTATCCGTAAACCCATCCTGAACGCCAAGGGCCAGATAACGCCCCACCTCGTCCCGGAAAAGCCGGGAGGGGCTGGCGATACCCGCCGCCCGACGCGCCGCCGCCAGCGCCGTATGGATAATGCGTGTTAACGCCGCGCTGAGCAGCCCGCTTTGCCCGCTGGCCCCCGTGGCCATGCCCGCCACGATGCTTTGCCCCACGCCCGTGCCGCCTGCCAGGCCGACGCTTCGGGCGGCGGAGGTGGCCGTGTTCACGGCGTTCTGCGCCGCAAGGGTTGCCGCGATGCTCTGCCGGATTCCCGCGGCAAAGCCCGCCGCCCACTGCGTGCCGGCCGCGTTTGCCGCCAAAAGTTGCGCGGGGCTTAACCGGAAGGCTGCCAGCACGCTTTGGCAAAGCCCCGCAAGCGAACCCTGCAACCGCGTTATCCCCGCCTGAAAAGCCGTGTCGTCCAGTTCCACAGTGAATACTACCTGGCCGTCGCTTCCCGCCATGGGTTATCCCTCCCTGTCTGTTAATTGCCGCAGCACCGTATCCGGGCTTTCGCCCGCGGCCAGCCTGCGGTCCAGCTCCCGGAGAAGCGTTTGTTCCGCCTTCCCCACGCGGGGGCGCAGGGCCACCTGCTCCTTTAATCGCCGCAGATGCGCGCGTTCCTCCGGCGGGGCGGCGTTTTCGTCCGCCATGCGCAGGCGTACCCGCGCGCCGAATGCCGTTTGCTCCGTAAGCCCGGCCAGCAGTTCCCGAAACTCAAACCAGTGCAGCGGCTGCCGGAGCAAATCGATGCCGTATTGCTGGCGGAACGAGGCGTACAGCGCGCCCGCGTCCTGCTCAAAATCCATCAGCGGGGGTTCGTCCGCATCCTGTGTGCCGCCGCCCGATACGAACGCCGAAAAAAGTGCCGCCATCTCCGGCGGCGGGTTGTCCCGATAAAAATGATGCGCCAGATACAGGAGCTTCGCGGGGGTCTCGCGGTCCGGGTCGCTCAGCCGCCGCAGGCAGCGCAGCACCGTGCGAAAATCCGGGTCGATCGGGTAGACTTGTCCGTCCGCGCCGGTTAACGCGGCGGGCAGGGCCAGCTCCGCAGGCTGGCACAGCGAAAAGGCTTCAGGGTTCAAGGGCCGCGCCCTCCCCGCCCGGAGCGTCGTCTTCGCGGAGCGCTTCCTGCGCGTAGTGCCCTGCGGCTTCCTGCGCAAGGAGGCTCAGCCATTCCAGCATCAGCGGCAGGCTCACGGGCCGACCCCCGCTGATGGCGCTGACCGCGCCGTCGCCCAGCGCGTCGGTAAAGATCGCGTTCGCCTCGCCAAAAACGGCCAGCGCCGTATCCGCGGTGACCGCGCCAGCCGCCAGCCCGGCGCATTGCTCCATCAGCGCCTGCACCCGCGTGTATAAAGTCAGGTCGTTTATCCGCAGGGCATAAACCTGCCCGTTGATCCGGATTGCCGGGTCTTCCACCCGAAGCGTTACTTCCCGCATGGTTGCCTCCTCCTGACAGCGGCGGGGGCGGGCGGCCATCCGCCTACCCGCGCCCCGCCTGTGATTTACGCCGGTTACGACGCGGCGGTAAAGGTTTTATGGGTCACGTCGAAAAGACCCGGCATCAGATCGCCGTTCTGGTGGAAGGTGCCGCCGAGCTTCACCACGCTCTTGGGGTCGCCCGCAGGCGGCGTAGCCTCTACCGCAATGGCAAAACGCCGCGCCGCGTAGGTATCCGCCTGCCCTGGCGCAGGCGCGGCCATATCCACGCTTACCAGCACGCGCTCGCAGTCCGCCCCGGTTTTCTGCTGGCGCGCGATGGCGGCCAGATCGTCCACCACGGGATCGCCCTGCACGTACTGCGCCTCGTATGTCCAGCCGTTTTCGTAGCCGGTTACGGTGCAGGTGGCGTTCACATCACCCACGAAGGCAGTTTTGTCCACTTTGGGGTTGTTTTCTTCGCTGCATTTTACAAACCCGGCGTTCACGTAGTGGTACTCCACTGCGTCGCCGGACGGGATGCCGTAATATTCGCGGATCAGGTTGCGGGTAATTTTCAAAGGGTTTGCCTCCTTATCGTATAATCCTGGTTCCTCACCTTAACGCATCTGTCTCTCGGTGGTTCAGTCCGCCGTGTAGGTTACGTTCAGGGTGCTGCCATACAGCCAGTATGCGCCGTCTCGGTCCAGCAGACCGGGTGCGGCGGCGGTGCGCAGGGCGACGATCTGCCAGCCTTCGCCGCAGGGCAGCGAATCCGTGCGGGTCAGCGTTTCGTGCAGGGTACACAGCGCGTCCAAGGCGGTGGCACGGTCGGTATGTTTGCTGTTTAAGGCGATTTCCAGCGTAACGGTTTGCCCGCCGGAGAGGGTCACGGTTTCTGTGCGCCCGCCGGTTACGTTCAGGCTGATGCCCCCGTCCGAGGGCAGCGGGCCCTGTGTAACCGGTGCGAAGAGGGGTGCGTTGTTCGCCATCGTAACCAGCGCGGCCAGCACCTGCGCCTGTATGCTCAAGATGCGTCGCCTCCCAGCCATTTGGCGGCCAGTGCCCTCCACGCCGCTGCGTGTAAGGTTTTGGCACGCTCGCACCAGCGCAGACTGGCCGCTGCGTTATGCTTTCGGGATGGGGTGCCCGTGCTGTATACGCGCCGCGCGTAGGCGGTGTTCCACACCAGCCGCCCGCGACGGAGGTCGCTTGCGGCATAGGAGCTGGCAATCATCCGCCCGGTATCGTCGCGGGCGTATCGGTTGCAGTCTATCAATACCTGCGCGGAAAGCGCGGGCAGGCAGGCCTGCACGGTCTTTGCCATGTCGGTAAAGGGGCTTTGCGGGGAAAGGGTTACGGTTGCCTGTGCCCGGTACATGGGGTCGCCTCCGATCCGGTTAATCGGTCAGGGAAATCTCAAGATGATGCAGCCGCCTGCCGCAGTACAGCTCCTTTACGGCGGCGACGCGGTAACGTTCGCCCTGATACAGCACAAACTGACCGGGAACGAACTGCACATTGCGGGGGAGGCTCTGGCGAACGTCGTACCACAGTTGCGCGGTACGCCCCGCATGCGTTTCCTCCCGGTCTTCGGTTTGCGTCTGTTCGGTTTCCACGCGGATGCGGGATAGCTCCGCAATCGGCGTGCCAGTTTCTGCGCTTGCACCAGTCGCCGCCAGCAGTGTGGCGCTGTGGATCAGGAACGCGCGCGGGATCGGGCGCATGGGAAGCGCCTCCTTTCTGAATTGTGTTCCCCGGTTTTTCGGTCGGGGTTACGGGGTATGGCTCGCGACTGACTGCCGCGTCGGTGCGTGTTCCGGATGACCGGCTGAGAAGTCGGTTTATCCGGCGGTGCGGCGGGGACAGGCCGGTTCAATTGCAATGGCCCGCCCCTTTCGGCACCACCGATCCGCCGGGGGCAATCTAAAGACCCGGTTTCAGTCGCAGCGGGCGTAGCCGGTCAGTAGCGGTAACAGGGCCGCGGCGGCGGGGCAATGCGCGCCCGTGCCTACGCCGTTTACAAAGCTGAACTGGCCAAGGCTTCCGCTTTGTGGCTGGGGTTCCATCAGGGCCGCCGGGCCTCCCGCAAGGCTTACGGCCTGCGTCTGGTAGGCCAGGTACTGCAACAGCGCGCGCCGGATCAGCGCCGGAAGCGTGTCCGGGTCATGCGCGTTGTAAAACCCAAGGGTTCGCGCATCCAGCATGCTTTGGGCCAGCGTCTGGCAGGCCTCGAAGTCCTCCGGCGCGGGTTCGCTGGTGATGGACCGGTATTCGTCTGCGGTAAGCGTCATACGGTTACGCCTTCAGGTTGGAGGCGGCCAGCGTGAGGTAGCCCGCGGAAATCACCTTGCTGTCCTTCAGGCCCGCCACTTCCAGCACGTCGCCCGCCGCCGCGCTGATCTGCGTGGTGCCGCTGGTAAGGGCCGTGCCCGTGTAGCCTTCGCCAAATACGGCGCGCGTGGCAGGGTTGCGGGTATACTTCCACGCGGTAGCGCCGCTTGCGTCGGTAAGCGTTAGCACCGTTGCGCCGCTGGTGCTGCCCGGCGCGGCGGCAACCGTTACGGCGCCGGGGGCGTATACGCAGCGAACACCCTTCTGGCGCAGCACCTTATGCGCGTATACCATGCGGCCCTGCACGGCGGACGCGCCGATGTACTTGCCGCTTCCGTCCAGGCTTTGCAGGCGCACGGGGGCCTGCCAGGCGTTCACGCGGGTGGCGAAGCGCGGGTGCCCGCAGATCATGGCCAGGTTAGGGGTGTCGTCGTTAAACTCAATCACGTTAAAACCCGCGATGCGGCCGATGGCACCGCTCTGCTTTACCTCGTCGCCAAGGCTGGAGGCCTGGGTAAACTCCGGGCTGCGCACCACGGCGGCGATTACGTCCGGCGTGCACAGGGCGTAGCGGCCCGCGGCGGGAATGTTATCCTTGCTCATGCGGGTGCGCTGATCCACCAGCACGCTGTAAACGGTGTCCTTATCCACAGTACCCGCGCCTGCCACGGTGCCCGCGCCCAGTAACTCGCTCGCGCCGTCGATATCCATGGCGCGGCCCAGCGAATACCCGGCGCTGTCCAGCCGCTCGGCAATCAGTGCGTCCGGCACGGAGGCCGCGTCGTAGCCGTCGATAATTTCGTTTACCGCTTTGTCGCGGTTGATGGGCAGGGTGGTGTAGGCGGTGTTGCCGGTGGTGGGCGCGAGGCCCGCGGCGCGGTCGTAGTCGCTGGCGGCCACCTCGTCGTCCCGGGTGGGGATTTTTACCGCGCCCGCGGCGGGGTCGCCGTCGTAATCGTTGTTGAAAACCACGCCGTCCTTGAGCACCAGTTCGTTGCGGAGTTTGGCGAGCACCAGCTCGCTGTAGCGTTCCTGCGATTCGTGTGCCATTCTTATTTCCTCCTGTTTTCATTGAAAAATCAGATACCGTTTCGTTTGTCTGCCGGGAAACCCATCGGGGAATCCGTCCAAACGGAGCCACGGCGCAATTCCCGGTTTCCGAATGGTCGAAAACCCGGCTTGCGGCTGCGCGGCGCTATGCCCTGTACCTTCTGCGGGCGGCGCAATTACCTATCCCTTACGAAGTCCCGGGTTTTTGCGGTAGAAGGCTTCCTCCACGCCGGTCAGCGGCTGTGCGCCGCCTGCGGATACCCGCTGGGCCCACGCGCCGCGAGCGGGCGGGGCGAACAGGTATCCCTTGCGCTGTTTCAGGGTTTCCAGCGCTTCGCGTACGCCGGTGACCGTGCCGTTTTCCGTAACCGATACGGTGGCGGGGTCCATCAGCTGCAGGGCGACCTCCGCGTCCACCAGCCCCAGTTCGGTTCCGACGCTTTTCACCTCGGCCAGCAACAGCAGGTGGTCGGCGGTTTCCACGCGCTTACGCACTTCCGGGGGCAGGTCTTCCGCCTGTTCGGCGCGCGCCTGCGTCAGCAGGTTCGACAGGGTATCTTCCGGCACGCCGTTCTGCTCGGCCATGGAGCGCACCACGCTGCTCTCGGCCCGGCGGGAACGCTCGGCTACGGCTTTCAACAGCGTTTCCTTCAGCGCGGGGTCAGGGGCTTGGCTGGCGTCCGGCGTTGCAGACTCGGTGGGGGTTGCGGCGGGCGCGTCGCCTTCGCCGCGGCAGGGTACCGATGGATGCGACAGAGTAAGAAACATCGTTTATACCTCCGTTTAACGCCCGTCGGCGATCAATTCCGTTTCACGCTATACCGACCGCCGCCCGGCTAAACCGCGAGGAGAGCGCGCAGGCATTACTAAATACCGCACGCCGCAGGGGCTTTTCGGGTGGGATTGGTTTTGCGTCAGGCCGTCGCCTGACCCCTTGCGGGGGATGAAAAAACGCTCCTGCCGGATCGGCGGAAGCGTTGTTTCCGTGAGTGGGTTTCTGTAACAGGTTTCCGTGAGAGAATTTCTGTGAGTGAGCTACCGTGAGCGAGTTATCGAAAGTTAGTTTAATAATTAAGCTGCCATGAATGAGTTTCCATAAGGATGCGTATGTGTATCGGGGGACTGTGCTTGCAGAGCCTTACTCCGCCGAATATACGTCGCCGGCCGCCTGTTCTGCGGTTTGATCCGCGCCTGTGCCGGATGTTGCCGGGCCCCGCGTTTCCGCGGTAATTTCCGCCAGCTGGCGTTCCGCCTCGGCTTCCGAACAGTGCGATAGCTCCATAATGGCGCGCTTACGGCTTTTCAGGCCGCCCGCGACCAGTTTGAGCGTCCGTTCCGCCGCGGCGTTCGCGTCCTCGATGATGGAATCGTCAAACGATATGCGGGTTTGCACTTCGGCAGGCCCGCCGGTGAGCCAGCTTAAGGCGTTTACCATGCCGCACAGCGCGCGTTCCAGTGGCTTTTCGTTCCGTTTCAGGCTCTGGTACAGGTCGCTCTGTTCGCTGATGACCTCCGTAGCCGTGCGCGCCACGCCGCTGTCGAAACGGTAGCGGCCCGTTCCCAGCCCGCACTTTTTCGACAACAGATCAATCATCCGTTGCAACCCCGCCTCATGCTCGGCCGAGCGCAGGGTCATATCCAGCGGCTTCAGCTCGTCCGCGCCGTCCTGGCTTTGCTGATATACGTAGATCAGCACGTCGCTGGGGTCGAAGATCGGCTGGATAGCCCCGTCCTTCTGCATTTCGATGCTGGCCAGCGATTGGGGCACCATCACGCGCTTTTTACCCAGAACGAACTCGTTCACGTAGCTGTCAAACACCAGATCGGCGGCCTTCAGCTGATCGATCGCCATGCCGAAAACGCTCATCCCCATAGGGGAATCCGGCTCGGCGGCGTTGACCATGTTCGGCCTGAGGATTTGAAACAACGGTACGGGCGAGGGCTCGCCAACCGTTTCCACGCCCTCCGGCGGGGGCAGCTCGTTCCCCTGTTCGTCCAGCCAGGCGTTGCGGATCACGTATCCGTCCGGTTCATGCGCGTGCACTTGCACGTAATACCCTTCCGCGGCGTTTGCGCCGCTGCCGAACACGCGGCGGCTGCCAAAGGCGCACTCCGTGATATGGTCGCCCTCCCAGCGCAGGGGAAAGATCAGGTCGCCGCGGATATAGTCGATGGTCGGCTGTCCCTGCGCGTCCGGAAACTCCACCAGCGCCCCGGTGCCCAGCGCCATCGTCCACTCCACCAGGCGGTTTGCGCGCTCCATAAACGCGTTGTGTTCCAGTATGGCGGGCAGCGCCGGAAAGCCCTCCGCGCTGATCTGCAACTTTTCGTTCATCAACAGCGTAGCAAAATCTTCGCACACTGTTTTGGCCATGCCCAGCCGGTAACGGGTCAGCGTCCGCCGCCCGGTGCCCACGCGCATGGTGTAATCGTGGAAGTCGCTTACGTAGCCGCGGTACCAGGCCAGGTATTCGCGCAGATGCGCCGTGTACGCCGCGTCGGGCGTATGGTAGCCCATACGTTCCAGATATTGCAGGATGATTGCGTTATCCAAAAT
>JAEWYP010000076.1 GCA_023395615.1 Bacillota bacterium
TTTTTCCAGCCTAAGCGAACCCGGGGCGGTGCGAGCCGGGCGGCAGGAGAACGAAAGCAGATCACCCCGGAGCACGAACCCCGACGGAGGCGGCGCTTCCCAGGGCTTCGCGGGCGCTCCCGATACAGGGCGAACGAGTGGGCGTTGCCGCAAAAAGCTTCGCCAAACAGGGTGGTACCGCGGATGAATTTCCGTCCCGTTTTTACGGGGCGGTTTTTTTGTACCGCGAACGGTTGTTGGAGGGGAAAGGCATGTATCAGAAGGTTTCGACGGATATGGATTTCGTGGGGCGCGAAAAAAAGGTGCTGGAATTCTGGAAGGAGAACGGCATCATCGAAAAGTCCTTCCACCATAGCGAGGGGAAGGAGCGCTTCACGTTCTTTGACGGGCCGCCCACAGCGAACGGCAGGCCGCATATCGGCCATATCGAAACCCGCGCCATCAAGGACCTGATCCCCCGGTTCCAGTCCATGAAGGGCAAGGATGTGCTGCGCAAGGCGGGGTGGGATACCCATGGCCTGCCGGTGGAGCTGGAAGTGGAAAAAATGCTCCATCTGGACGGCAAACCCGCCATCGAACAGTACGGCATCGAGCCGTTCATCAAAAAGTGCAAGGAAAGCGTGTGGAAGTACCAGCACGAGTGGGAGGATATGTCCGACCGGGTGGCATTCTGGGCGGATATGGAGCACCCGTATGTGACCTACCACAACGATTATATTGAGTCCGAATGGTGGAGCCTGAAGGAAATCTGGAAAAAGGGCCTGCTGTATAAGGGCTTTAAAGTGGTGCCGTATTGCCCGCGCTGCGGCACGGCGTTAAGCAGCCACGAGGTGGCGCAGGGGTACAAGGAGGTTAGCGATACCTCCGCGTTTGTGCGCTTTCGGGTGAAGGGCCGCGAGCATGCCTATATCCTCGCCTGGACCACCACGCCCTGGACGCTGCCAAGCAACGTGGCCCTGTGCGTGAACGCGAACGAGACCTACGCGGAGTTTGAGCTGGAAGGCGCTACCTACTACCTTGCCGAAGCGCTGATCCACAGCGTGTTCGGCGAGGACGCGCACGAGGGCAAGGTGCTCAAAACCATGCCCGGCAGCGACCTGTGCGGCATGGAATACGAGCAGTTGTACCGTTTCGACGGCGTGACGTATCCCCGGGAAAAGGGCTGGTACGTAGTCAGCGATAACTATGTTACCCTGACCGACGGCTCTGGCATTGTGCATATCGCGCCCGCGTTCGGCGAGGACGACGCGCGCGTGGGCCGGGATAATAACCTGCCCTTTGTGCAGCTGGTAAACACGCAGGGCAAGTTTGTGGAGGGCACGCCCTGGGCGGGCGAACCCACCAAGGAAGTTAACGAAAAGGTGCTGGCGGATTTGAAGGCGAGGGGCCTGCTATTCGCTGCGGTGCCCTTTACGCACAACTACCCCTTCTGCTGGCGCTGCGATACACCGCTTTTATACTACGCGCGTTCCACCTGGTTTATCCGCATGACCGCCCTGCACGACCAGCTGATGGCCAACAACCGTACCGTGAACTGGATGCCGGATAACATCAAGGAAGGGCGCTTCGGCAACTTTTTGGATAATGTGGTGGACTGGGGCCTGTCCCGCGAGCGGTACTGGGGCACGCCGCTGCCCGTGTGGGTCTGCCCGGAGGGGCATATCCACGTGATTGGCTCCCGGCAGGAACTGCGCGACATGTCAACCGCGCCCGTGGCGGAGGATATCGAACTGCACCGCCCATACATCGACCAGGTGGAGATCACCTGCCCGGAGTGCGGCCAGCCCATGCACCGTGTGCCGGAAGTGATCGACTGCTGGTACGACAGCGGCAGCATGCCCTTCGCGCAATGGCACTATCCGTTTGAAAACCGGGACACGTTTGAAAAACGCTTCCCCGCCGATTTCATCAGCGAAGCCATCGACCAGACGCGCGGGTGGTTCTACACCCTGATGGCTATCGGCACGCTGATCTTCGACCGCTCGCCGTTTGAAAACTGCATCGTGATGGGTCACGTGCAGGATGAGAACGGTAAAAAGATGAGCAAGCATCTGGGCAACGTGGTGGACCCGTGGAGTGTGCTGGATAAGCAGGGTGCGGACGCCGTGCGCTGGTACTTCTACTCCACCAGCGCGCCGTGGCTGCCCAACCGTTTCAGCGATAAGGCGCTTGGCGAGGTGCAGCGCAAATTTATGTCCACGCTGCAAAACACCTACGCGTTCTTCGTGCTGTACGCCAACATCGACCAGTTTGACCCCAAGGAGCACGACATCGCGCAGGTCAAGCTGACGCTGATGGATCGCTGGATTTTGAGCCGCCTCAATCAGCTGGTGAAGCAGGTGGACGACGACCTGAGCCACTACCGTATCCCCGAACCGGCCAACGCCATCGCTGACTTTGTGGAGGAACTGAGCAACTGGTACGTGCGCCGCGGGCGCGAGCGTTTCTGGGGCAAGGGAATGGACGACACCAAGGAAGCCGCTTTCGTAACGCTGTATACGGTACTGACCACGCTTGCGAAGGTGATCGCTCCGTTTATGCCGTTCATGAGCGAGGACATTTACCAGAACCTTGTCCGCTCGGTAGACCCGAACGCGCCGGAAAGCGTGCATCTGTGCGACTTCCCCGCGCCGGACGAGGACCGGATTGATCTGCGACTGAACGAGCAGATGGAGGCGCTGCTGGAAGTGGTCAGCCTGGGGCATGCGTGCCGCAACGCTGCCGCCCTGAAGGTACGCCAACCGCTGGCCGCCCTGTATGTGAAGGGTACGAAGTTCGACGAAGCGCTGATGGAACTGGCGGCGGACGAACTGAACGTGAAACAGGTCGTGTTTACCGACGACGCGCGCGCCTTTACCACCTACAACTTAAAACCGCAGATGCGCACGCTGGGGCCGAAGTACGGAAAACTGCTGGGCAAGATCGGCGCGTGGCTGAAGGACGCCGACGGCAACGACGTGGTGGATGCGTTCAACCGCGGCGAAAACGTGGCTTTCTCGCTGGACGGCACGGAAGTATCGCTGGCGAAGGATGACGTGCTGACCGAATCCGTGCATAAACCGGGCTTCGCTTCGCAGATGGACGGCGAAGTGACCGTGGTGCTGGACTGCAACCTGACCCCCGCACTTGTGCAGGAAGGCTACCAGCGCGAGGTGGTCAGTAAACTGCAGACCATGCGCAAGGACGCGGAATACGCCGTGACCGACCGCATCGCCGTAACGTATTCTACCGACGCGGAGCTTACCGCCGCCATCGAGGCGGGCAAAGCGTTTATCATGCAAAGCGTGCTGGCTACCTCGCTCACGGCCGGGGAACCCGCGCAGGGTGCGTATACACAGGAGTGGGATGTGAACGGCAAACCCGCGACGCTGAGCATCACAAAAAACTAAAAAGCCGGGTAAACAGGATTTGAAGCATCGTTTACCTGAAGCTCACTTCCCAAACCATTTCCGCACCTGTTGTGAAGAAATTTTGACCGCCGTTCGCCGTGCCACACATGGCGGGCGGCGGCCGAAACGTTATGGAAACCAATTGACTGCCAGCCGAGGGCACAGCGCGGACAGAAGAAAAATCGCCTTTCCAAACCCGCAACGCCGTTCGGCGATCATCAGAACGCATCAGACGCCGGGATCGGAACAACGTTTGTTCCTGTCAGGGAAGCGCTGAATCTATCCCTTTCTCGCCGGCCTTCGCGGAGCACCACATCTTCGGGCTCGAAAAGCCTTGAAATAGTGCAGCTATTCCTTCGGCTTTTCTCACTCAAATCTGTTGCGCTCCGCTTTGGCAGCCGTGAAGTGATTGAATCAGCGCTTACCTGGGCAGCTTGAGATCAACTCGCAGGGTTTGTGAACCTTGGGAACGAATAATGTAGCATCCTGTTATGGAAAGCAAAGGGGTATACCATGTTTTTATGCGACCAGTGGCGTGATTATGAGGTGCTGGATACCGGCGACGGCGAGAAGCTGGAACGCTGGAAAAATGTGATCCTGCGCCGCCCGGACCCGCAGGTGATCTGGCCCAAAGCCAACCCGGAACGGTGGGAAAAGGCGGACGCGCACTATACCCGCAGCGAAACCGGCGGCGGCAGCTGGGCGTTTGCGCATACTCTGCCCGAACGCTGGGTGATGACGCTTGGCGACCTTAAGTTCTATGTGCGCCCGACGGGTTTTAAACATACCGGGCTGTTTCCGGAGCAGGCGGCTAACTGGGCGTTCATGCGCGAGCGTATCGCCGGGGCTGTGGCGCGGGGACAGAATGTGAAGGTGCTCAACCTCTTCGCCTACACGGGCGGGGCTACGCTGGCCTGCGCCGCTGCGGGCGCGCACGTAACGCATGTGGACGCGGCCAAGGGCATGGTGCAGTGGGCGAAGGAGAACCGCGACCTTTCCGGCATCCCGGAGGAGCGCACGCGGTTTATCGTGGAGGACGCTAAAGCCTTTGTGCAGCGGGAACTGCGCCGCGGCAACCGCTACGACGGCATCCTGATGGACCCGCCCAGCTACGGGCGCGGCCCCAGCGGCGAGGTGTGGAAGCTGGAGGACGAGCTGTATGGGCTTACGGAGCTGTGTGCACAGGCCCTGTCGGATGCTCCGCTGTTCTTTTTGCTGAACGGATATACCACGGGCTTCTCGGCGAGTGTGTTGGGTAATGTGGTACGGCGCTGCGTGGGCGGGCGCGGTACGACCGTGGCGGAGGAACTGGCTCTGCCGGTTACGACGGGCGGGGTGCTGCCCTGCGGCGCTACGGCGCGGTGGACGCCCGATGTGTAATGTGGTGTACGAGGACAATCATCTGCTGATTGTGGAAAAGCCGCCCAACCTGCTGACGCAGGGGGACGAAACTGGCGACGAGTGTCTGCTGGATAAGATGAAACGCTATCTCGTGACGAAATATCAGAAACCGGGCGAAGCCTATCTGGGGTGCGTGCACCGGCTGGATCGCCCGGTGGGCGGGCTGGTGGCGCTGGCGAAAACCAGCAAAGCGGCGGCACGCCTGAGCGAGCAGCTTCGCGCGCATACGATGCAGCGGGAGTACCTCGCGGTGGTGCGCGGCGCGGACCTGTCGGAATCCGGCACGCTTTCGGATTGGTTATTAAAGGACGACGCGACCGGTAATGTCCGCTGCGTGCCGCCGGGTACGGCCGGTTCCCAACAGGCCACGCTGCATTGGCGGCGCATCGCGGCGGAGACACAAACGGATCGGGCGCTGCTGCATATCCGGCTGGAAACGGGCCGTAAACATCAAATCCGCGTGCAATTGGCGCAATACGGCCACCCCATCGTGCAGGACCTGCGCTATGGCAGTGGTGAACCGGGCGAACCCATTGCGTTGTGGGGCGCGGTGCTGACGCTGAACCATCCGACCCAAAAGACGCCGATGACCTTCGTGAGCCGCCCGCAGGGCCGGGCATTCGTCCCCTTCGCGGCGCAGATGGACGCG
>JAEWYP010000098.1 GCA_023395615.1 Bacillota bacterium
GTGATGGTTTCCATCACTTTCTGATCCTCGCGGCGCGTTTTGGTCAGCGTAACTGTGCCCGTCTCCCCGTTGTCCCCTTTCGTCTTGCCGTCCGGCGCCCAGGCGCGGGTATAAAGATAGCGGATGCCGTTTTCCAGCTGTTCCGTCGTAGTCACCCAAAGGGGATACGGCGGGGTGAGGGAAACCGTAAGGTTGGATGCCACCGTGAGAAGGTTATCGTTCTGCAGGCCGAGGTCCCGCCAATCCTGCACCGGTTCCGTCCTGCCGATCCCCGCCAGATAGCTTTTCGCCTGTTCCGTCATCTGGCGGTCCATCTCCGACGCATTTTTCTCCCCATCACGTTGCATCTGCTTCAGGGCTTTGGGAGAAAGAATCTTTTTATCATCCGTATCGTCTTCCGCCTGCTGGATGCCCTGCACATTATATTCGTTGCCGGTTTTATGGAACGTTATCGCAACCGGGCCGCTCATCCCGCCACCCGTATCCGTGAAAATCCCGGCCATAAAACCGTAGTTCTGGCAGGTCACCTGCGCATAAACCGTTACCGTATCGCCCTTCTGTTCCGTATCCAGCACCACATGCCCTTCGGCCCAGAACTCCCCGCCTTCATCCGGCCAGGTCAGGGTCAGCACAGCGGCATGCAGCGTGCTTTCCGGCACCGTAGCGGGCTCGGCCAGCGCCTGCGCGCCAAGAAGCGCCACAAAAACCGCCATGATCAGAACAATTCCCTTTTTCATTTCACAGCTTCCTTTCCAACCCGTTGATTTGAACGAAACTATACATTCAACGATCCGGAAGCGGTTTGCCATCCCATAAAATATCGCCGCCTCCCGCGCGTTGATGCGGGAGGCGGCTGGCCGGTATCGGTTTACGGTTTGTAATAATGGATGATCTTCACACAGCGGTCATTCTTCATCACAAATTGCAGTACCCAGTCGTAGCCCTTCACCGTCTGGCAGGTATACTGGATCGTCTGGCTGCCATCGTCATTATTCAGAACCATTCCGGTTTTGGGTTCATTGTAGTACAGGTTGAGGCTTCCATCCTGGTTGGCGGGCATCCCCATGTTCTTATACACGCTTGTAATTTCACTAGTCGTGTTGCCAAGGCCCATGCCGCGCGGCACGGTGGTAAACGCACTGTTCATCTCCACCCGCACCAGAATCCAGTCGTTATTTTCCAGCAGGAAAACGGCGCTGCCCCAGTCGTACGTGAGCAGCTGGGCTTTTTCGTCCACCGACAGGTACTGGGTATCCTCTGTGGATTTCGGCTGACCAAACTGTTTTTCAAACTCTGCCAGTTCGGTATCATTCAGCTTGAAGCCGCCGAATACGTCGTCTTCTCCGTAGGTTTCCACGCGGGTGCCTTTCACCTTAAACTTATAGGTAACCTCCAGAATGCTGGACATTTTACCGTATCCGTTCACCGCGATGGCGCGAAGCGTTACGTCTCCGCTGGGCAGGGCGATCGGTGTGCCGTCGTACTTCGGGCTGATCGCCGGATCCGGGTTGGAACCGTCAATGGTATAATAAAAAGTCTGGGTATCCTCTTTTTCCAGCTGTTCCTTCGTTTTCTTCTTGCGCTGCTCCTTGGTTTGCGTATCAGGGCCCTTGCGCAGGCTTACCGTGTGCAGGCTGGTATAGGTATTAGGCGCAAGGTTACACTTGGGAGCGGGAGGCGACGGATAATACACGGTGTAGCCCACCTTCATCTCATCGCTCACCAGATCGCCCGCCACGCATACCGCACGAAGGGTAAACGTGCCCTCCGGGATTACCACGGTATTATCCTTTACCAGTTTGCCTCCCTTGGGCAGCTCCACGCTGTCGTCCAGCGTATAGTATATATCGTAGCCCTGCGGCGAAGTAACGGTGATCTTCTGTTCCAGCTCGTACCGGCCGGAAATATGGTTGGTATCCACCTGCGGCGTATTCGGGATAAAATCCTTACGCTCCTGGCGGAAACTGTCCTTCTCCGTTTTCTGGTAGGCCGTCAGCATCATATCCGCAGCCTCGGGATCACGGTCGTTATCAAGGTACAGGTTAATCAGCGCCGTATACGCGTCCTCGCGTGCGGGGCTTACGGTGTCGATCAGGTTTTTATACAGGGTTTCAGCCTGATCGTCCATATTGTTCAGCTCGTAGGCCGTGCCCAGCAACATCAGCCCGTCGTAATTCTCCGGGTCCAGTATATCCGCAATCCGGAACGCCGTAATGGAATCCTCCATGTCTCCGGCGTCCATATACTCCTGCCCGACCGCCCAGTACGCCTGTACCGGGGCCTTGCCAAGTTTTTTGAGCGCTTCCTTGCGGTCGGTCTCACTCACGGTATCCGTACTCTGCGCCAGCTTCAACATCGCCTCGTCGGTGGCCAGTACCTGCTTGCGCGCCACAATACGCTGGCCCTCATCCGACGTTTTCAGGTACACAAAATACCCGGCGCCCGCCGCCAGCAGAATCCCCGCGAAGATCACCGCGATCAGCATCCAGTTGATGGAATGGCGGGGCATGGCCCGGGTTTTACCATGTTTGGTCGTAACCGGCCGCGCATGCGCGCCGCCGCGTGCGGGCACGCCCCGGCGGCTGGAAGGCCTGCTGCCGAACGAATCCAACGTAAGCTTCGCGGCACGGTCATTTTTGCGGTGCACCCCATGATCCTGTTCCACAGGCAGCGGAGAGTTTTCAAAATCGCCGTACTCGGGGATGTCGTCCCGGTTTTCGTCAGGCAGGGTGGGCGGCATCGCATTATGGCGGCCCTGCCGCATTGCGCGCACGCCTGTCTCGGTTTCCCCATGGGATCGCTGGGCCATTGCGCCGCAGACCGGGCAGAGGATTTCGTCATCCTCCAGGTAGCTGCCGCAGCGTTGACAGATCATCGAACGATTTCCTCGCTTTCCAGAAGCCCCGTCACCCAAAGATGCGCAGGTGTCCGGCCGGCCGTACGCCGCGAAAAACCGCAACGCGGAACGGCTGCCGACGGGGGCGGTTTACGGCTCCGCCTGCTGGGGGGTGGGGGACTGGTTATTGACCGCGTGACCGTTGATCACCAGTTGAAATTCCTGCCCCAGAAAGGTAGCCGCCTTCTCGCACATGATAATGCGGGACATGTAGATGCTTAAGTATTCCAGAACGCTGCTGGACGTATCCATCGTAAGGGATTGCCGGATCATATGGGCTTTCCGGTCCACCGTCACGTCGTTGGTCTGGATGGAAAAATTCACGCGGTCGTGTACGTCGCCCGGATCGGGATGCCCGTTACGGACGCGGCTTTTATGCGCGTCGCTCTTGTCGGCAATTACCAGCGCGGCGCTTACAGCGCTGGAGATGCTTCCGCTCTGCTCCTCGTGGTTGCCCACGGCGGTGATAATATCCACCGTATCGGTAATGCTCATGCCCGCGTCTTTCAGAATCGGAAACAGCATAATCGCGCCGTTCGGCCCGTGGTCGTGGCGGTTGATGCTGTTGCCCACATCATGCACCCAGCCCGCGATGGCGGCCAGTTCAATCTCGCGTTCGCTGTAACCCAGCGCTTTTAAAATATAGCTGGCGATCCGGCTGACATAGCTTAAATGGCGCGGGCCGTGGTCCGTATAGCCCAGCGCTTCCAGGTATCGGTTGCCTGCTTTCACCAGTGCGCGGATGCTTTCGTTCTTCTTAATCTCTTCAAGGGTAATCATGGTTCCTCCGCGGCGTTTTCTGCGCCGCCTGTCTTTCATCCCGGCTACCCTGTGGGCGGCCTGTATTGTGGTTGTTCCGGGCTGGAAACAGAAACAGTATATCACATTCGTACATAAACGCGAAATGCGCGAGCGCAAGGCACCCGCGCAAATCTGTAAATTTCATATTCTGTTTACGAGAACCGGAAGGCGGCTCCGCCCTCTACGGTAAACCTGTTCGCCGTGCCTGCCGGACAACCGGCAGCCTTTTCGGGCGGGCAGAAGCTTACCGCTTTTGCAGTCTTTTCACGGCAGCATACGTAGGGTCGCCGGAAAAATCACGCACAGGCGCTTCGCCCCCCAGGCGTTCGATCGCGTTGCGCACTTCGATAAAGTCGATATAGGAAATGTCCTCGCCTTCCGCGGCGTCCAGCAGCGGTTCCAGTGCGCGGTCATCGCCCAGTTTGCCCAGATAACCCGCGTACAGGGCGCGCTTATCGGGGTGCTCCTTAAACTGCTTCAGGGCAAACTGCAACACCTCGTCGCTGCAGGGAAAGTCCGACAGCACATCCAGCAGCGCCTCTTTACCCGCGTCGTCCGCCGCGCGGAACGCTATTTCGGCGGGGCGGCGAACCGTATCCCCCATCCCGCGCAGGCTTTCCAGCGCGTTATCCAGCAGTTCTTCCTCTTCGCTGCGTTCCACCTGCCAGCGGATATAATCCACCATCGGGGCGGTGCTTTCCAACTGGCGCAGCAGTTCCACGGCATGCATGCGGGCTTCGCAGGGCGCGCTTTGATCCCGCAGCAACGTTAGCACCGGTTCCTCGCTGCCCATTTCGCCGATGCGATCCAGCAACGGATCGGGTACCGGCACTTCCTGCGCAACATAGTCCGTAAGCAGCTTTACCAGCTCGTCCGCGTCGGCATAACGCTCAAAATACGTGCCGGGGGCGGCGCCGCCCAGCCAGTCGGCGGGTGTTTCCAGCCACTCCATATAAAACTCGGGAGCAGCGTCCTCCATGTCCTCCGGACGTTTAAACTTCTTGCGGTTCTTCTCCATCCAGTCGTTCAGCGCGTCGTTGAAGCGCGCGTCAAAATCAATCAATTCCATATCGGTTCCTCCTTACAGGGGATCATTAACGAAAGTGCTTTTCTGATTGGCGTGCAGCGCAGGTTTCCTATTTCCGGGGTTTTCGCTCGGGCAGCGGCATCAGGCGGCACAGCGCGCGGAACGCCGCGCGCACCCGGCGGCGGTCGTCGGCGTTATAGTGCAGCAGGGTACGCAGGTTCTCCGTCTCCGGCAGGCCGTAGGTCATCAGGTAGTGCTGTTCCATCGCGGCGCGGTAAATCCCCTTGGTATCGCGCACAATACGTTTCCGCCGTTCCGGGCGCATGGTGACCAAAGCCCGCAGCGCATGGGTCATCATCCGGGCATTTCCGCCAAAGCGTTTCACATCCACCAACCGGCGAAGCAGCATGTTGTGCATCAGGTCCGAATCGTTGCGCGTTTGCACGGAAGGGTCAATCTCCGCGATTCTCCCCGCATGCCACACCACAAAAGGCGGCTTTGCCCCCAGCTTGAGCAGCGCGGCGGCGGCATACCGTTTGGCGCCATCGTCCTGCACGGGCTGTACCAGCGCTTCCCTGAACATTCTTTCGGCAAATTCCCGGGGCAGGTTGGCCGCCAGCATCGGGATCAGGCGGCTCAGCTGATGTTCCGGGTTGCCCAACTCGTATAAGAACAGATTGTACAGCCCTTCGTCTTCCTGCAGGGCGCGGCAAAACCCTTCCGTGCCTTCCGCCAGCGCCTTGCCCAGCTGTGCCAGGCACTCGTTGCTTTCCGCCGGGGACAGCATCGGGTAAAACGGCAGCGCCCCGGCTGCATAGCGCACCTGCGCGGGGTTCAGGTCCAGCCCGCGCCACTGCTCCACCGACCGGGCCGTATACCGGGCGGGTACGTCGTTCGGGTCCAGGTCGCGGCAGCGGTGCAGCAAAGCGTCGGCTTCGTCCATCCGCCCCAGTTTTAACATCACCACCGCCGTATCAAACAGCGCAGGCAGCCGGTCCGGGCTGTTCTTCAGCGCCCGGCGGAGGGCGCACAGCGCCAGTTCCGGAAAACCCAGGCTGACGGCGGAATAGCAGTATAGCTGCTCGTCCTGCACATTGTTGCAGCACAAAGCGGCTGCCAGCAGGGACGACGCGCCTTTCAGCCGCTGCCCGGCCTGGCAGTATGCCCCGGCCAGCGCGCAGCGGGCGCGGGCGCTGCGGGGGTTGATGCGGCAGGCTCTGCGCGCGCTTTTCACCGCACCGCGAACATTTCCCTGTTCCTGTAACAGCAGCGAGCGTAGAGAATCGTATCGGTCATCCACGCGGGCGGCTGGTTTTGCGCGCTGCAATGCACGCTCGGCACGGGAAAAATCCCCCGCGGACAGGCGCTTGCTGGCGATGTTCAACTGCGCTTCGTAACGAGCCTGGATGTGGGCGTGTTCGGTTTCGAGCGTTTCCAGCGTATCCAGTTCTTCGTCATACTCGGCGGTCAGCCCTGTTTGCCGCACTGCCATCAGATAGCGGGAAAAAGCGTCCATCGCTTCCTGCACATACCCCAGCGCCAGCATGTTGCGGCCAATCAGCCCGTAACACGCATAGCGTTTCGGGTTGATCGTAAGCGCACCGAAAGCCGCGCGGTTGCTGGCCTCGTAACATTCCATTTCCTGCAGCGTCCGCGCGTACACAACCCGAAGGTCGCTGTCCCCGGGAGAAAGAGAGACCGCGTGCCGAAGCAGCGCCGCCGCCCGACGGGTGTTGCCCGTGCGACGGTGGCGGTTGGCGCGATCCACCCAGTAAGCACTGGAGCGCTGCAGTTTTACAATATCGCCGACTTTTTCGCTCATTCTTTCGCTCCTTGGTAAGCGCTGATTCCATCACTTCGCGGCTGCCAAAGCGGAGTGCTACAGATTCGGGTAAAAAAACCGAAGGAATAGCGGGGGTTATTTCTAGGCTTTTTAAGCCTGAAGATGCGGTGCTCCACAAAGGCAGGCGTGAAAGAGATTGATTCAGCGCTTACCTGGGGGAGTGTTCTCCGCTTCCGCACCGTTACGGTTATTCCACGCGGTTTAACAGGCGGATCAGATCGTGCGTCGAAAAATGATATTTCTCGTTGCAGAAATGGCAAACCAGCTCCGCTCCGTCCACCTCGTCGGCAATCATGCGTTTCAGCTCCTCCGGGCCCATCGCCAGCAGCGCCTTTTCCATCCGCCTGCGGCTGCAATGGCAGCGATAGGCCAGCGGTTTGCTTTCCAGCGCCACGGGAGTAAGCCCCCGGAACCATGTCTGTAAAAGTGTCTCCGGCGTTTCGTGTTTCAGTTCGTTAGCCACGTCGCCGAAGATGGGGGAACGCAGTTCCAGCTGGTCGATCACTTCCGGCGGGCAGCCCGGGAGCGGTTGCAGAAGCACCCCGCCCGCCGAAAAAACATCCTCGTCCGACGCGGTAATCCCAAGGCTGACCAGCGACGGGCTTTGCTCGCTCTGTACGTAGTAATGGGCCAGGTCAACGGCGATTTCGCCGCTTTGCATAGCAACCTGTCCGATGTAAGGGGTTTTCATTCGCAGGTCTTTCACCACGCTTAGCCGACCGTTGTGGCCCACAGCGCGCCCCACATCCAGCTTGCCGTCCCGGAGAGGCAGGCGCACGGCCGGATCGGTCACCAGCCCGCGCACGGTCTCGCCGTCGCCCACGCAGATGATCTTGCCCAGCGGGCCGCCGCCATCGACGGTCAGGGTTACGGAGGCATCCGGTTCTTTCAGGGTAGCCGCAAGCATCGCCGTTCCCGTAAGCACGCGACCGAGCGCCGCCGCGGCCACGGCGGTCGCGCCATGCACACGCTGGGCTTCCCGCGCCGTATCGGTGGAACGGATGATAAGCCCGCGCACCGCCCCGTCGGAAAGGGTAAAATGGAGGATTGAATCCTTCTGTTCCATGAAAGGCTCCTTTACAGGTTCATCTCTTCGGGCGGCAGGGGCTTGCGCGCCGCGATGTGCCAGCGCTGGTCGGCGGGACGGGGCAAGGCGTAGGAAAGGTCCCCAAAAATCCGGATATCTCCGAAGCCCGCCCGGGTCAGCAGTTCTTCCAGCGTTTCAAAGGGGTAGGCATATTGCACCTGCCGTTCGCTGATGCGCTGGTACACTTCCTCCTGCTGGCGAATAAACACGGAAAGATCCATCCGCACGCTTTCGCTGCGGGGATCGTACACATTCTTCCATAAATATGCAATGTCGGCGGTTTCGTCGCCGATGAAATTGTTGCCCAGTACGCTTTTTAATTTATAAGGAGTGCTCAGGTCAAAAACGAGAGCTCCTCCCGGGCGCAGCGCGTTCCCCGCGGCATAAAAAAACGTGAGCACATCGTCCGGTGAAGGCAGGTAGTTGATCCCGTCACAGGTGCAAAGAACCGCGTCCATCCGGCGGTGCAGCCGAAGGGCGCGCATATCCTGCTTGATAAAGGGGATCATCGCGCCCGCCCGGCGGGCCTTCTGGCTGGCCTCGAAAAGCATTTCTTCGGACAGGTCCACGCCGGTCATCTGGTACCCCATTGCGGAAAGCGGTATGGTAAGTCCCCCGGTTCCACAGGCACACTCGCACACCTTGCCGGTGCGCACGCCATAAAGAGAAAGCAGCCCCTGATAAAAGGACGCCCACGCCGGGTAGTCCACGTCGGCCATCAGCCGATCGTAAACGGATGCGAAGGCCGTATACAATCGCGTCACCTCAAAAACGAAAATTACCGGTTTTCTCCGTCGCTGTCCGACGACTGTTCCGGCTCCGCCGGTTCTTCTTCCTCATCGTCCTCTTCGTTGTAGAGGCCGCGGTTCACCTGTGCGCCTTCGATTTTCACATTGATGTACTTATCGAAAACAGCGTTGGTATAACTGGCGGATACGAAACGGCTGAGGGCATAACCCAGCAGGATATAATACAGAAAACCGATCAGCACCGCCCATTGCAGATAGGGGGTAAAATAGCTGACCAGCGCAACCAGCACCACCGGCATCACGGAAAGCAGCTTGAGCCCCACCGTGGCGGGCAGCCGCCCGATGGTCAACAGCAGGCTGTTACGCAGCAGGTCACGGTAGCGCAGGCGATAGGTGACCATCATGGGGTAGGTGAACATCAGGCTCATCAGCCAGATCAGCCCCAGCACAATGGTCAGCATCTGGGGAATCACATAGAAGCTGCTGGTTTTAGCCATGTCGCCGTAAAATGCCCAGCACACATACATAATGATCGGCACAAAACCGGTGATCACGCTGGTGGCGAGGCCCTGTTTCCAGTTTTCCTTCACGGCGTCTTTAAAGTCGCTCCAGATAAAGGCATGCTCGTCGCGCGCCCAGTTGCGGGTTACGTAGCAGACGCCGGCGGTAAACGGCCCGGTTACGGCCAGCGCAGGCACCAGGAACAGCAGCGCCTGCATCAGTACCGCTTTCACACCGTCCACGTACTGGGCCTGCTGCGCGGCAAAATCCGCCGCCGCCAGCGTGCCCGCTTCCAGTTGGGCCTGCAGATCCGCCAGCCCGCCCAACGCCGAATAGAGCAGCATTACATAGTAGCCCACCACCGCCATCACGGGGATCCAGGCCAGCATATAAAGCAGGTTGAGCCGTACCAGGCCGCTGAAACGCGTGCGCAGCGTTTCCCAAAAAAGCTGCGTGCGGGTCTGCGGCAAGTCCTCTTTGGTGTAATCGCCCTTGCCGCTTTTGCCGTAGAAGTAGTTGTTCATAAATTTCCCGAACATGGCCGTTTCCTCCCCTTATCCGCCGCGCACACACGACCGACATTGTATTATACCACATTTCCCGCCATTTTCCACCCGCGCCGGTTACTTGCGCGCCTCCGCCCGGGATTGCCCGTACAGTCGCAGCGCGGGCCGCTGGCTGATACCCAGCCCCAGCAGCGTAAGCGCCGCGCCCGCCAGCGCCAGCGGATGGATCGCGTCGTTCAGGATGATCTTCGCAAACACAATGGTAACCACCGGAGTGAGGTAGATGTATACGCTGGTTTTTACCGGGCCAATCAGGCGCACGGCGGTATTCCATGTTACGAAGCACAGGGCGCTCGCCACCAGCCCCAGAAAAAGAACGCTGATGAGCGTATCCCGGTTAAGCAGGTCGGCAGGCGCGACGGAAAAGCCGAAAATCGCTGCCACAGGCACCAGAAACAGCAACCCGTAAAAAAAGATGCGGCGCGTCACCAGCAGGGTGTTATATCCGTACCCTTCCAGCTTGCGGATAAACACGGAGTAACCCGCCCACATCATCGCCGCCAGGATACACAGCGCATCACCCAGCGGGTTCAGCCGCAGGCTATGCCCCGCGAAGGAGACCAGACTTACCCCCGCCATGGCAATCACAAACCCCACGAAAAAGGAGCGGCTCAATTTTTCTTCTTTCAGGAACAGGTGGGTCGCCACCGCCACAAAAAACGGGGCCGTGGAGATAATCACGCTGCAGTTGGAAGAGTTGGTGTAGGTAAGGGCGAGGTTTTCAAACAGAAAGTAAAGCGTTACGCCGCATAGCCCCGCGCCCATCAGGTACCATTCATGTTTACGGCTTTGCAGTTTAAGCCGGTGCGGGCAGGCGATATACAACGCCGCAATGGCGATCAGCATCCGCGCGGCAAGCAGCTCGATGGGGGAAAGCGTGCGCAGCGCGACCGTGGAGGCGATAAACGTGGTGCCCCAGACGATAATGGTTCCCAGCGCCAGCGCGTGCCCGCGCCCCGCTGCCGACAGCCCGCCCCGCATCATTCGTACCCCTTTCGCCGCAATCCGCGCATATGAAACGATCATACCATGCGCCGAGGTCCCGCGCAAGCACGGAAAAAGGGTTGCGTTTGTAAAAAATCAAAAACCCGCCATCATCGGCGGGTGTCTGATTGCTGAAAAAAGCTCATCAGCGGGTAGCAACTCACAATTGGTCTGTCAGGCGTTTTTCTTCGCTTCGCGCAGTTGATGCAGCGAACCCACCCAGTAAAACACCAGCGCGGCCAACGTACAGGCGACCGCCACCCACAGCAGAATCTGGTCCGGGGTCATGAACCATCCCGGGCATACGCGCGAGAACCATTCGTGAAAAAAGCTGGCTGTTAACCCGGAGATAAACAGGCAGTGCGCCACCTTGCCGATCATGAAGGAGTACACCACGATATGCCGCCTGAGCATCAGCAGGCCGCCCAGCATTAATAGCATTTCCTTGCCCAGCACGATGCACACCGCCGCCCACGGCACCGTAGGGGGAATGGAATCATTGCCGATGGCGAGGCTGAACATCACGGTCAGCACCATCAGCTTGTCCGCCAGAGGGTCCATCAGTTTGCCAAGGTCGGTAATCAGGTGGTAACGGCGGGCGATCATCCCGTCCAGCAGGTCGGTAAACGACGCGGCCAGAAACACAAACAGCGCCGGATACTTTTTACCTTGAGTAAAAAGAACCAGATAAACCGGGATCAATAACATCCGAATCAGAGTAAGCGTATTGGGCACGTTGAAGTTCCTTTTCCAAAACCCCTTCGGCAAGCCCTTCATCCGCCCAGTCCTCCTCGTCGCCCAATCCCGCGTTTTGTTTTGCGGTTTGTATTATACCATGGGGCGTACGCGGCCTGCAACCGCCAAACCCGACGTTTTGTCCGCCGTTCAGCCGGTTATGATCCGTCCCACGTCTTTAAAAGTAAAGAACAGCATCAGCCCAAGCAGAAGCGCGTACCCCACCAGATGCACCGTCGATTCGATCTTGCGGTTCACGGGCTTGCGCCGGATCACCTCGATCAGCATAAACACGAGGCGGCTTCCGTCCAGCCCCGGGATGGGCAGCAGGTTGACCAGCCCAAGGTTGATGCTGATCAGCACCGCCAGGTTCAGGAAAATTTCCAGCCCGCCTTTCTGCGTCTGCTCCGCCACCATCTGCACCACGCCCACAGGGCCTGCCGCGTCGTTGATGCCCTGTCCGGTGGTAAACAGCTTGCCCAGCGAATCCAGGATCGCTGTGGAGGCGTACACGCAGCCGTTCCACGCCGCGGGCAAAATCTGCCCCGAAGGCAGCGGGCCGTAAGCGCTCACGGTAACGCCGATGCGGCGGCTCTGGCTGGCCGCGTCCCACGCGGGGGTTACGGAAAGGGTAACGGGCTCGCCGGCGCGCGTTACGGTCAGGGTTACGCTTTCACCCTCCGCCAGCCCCGAAATTGCCTGCGTAAGCGCGCTCGCGTCGCCCACGGCGATCGGCGTGCCGTTTACGGCGATCAGCACGTCACCGGGCTGCACGCCCGCCTCCGCCGCGGGCATCGTGGCTTCCACCTCCGCCACAAAAGGCTGCGCGACCGTAATGCCGTACCCCGCCATCAGGCCCACCGCCACCACGAACGCCAGCACCATGTTCATCAGCGGGCCGCTGAACACCGTGAGCATCCGTTTCCAAACCTTCGCTTTATCAAAGGCGCGGGGATCGTCGGCGTTCTGCTGGTCGGTCTCGTCGCCGTAAAACATGCAGTAGCCACCCATGGGAATGGGCCGGATCGTGAACAGCGTTTCGTACTTCTTGCTTTTCCACTGGATCAGCTTGGGCCCCAGGCCCACGGAATACTCCTTCACGGCAATCCCGGTCAGGCGCGCGGCGATGAAGTGGCCGTACTCGTGCACCGTAATCAGCACGCCCAGCAGCACGATCGCCAGCAAAACGTATAAAATCGTCGCCATCTTTCAACCTCCATCAGGGGGAAATCCATAGGATTTGGGGGTTACAGCAACCGCGTCGCCGTTTCGCGGGCCAGCCGGTCGGCTTCCAGCACCTGCGAAAGCGTATCGGCGGGCAGGCTACCCACCCGCTGAAGCGTTTCCTCCACAACGGCGTAAATTCGACTCACAGTCATCGGGTTCCCGCTTTCCAATTGTAAAAAGCGCTGCACGGCCACCTCGTTGGCGGCGTTCAGCACACAGCAGGCCGCGCCGCCCGCGGCAAGGCATTCCACCGCCAGCCGCAGCGAGGGGAAACGCACGGGGTCCGGCCGTTCAAAGGTAAGGCCGTTCAAGGCAAAAAAGTCCAGCGGTTCGCCGCCGGTGGGCAGGCGATCCGGATAGGCCATAGCGTACAGAATGGGCAGGCGCATATCCGGCGTGCCCAGCTGGGCGATGACCGCGCCATCCGCAAAGCCCACGGCGCTGTGCACCACGCTTTGCGGATGGATCAGCACCTGAATCTGCTCCGGCGCGGCGTTAAACAGGTACCGCGCCTCAATCATCTCCAGTGCTTTATTAAACAGCGTCGCGCTGTCCACCGTAATTTTCTGTCCCATGGTCCACGTGGGGTGTTTCAGCGCCTGCTCGCGGGTCGCCCTATCGATCGCGCTTTTGTCCCACGTGCGGAACGGGCCGCCCGAACAGGTAAGGTAAATCTTCGTATACGGGTTGCCCTGCGCGCCCCGCAAACACTGGTAAATCGCGCTGTGCTCGCTGTCCACCGGCAGCAGGGCGTTCTCGCCCGCTTTCTGCGCCGCCTGCATCACCAGCTTACCGCCCGCCACCAGCGCCTCCTTATTGGCCAGCAGCACCTGCTTGCCATGTTCCAGCGCGGTCAGCACGCTGGTAAGCCCGCACATGCCCACCACGGATACCAGTACCATTTCCGCCTCCGGGCAGGTTGCCGCCTCGGTCAGCGCCTGCGGGCCGAAAACCCAGCGGCAAAATCGCAGGTCTTCCGGCACATCCGCAAGCGAAAAGCGCGCGTCTGCCAGCCCCGCCAGCGCCGGGCGGAAGCGGCGCACCTGCGCAAACAGCTTTTCCGCGCTGCCATGCGCCGTAAGCGCCACGACCGCAAAACGGTCGGCGTGGCGCGCGGCCACGTCCAGCGCCTGCGTGCCGATGCTGCCGGTGCTGCCAAGGATCGCCAGACGGCGAATTTCCGAACTCAAACCCATCGCTCCTCTGCTCTGGCAAAAAATCAAAGAGCGATACGGCGTACCGTATCGTTCTTATTGTATCTTTGGCGCGGAGGGTTGTCAAA
>JAEWYP010000027.1 GCA_023395615.1 Bacillota bacterium
CCAAAAAGGAAGAGGGCATGAAAGCCTCCTTTCGCAGCCTGTTCCATCGGGAAAAGCTGTACAAGGAGGCTGTGAAGGGGATCGACTTTTCGCTGGAGAAGGGCGAAATGGTCGGCTTTCTGGGCCCCAACGGCGCGGGAAAAACCACGACGCTTAAAATGCTGTCCGGCATTCTGTTTCCCACAGACGGGCAGGCGACGGTGATGGGCTATGTACCCTGGGAACGGAAAAAGGATTTTAAGATGCGCTTCGCCATTGTGATGGGGCAAAAAAGCCAGCTGTGGTGGGATTTGCCAGCGGTGGAATCCTTCGCGCTGAACCGCCGCATCTATGAGATTGACGAGGCGGCGTACCGTAAAACCCTGGGGGAACTGGCCGAGCTGTTGGATGTAAAAGACCTGATGGGCGTGCAGGTGCGGCGGTTGTCGTTGGGCGAGCGGATGAAGATGGAGCTGATCGCCTCGCTGCTGCACAAGCCTGAGGTGATCTTTCTGGACGAACCGACGATCGGGCTGGACTTTATCTCGCAGAAGCGCATCCGGGAGTTCCTGCGTAATTACAACCGGGAAATGCAGACGACCGTGCTGCTGACCAGCCACTCCATCGGCGACATCGAAGATTTATGCCGCCGTACCATCGTGATCGCCGACGGTGTGATCGCCTACGACGGGGAGCTGAAAAAAATCAACAGCCTGTTTGGCGAGCGCAAACGCATACAGGTCACGCTGGAAACCGAGGAGGCGGCGCAGGGTGACTTGAGCCGTTTCGGTACGGTTTGCGCCCGCGAGGGGCTACAGGTGGTGCTGGAAATCCCGCGCGCGGATGTGCGGGAGGTTTCCCAGCGGATGTTGGAAACCCTGCCGGTTACGGATTTTAACATTCTGGATATTCCCGTGGAGGAAGGCATCGCCCGGCTGTATACCGGGGGGAATGGGCAGTGAAAAAGTATCTCTACGCGCTGGGCCTTGGCATCAAGGAGACGATGGCTTACCGCGCGGATTTCTGGCTGGGCCTGTTCAGCGCCGTGTTCCCGATTTTTATCCAGATTTTTATGTGGCAGGCGCTGTACGGCGGCACGGGCGGCGGAGAACTGTTTGGTCGCAGCTACGGGCAGATGCTGGCGTACTCCGTGGCCGCGGCGATCTTGTGGCGGCTGCTGAAAACAGGCTTTGAGTATGACATTAACGAGGATGTCAAAAACGGCGGTCTGAGTAAGTATGTCGTTCGCCCGATCGGGTATCTGCCCTACCGTTTCAGTTGCTTTCTGGGGCAAAAAACCGGAGTGCTGGCGGGCGGTCTGGCGGTGCTCGCGCTGGCGCTTACGGGGGTAGGGCTGTACTTTCACGCGTCGCCGGTGAGCGCGCGGGGGGTGCTATTGTTTCTCCCGGCGCTGGTGGGCGCGCTTACGCTCAACTTTTTCATTTTCTTCTGCGTGGGCATGTGGGCGTTCTGGCTGTCCGAGATCGGGTTTCTGTTTGAGGCGGTGCGTATCGTGATCGTGGTGTTAAGCGGCGGTATTTTCCCGCTGGAAGTGTTCGGGGATGTGGTCGGCGGGGTGCTCAAACTGCTGCCGTTTTCCTATGCCGTGGGCTTTCCGGTGGATGTTCTGCTGGGTTCTGTTAACGGCCCGGCGGCGTTTACGGGGCTGTTGTGCCAGTGGGGATGGATCGGCGTGATGGCTTTATGCTGCCGTGCGCTGTGGAACGCCGGCGCGCATAAATACCTGGCGGCGGGAGGCTGAAATGATGAAAGAGATTCGCAAACACCTGATTCTGTGGGGGATGCTGATCCGCAACAGCCTGATGAGCCAGCTGGAATACCGCGCCAACTTCTTCACCGGTATCGCCATGGAGCTGGGCTATTTCCTCGCGAAGATTGTGTATATGATTGTGATCTATAAAACCAACGTGCCCATCAACGGCCTTACGCCGGACGAGGTGCTGGTGTTTTTCGGCACCTACATGGTGGCGACAGGCCCTTATGCCGGGCTGTATATGATGAACCTGTTCGGTATCGGCCGACAGGTACAGACCGGCGAACTGGACCTGCTGCTGGTGAAGCCGGTGTCTTTGCAGTTTATGCTCACCCTGAAGAGGAGCGACCTCGGTATTTTTACAGTCGATACGGTGTTGGGCATCGTGGCGGTTGTGGTGGGCCTGGCCCGCATGGCGGTGCCGGTGGGTATCCTGGATGTGTTGGGTTACATTGGGTATCTGGCTACCGGATCATTGATTGCGTACTCAATGTTCCTTTTACCGCAGGTGCTGGCCTTTAAATTGGTCAAGACCGACGCATTAGCCGAGCTGGTGGATTCGTCGTGGGATTTTAACAACCTGCCCATGGGGATTTATAATCGGTTGATCCAGCAAATCGGCGTATTTGTGCTGCCCATCTTCGTGATTACCAACTTTCCGGCGCTGTTTCTGCTGAAGAAGATGGACCCGTTGTACGCGGTGTGGGGCATCGTGGGGCCGTTTCTGTGGTTCGCCGTGACAAGCACCCTGTTCCACCGTGGATTAAAGCATTACCAGAGCGCAAGCAGCTGATCAGGCAAATTGAGGTTAACGGGGTTGGCGACGGTAGGTGCGGGCGCGGCGGAAACGCGTACCGCTTGCCAACCGTCGCGCTTGCGTTTATACTGTACAGCGCCCGGAAAGCCGCGCATGGCTGAATCGCACCGACGGTAAGGAGTTATCCGATTGAAAATATCGAAAAAAGACGCGCTGACGTGGTTTACGTTTTTCGCCGCCCTGCCGGAGGACGAGGAGCTGATGACTTTTCAGCAGGAAATCGCATACGCCGTTTTCGCGCAGATTGAGGCGGCGGTGGACGAGCGCAACCGTCGGTTGATGGCGGAAATTCCCGGCCTGCAAACGTTACAGGGACGCACGCATTTTGTGGGCGACGAAAGCCGGTTCCCCGGCGGTTGCCGCTCCTGCCTGCTGGGCACGGGGCTGGGCGCTGTGCGCAAAACCAACAAATGCAACCTCAACTGCAAGTTCTGTTATGATTACGGAGAACTGGACCAGCAGCCTCCCGTAGGCGAGGGCCTGTGGGAAATCGGCGGAACGAAGTTTTACGAGAAGGACCTGGAACTGCTGCTGTCCATCCAGCGCAAACCTACCGGCATTTCCTACGTGTATCTGGAACCCTTTATGGAGATTGAGAA
>JAEWYP010000038.1 GCA_023395615.1 Bacillota bacterium
AGCGCCGCCCCCAGAGCGGTCGTTTCCAGCACCGCGGGGCGCACCACGGGCACGCCCAGAATGTCGCTTTGAAACTGCATTAAAAAGCCGTTGGCGCTCGCGCCGCCGTCCACCTGCATATGCGGCGGGCGGCTGCCGCAATCCGCCGCCATGGCGTTAAACAGGTCCGCGCTCTGGTAGGCGATGGCCTCCAGCGCGGCGCGCACGATGTGCGCCCGGTTGGTGCCGCGCGTCATGCCCACGATGATGCCCCGGCTGTACATATCCCAGTAGGGCGCGCCAAGGCCAGTAAACGCGGGTACCAGAAACACGCCCGCCGTATCCGGCACGCTCTGGGCAATCTGCTCGGTTTCGGCGCTGCTTTGGATCAGTCCCAGCTCGTCGCGAAGCCATTGCACGGTCGCCCCGCCCATAAACACGCTGCCCTCCAGCGCGTAGGTGGGCTGGCCGTTCAGCCGCCACGCCATGGTGGTCAGCAATCCGTTGCGGCTTTCGGCGGGGGTATCGCCCGTGTTCATCAGCATAAAGCAGCCGGTGCCGTAGGTGTTTTTCACCATGCCTTTTTCAAAACACGCCTGCCCGAACAGCGAGGCGTGCTGGTCGCCCGCCAGCGCCGCCACGGGAATGGGCCGCCCCAGGATTTCCGAGCGCAGGTTGCCCACCACCTGCGCGCTGTCCGTCACCTCCGGCAGCAGCGCGCGGGGAATGTTTAACATCTGCAACAGCTCGTCGTCCCATTGTTGGGTGTGGATGTTAAACAGCATCGTGCGCCCGGCATTGGTCGCGTCGGTCACGTGCGGGCGGCCCTCCACCAGATGCCAGGCCAGAAAGCTGTCCACGGTGCCAAAGCACAGCTCCCCCCGCTCGGCGCGTTCGTGCAGGTGCAGCGTGTCCAGCAGCCACGCGAGCTTGGTGCCGCTGAAGTACGCGTCCGGCACCAGCCCGGTCTTTTGCCGGATCAGGTCGCTTTTCCCCTCGGCTACCAGCTTCTCCACATACGGGGCGGTACGGCGGCACTGCCACACAATGGCGTTATGCACGCACGCGCCGGTGGCGCGGTCCCACAGCAGGGTGGTTTCCCGCTGATTGGTAATGCCGATAGCCGCGATGTCGTTCACATCCACGCCGGAAAGTTTCACGGCGGTCTGCAGCGCGGTGATCTGGCTGTTCAGGATGTCTTCCGGGTCATGCTCCACCCACCCGGGCTGGGGAAAGTACTGCTTAAACTCGATGGCGTGGGTTGCCAGCACCTGCCCCTGCGTGGTAAAAACGACCGCGCGGCTGGATGTGGTGCCCTGATCCAGGGCGACGAGAACGGTACGCGGCAAAAGAACCCCTCCCTCCCGCGCGGGAAAGTACCCCGGCGCGGTTTGATTTATGATCACAAATGAACCCGAATCCATCGGGCGATACACAAAGGAAAAGGTTCGCGGCGGTTATGCCGTCAGCGGAACAGCGCCGCCTTGCGCGCGGCCATTTCCGGCGCGCGGGCGATGTATTCCGCCACACTGGTTACGTTGGGCGCACGCTCGATGCGCAGATCATGGTCCGTAAACACCCGCTTGCTGATGGCGCCCGCGCCGCAGGCGAGGATGGAGGCGGTTTCCTCCATAATATCCACGTTATACAGGCAGGCCGCGCCGCGGCGGGCGTAGCCCACGTTCTGCTGCTGCCCGGCCATATATTTCTGCCGGTACAGGTAGTAAGGCTCCATGCCCAGCGCGTCGGCGGTCGCGCCGCCCAGCGCCGTCATTTCCGCCACAGCGTCCGCGTCCGCAAGGGGAGTCCCCTCCAGATGCAGGCGGCTGGAGCGTTTGATGGCCAGCGTATGCACGGTCAGGCTGTCCGGGTTCAGGTCGGCAATGCGCTTCATGGTGTGGGCAAAATCGGCCACCGTTTCGCCGGGCAGCCCGGCGATCACATCCATGTTGATATCGGCAAAGCCAAGCGCGCGCGCCAAACGGAAGGCTTCCTCCGTCTGCGTGGCGGTGTGGTCGCGGCCCACGGCGCGCAGGGTGGCGTCGTTCATGGTTTGCGGGTTCACGCTGATGCGCCCCACACCGCACCGGAGCATCGCGTTCAGCTTCCCCGTGGTGATGGTGTCCGGTCGCCCGGCTTCCACGGTAAACTCCGGCGGGTTGGGGAAACAGGCGACGGTGTGCGCAAGCAGCGCGGCGAAGGCTTCCTCGTCAAGCGCCGTAGGCGTGCCGCCGCCGATATAGAGTGCGCGCAAGCGCAGGCCGCGCTCCCGTAATAACTGCGCGGCGGCGGTCATCTCGGTAAACAGCGCGTTCAGGTACGGTTGCACCTGCTTCCCCTTGCCCAGCGCCTCGCCGGGGAACGAGCAGTAGGCGCACCGCGTGCGGCAAAACGGGATGGATACGTACACGTCCGCGTCGGTTTCGGCGGGCGCGGGCAACGTTTGCTGCACCGCAACGATGCGGCGCAACAGCTCCGCCTTTTCGGGCGATACGTCAAACACGTCGGTCAGCGCCCGCGCGCTTTCCGAAAGGCTCAAACCCGAAGCCAGATTTTCATATACAAGGCGCGTGGGGCGGATGCCCGTAAGCGATCCCCACGGGGGCCGCCGACCCGTTACCTGTTTGCAGAGGTCGTACAGGGTCAGCTTGCAAAGGCGCTTCTGCAACCGCCGCACGACCAGCGGGTCGCCGTTCAGCGCGGGCTGCTCCCGCACGGCGCTTTCCCCGCGCAGGGTAAACGCGCAGCGCCACACGCCGCCGGTTTCGGCAAATAGATGGGTAAGCGTCTCCATGTCCGCCGTGGCGGGGGTGGCGGTAAACTGCGCCTTGGCCTCGTCCTCCGGGGTCAGGGGCGCGGTCGCCTGCACCGCGAAAGCCTCCACAGGCCAGAAGAGTTTCAGCACTTCGTCCAGTTCGTTGGCGTAACGGGGCAGAGGCGTGCGCAGCAGGATTTTCATGCTTCGTCCCGCCCCGCGAAGGTGCTCGCGCCGTGCCCCGGGTACGCCGGGATGCGCGGATGCAGGTACAGGATGCGCCGCAGGCTGTTCTTGAGCGCCGTAAAATCGCCGTCGGCAAAATCATAGCGGCCGTAGCCGCCGTTAAACAGCGTATCTCCGCACAATAGCCCGGCGTTTTCCGGCAGCAGGTAGCAAACGCTCCCCGCGCTGTGCCCGGGGGTGTGCAGCACGCGGATGTCCATGCCCGCCAGCCGCAGCACCTGATTGTCCTCCACAAAAAGCGGCTTCGTTTTCACGCGCACGTCAAAGCCAAACTCCGCCCCCACGTTCAGCGCCGGATCGGTCAGCTTGGGCGCGTCCGCCGGGTGGAGGTATACGGGGATGCCATAGCGCGCGCACACCGCGTCCACCGCGCCGATATGGTCGTAGTGTCCGTGGGTCAGCAGCACCGCCGCGGGTTTGCGGTCCGCAATATCGGCGATGATGCGCGGCGCGTCGGCCCCGGGGTCCACGATCACCGTTTGCCGGGTGGCCGCGTTCTCCACCACGTAACAATTCATCATAAAATCGCCCACACAGAGCGTTTCCACCATAACCGGCAATGCGTTCACCTCAAAAATGTTAAAATACCCGCCGGGAATCCAGCAGGATGGTAACCGGCCCGTCGTTCACCAGGCTCACGGCCATGTCCGCGCCGAACACGCCGGTTTCCACCAGCACGCCCTGCCCGCGCCACGAGGCGACCGCCTTCTGGTACAGCGCGTCCGCCGCTTCGGGGCGCTCCGCCCGGATAAAACTGGGCCGTCTGCCGTCACGCGCGTCGCCCAGCAGGGTAAACTGGCTCACCGCCAGTATCGCCCCGCCCACTTCCTGCAGGGAGCGGTTCATTTTGCCCGCGTCGTCCTCAAAAACGCGCAGGTTGAGCACTTTATCCGCAATATAGGCGGCGTCGCGTTCCCCGTCGCCCACCTCAACCCCGATCAGCACCATCAGCCCCTTGCCGATTTCCCCCGTAATCTGGTCGCGCACGGCGACCGACGCGCGTAAAACGCGCTGCACCACTGCCCGCATGAAAACCACCCTTTCCCAAAGACCCGGCAGGGTATGCCCGCCGTGCCTGTATGATCGGCTGCTTACGAAAGGCCGCGGTACACTTCCATAATGTCCGTGCGCCGTTGCAGAGCTTTAATCACCTTATCCAGCTGCTCGCGCGCCGTTACCTGCACCACCATGGTGATGACGCTGGTCTTGCGTTTATCGTCGCGCTTGGCGGACACCGCCACGATGGGCACGCCCAGGTTGCCGATAAACAGCGCCAGCTCGCCCAGCAGGCTTACATGGTCATAGGCGATAATGTTGATGGTGGCGTTAAACGAGCCGCCTTCGGTGTTGGCCCAGCTGACCTCCACCATGCGCTCCTGCTCGTCGGCGCTTACGTTGGGGCAGTCGGCCTTGTGCACGGTCACGCCGCGCCCGCGTGTGATATAGCCCACGATTTCGTCACCCGGCACAGGGTTGCAGCACTTGGCAAAGCGCACCAGCATGCCGCTTTCGCCCTTTACATAGATGCCGTGGGTAGGCTTGCCCAGCTGTTTTTGCAACTCCTGCGGCGGGGTTTCCACCACCTTGGGCAGGGTTTGCGCCTCGTCCTTGCGCTGCTCGTCCAGCAGGCGGCTGATCACATAGGCGCTGGCGATGCCGCCGTAGCCCACCGCGCCGTAAATATCATCCAGCTCCTGAAAGGCGTACCGTTTCAGGATGGGGTCGTAGTATTCCGGCTTGGTCAGCACCGGCAGCGATACGCCGCGCCGCTTGGCCTCGTGCTCCAGCATTTCCCGGCCGCGCACCACGTTTTCGCCGTGCAGCTCGCGCTTGAAAAACTGGCGGATTTTCGCCTTGGCCTGCTGGGTTTTGACCACCTTGAGCCAGTCCATGCTGGGTCCCTTGGAGTTGGCAGAGGTGATAATTTCCACACGGTCGCCCGTTTCAAGCGGCGTTTCCAGCGGCACAATACGGCCGTTCACCTTGGCCCCCACGCAATGGTTGCCCACGCCGCTGTGGATGCGGTAGGCAAAATCCACGGGGGTGGAGCCGCGCTGCATGCTAACGATGTCCCCTTTGGGGGTAAACAGCAGCACCTCGTCGCTGAACAGGTCGGTCTTTAGCGAGTCGATAAACTCCTTGCTGTCCCGCGTTTCGTTTTGCCAGTCCAAAATCTGCCGCAACCAGTACAGTTTGTTGTCCAGATCGCCTTCAGGCCCGCCGCCCTCTTTGTAGCGCCAGTGCGCAGCCACGCCAAACTCCGCCACGCGGTGCATTTCCCATGTGCGAATCTGGATTTCAAACGGGAAAGGCATTTTGCGCCCGCCGATTACCGTGGTGTGCAGGCTCTGGTACATATTGCTCTTGGGTACGCTGATATAATCCTTAAACCGGCCGGGAATCTGGTTCCACAGCGTATGCACGATGCCCAGCACCGTATAGCAGTCCTGCACCGAGTCCACAATCACGCGCACGGCGATCAGGTCATAAATCTGGTCGAAGGTCTTGTTCTGGTCGGTCATTTTTTTGTAGATGGAATACAGATGCTTGGGCCGCCCGTCCATCTCGTAATGGATGCCCTGCGCATCCAGCTTTTCGGAAAGCTGGCTGATCACCATGCGGATGTTTTCCTCCCGCTCGGCGCGGCGCAGGCCCACCTTCTGGGCGATGTCGTGGTAAGCTTCGGGGTTGATGTATTTAAAGGAGAGGTCCTCCAGCTCCTGCTTGATGGCGTTCATGCCCAAACGATGCGCCAATGGAGCGAAAATATCCAGCGTTTCGCCCGCGATGGCTCTCTGACGGTCCTCCGGCTGAAAGCGCAGGGTGCGCATGTTGTGCAGGCGGTCCGCCAGTTTGATGATGACAACGCGGATGTCCTTGCTCATGGCGAGGATCATCTTGCGCAGACTTTCGGCCTTCTGCTCCTCCCGGTCGGTAAAATCCAGCTTGTCCAGCTTGGTCACGCCGTCCACCAGCGTGGCCACTTCCTCGCCAAACTCCGCGCGGATGGTGTCCAGCGACACGCACTGGCAGTCCTCCACCGTATCGTGCAGCAGGCCCGCCGCAATCGTGGGCGCGTCAATCATCAGATCGGTCAAAATGCTTGCGACCGATACGGGGTGGATAAAGTACGGCTCGCCGCTCTTGCGCGTCTGCCCGGCGTGGGCTTTTTCGGCAAACTCGTACGCTTTTTTCACAATCAGGTAGCTGTCCCCGGGGTGCTGTTTCTGCACGCGGGCCAGCATTTTTTCCATGGGCATACACTCGTTGGTGATATAGGTTAACATGCCGGTCCCTCCCTTACAAAGCGGGGCGCGTAACCGCGGCGAGGGCGCGCACCGCGCCGAGCGTCGGGCTGTCGGACAGCGAACATTGGTCGGCTTCGCGGAACCGATAGTGGAAAGGGGCATCCGAAAAATCAATCAGCCCCAGCTGGGCAAAGGCCAGCAGCCCCAGCAGCGTCTGCGCCTCGCCAAGCGCCGCTTCCCGCGCCGTCTGGGCCAGGCTGGCAAACGCCGACCGGCGAAGAATGCGGTATAGCCCCCGATAGGCGGGATCCCCCGCGTCCAGCGCCCGCGCCGCCCGACACAACGCCTGCGAAGGGGCGGACGCGTATACCGCCGCGCCCGGCAGCAGCCCGTGCCAGTACGCCGCGCCGTTTAAGGTCAGGGGGCCGTCCAACAGCACGACCGCCTTCCAGCGGCCCGTAATCTGCGGTTCCGGCTGCGTAAGCAAAGTGTGAAAGCATCGGGGGTCGTCCGGCACGCCGCGCGCCCAGTCCACCCGGTCGCCGTACGCGGCCAGAAAACCCGCCGCCGTAGCCCGCGCGTAAGCCACAAACAGCGTACCCTGCCGCCCGGCCAGCAGCGTTTCCATCGCTGCCGGTTCTCCAGCTTGCGAAACAAACGGGCCGAACGCGGCCTGCTCCGTCGCGGCGTCTTTCGGGGGCGCGCAGTCCGGCTCAACGGCAGTTCCCCGCGCCGATTCCGCCCCGGTCCGCGCCGCCGGATGGGTAGCCTTCATCACTTCTGCATCGGGCAGGCTGTTTCCTGCCGACAGGGTGGGAAACGCGGCCAGTTCCGCACGCAGCGCCGCCAGCAGCGCGTTGTCCCACGCGGCCTGCCCTTCGGCGGCCAGCGCGTCCGCCAGCGCCCGGGCGCAGGGGCGCATGGCCTGTGCCTGAAATTTAACGGATACGCTGCCCCGGTACTCGTCCCGGGCGAGGGTATAGGCCGCGTCCACCGTGTCCGGCAGGGTCGCGGCCTGCGCGCCCATGCCGAACCCCACGCCGGAAAGCAGCTTATCGCCCTGCCGGAGGGTCAGCTGCAGGTGTGCGCCCTGCGCCCCGCAGGCCCGGCGGCGCAGCACCTGCGCGCCCCCGGTGAAAAACACGGGCGCGGGGTTGCCAAGGCCGAAAGGTTCCAGCTGCGAAAGCGCATCCAGCAGCACATCGTCCGCGGCGGCAAAGGGAAGCTCCGCGTCGTATTCCTGCACGGGGATCATCAGCTCGTCCGTGGCGGCTTCGCGCACGGCCTGTTCCAGCCGGTCACGGAACGCCTCGTCGTTTTCCTCCGCAAGCGTCACACCCGCGGCCATCTCATGCCCGCCGTAACGCAGCAGCAGATCGTCGCAGGTTTGCAGGCAACGGGCGAGGTTGATGCCGTGAACCCCGCGCAAACTGCCGTGCAGCACGCCGTCCTCCCCACACAGGGCGCATACGGGCACGCCGTAACGCCGGTTCAGCCGCCCGGCCACCAGCCCCACCACCCCGGCGGGCCAGTCATCCCCGCGCACAAACAGCACGCGATCCTTCACAAAATCGTGCGTCTCGGCCTGCATTTCCGCCTGCGCGGTCGCCTCGGCCTCCATGCGCTTGCGTTCGGTATTGGCCCGGTCCAACTGCCCGGCCAGCGTTTCCGCCTCGGCAGGGTCCCGCGTCATCAGCAGGCGTACGCTTCGGCTGGCGTCGTCAATGCGGCCCGCCGCGTTCAGCCTTGGGGCCAGTTGATATGCAACCGCCTCGGAGGTGAGCGGTTCCCGGCAGCCCGCCGCCTTGATCAGCGCCCGCACGCCCGGGCGCTCGCCCATGCGCGGCAGGCCCAGCGCCACAATCGCCCGGTTTTCGGACAGCAGGGGCACAATATCCGCCACGGTGGCGATTGCCGCCAGCTCCAGCCACTGCGCGGCGGTTTCCACCCCCAACAGGGCAGCCGCCAGCTTGTAGGCTACGCCCGCGCCGCACAGGCGGGGGAACGGGTACCCGTTCAGCACCGGATTGACTACCGCGTCCGCCGGACAGGGGATCAGCCCCGGCTGGTGGTGGTCGGTCACGATCACGCGCATGCCCAGTTCCTTCGCGCGCGCCACCTCCGCGGCGTTGGTGATGCCCAGATCCACCGTTACCAGCAGGCGGTAAGTTTTGGCCAGTTCTTCGACGGCGGGCAGGTTCAGCCCATACCCTTCCGCGCGCAGGGGCACGTGCGGCTCCGCGGGAATCCCGTACAGGCGCAGGGCCTCGGTGGCGATGGCGGCGGCGCAAACGCCGTCCGTATCGTAATCGCCGTATACCACGGCGGGCCAGTTTTCCGCCTTTGCCTGCCCAAGCAGCGCGAGCGCCTCCCCCATGCCGCTCAGCAGCATCGGGTTGTACAGGTCGGCCATGCCGGGGTGCAGAAACGCCTCCGCCTGCGCCGCCGTATCCACCCCGCGCGCAAAAAGCAGCTCCGCCAGTACCCCGTCATAGGGGTGCAGCGCCCGGCGCGCGGCAGGGGTAAAGGGGCGGTCTTCCCGGCGGACAAAACGAAGCATGGCGGTTCTCCCTTCCAAAGGTACGAATAGAAGTATTCTACCATAATCGCGGGCCTCGCGCAAAGGCGCGGCTTGCCATGGCGCGGCGTTTCGGCTACAATAAGGCGAATCATTTCCGCGCGATCCCGGCCTGCCGGCCTGCCGCGCGGCACAGAAGGTGCGCTGATGAAAAACAAACTTTCCGCCGGGCGGGTTGGGGCGGCTGTCCTGATCGCGGCGCTGGCGGTTTGGCGCCTGTCGGACGTTGTAACGATGCCGTCAAGCCCGTGGGTTTACTGGCCGCTGGCGGTCGCGCTGTTTGCGGTGTTCACCGCGTTGAGCATGCTCGCGTTCGCCAACCGGGACCGGCGACTGGCGTGGGTCAGCTACCCCTGCGGTTTCCTGTTCGCGTGCTTTGCGGTGCTGGGCAAGCCCATCAGCGAACAACATGCCCTGCCCACAGGCACGGTGTGGACGCTACCAGGCATGCTCCTGTCGGTCGCGGTGTTTACGGCGCTGTTCGGCGCGGCCATCATGCTAACGTACCGGGCCGCGCTGCGCTGGCTGAGCCGCCCCGCCAAAATTTCCGCGAAGGAATCGCGCGTCAGCCGCCTGACCGGCAACTGGCTGTTCGCCTTTTTCGTACTGCTACTGTGCTGGGTGCCCGTCTGGCTGGCATTTTACCCCGGCACCTTCCGCTACGACGCGGATACGCAGTTCTTCTCCTATATGGACGGGATGCTGACCACCCATCACCCTTTGCTGCACACGCTGCTGATGAGCTGGATACTGGACTTAGGCAATACTCTGGATTCCCTCACGCTGGGCGTGGCGATGTACGACGGTTTGCAACTTGCGCTTACGGCAGCCATCCTCGCGTACGCCTGCGTATGGCTGCGCAGGCGCGGCGCGCCCACAGCCCTGAGGGTTGCGGTACTCGCGTTGTTTGCGCTGCTGCCGCTGTATCCGCTGTGGGCGTTCAGCGCCACCAAAGATGTGCTTTTCGGCGGCTTCGTGCTGCTGCTGTGCCTCCAGATGGTCGATCTGTGGCGCGACGGCGCGGTCTGGTTCCGCTCGCCGGTGCGGATAGGGCTGTTCGCGCTGACCGCCATCCTGATGATGCTGCTGCGCAACAACGGCGTGTACGCCTTCTGCCTGGCGCTGCCCTTCGCGGTGCTGATTGCCAAAGGCCGCCGGGCGCGCACCGCCCTGCTGTTCGCGGTCTGCGTGGCGCTTTACCTGGGGGCCAACCAACTGCTGATGACCGCCTGCGACGCGGAAGGCGGCAGCACCGTGGAAATGCTCTCCATCCCCCTACAACAGACCATGCGCGCCGCCACGCACGGAACCGTTTCGGACGACGACCGCGAAATGCTTTCACAGCTTTTCTGGGAATATGAGGGCGACTGGGCCGACCTGTACACCCCGCTTTGCGCCGACAACGTAAAATGGAATCTGGACGAGGATGTGTTATCCGCCGACCCCGGCGGCTACCTGGCCCTGTGGGCGCGGGTGGGGCGGCAGAACCCACGGCTGTATCTGGAAGCGTTTCTGGAGCAGAACCTGCCGTACTTTTACCCGGGCGCGAAGATGGAATATAACATTGTTCTTGGGCAGTTACCCATGGACCTGTACACGCTGGAGGAACACTCCCTGCTGCCGGGGCTGAAGCCGTTTTATCAGGCGTATGACAAAACGCTTACGGTGTTTGGGCTGCCGGGTACGCAACTCCTGTCCGACAACGCGGTGATGGTCTGGCTTACCCTGTTGTTGTTGGGTTTCGCGCTGTACCGCAAACAGCGGGGTACGGTCATCGCGGCGCTGTTTCTGCTGGCCATCTGGTGCACCTGCCTGATGGGCCCCATCGCCGTGATGCGCTATCTGCTGGGCTTCTTCTATACCACGCCCGTGCTGCTGGCCGCGGCGTTTGCCCGTTCTCCCCGCGATAAGGCGGTCGCGGCCCGGCAAAGCGCGGCTATCCCGGCAGCCCAGAAGGCCGCCTGAGCGGATCCGGCGCGGGACGCGCCTGCTCAGGCTTTATGTAAAACGGACCCTTCGGCATGTCAGCGCCGGAAAGGCCCGTTTTTGATATGCTTTTTTCTTTGTGTCCACCGTTACGGTACGGCATCCATGCTGAATCCGTTTCCGGGCAGTTTTTCAATTTCAGGCCGAAGGCTTTCCATATCAATCAGGTGCATCCCTGCAACGTCCCGCAGCTCCGACGCCACAAAGTGCGGCGAGGCGATTACCTTAAACCGTTTGCCACGCGCGCGCAGCAGCCGCAGGGCCCGGTCAAAGTCCCCGTCGCCGCTTACCAGCACGGCGATGTCGTAGTTGTCGATGGTGTTAAACATATCCAGAACAATTTCAATATCCAGATCCGCTTTTTGCTTCGTTTCCCCCGTCGTGGGGTCATGGATGGTCTTGATGGGTTTGGTGACCAGCGAATACCCGATGTAGGTCAGTGCGTTTAAAAAGGCCTGCTGGCCCGATTCCGGCGGGGCATCCTTGCCGACGTAATAATACGCGTCCACGATTTCCCCGAAGCGTTCGCAGTATTTCAACAATTTTTTGGTATCCACAAACCATTTCAGATCATTTTTCTGCATATAAAAGAAATTGGCGCCGTCCACAAATACAGCGACTCGATCCATTTCATCTCCCTCCTTTCCGATTTCATCATAACATAAATTTTACCATCCGGAAAGCATGGTTTTTCCATGCGATCAGGCCCGGTCCGCCGCGCGTTCCCGGCCGAACCACCGGCCCCCGAAGCGGAACAGCAGCAGCCCCGCGATAATCAGCACGCCGCCGGCGACCGTGGACATTTCGATGGCTTCCCCCGCTAACCACAACCCGAGCAGCGTGGTTAAAAATGGCGTGACGAACATATAGTTGCTCACCGACGAGGTGTTCGCGGCCAGCGACAGCGCCTTGCTCCACGCGCAGTAGGCGATTGCGCTGGAGAACACGCCCAGCACCGCCAGGTACAGGTACTGGATGGGCGGCGCGGCCCGGAGCTGCGTTACGGCGTCCGGCAGAAACACGCACAGCATCAGCGTGCCGAAAAAAATGCTGTACGCCGTGGATTGCAGCGCCGAGTACGTTTTTGTCAGCCGCCGCTGGAGCAGGTTATATACGCTGATCAGCAGGGCGGACAGAAACATGTAAAAAAGCCCCGCGTTGAACGTGAACCCGCCGCGCAGCACCGTAAGCACAGCTACCCCGATAAAGCATACCCCGATTGCGCCGTACTGAAGCGCGGTCAGTTTTTCCCGGTACACCGCCCGCGCCAGCAGCGCCGTAAGAATCGGCGTCGTGGCGATCATCACGCTGCCGGTGGAGGCGCTTACGCTCACGCTGCCCAGGTTGAACGTAATCATATACAGCCCGAAGCCCGTCGCGCCGGATAACAGAAACCACGGCAGGTCGCGCGGCGCGGGCGGTTTCATGCGCGTCGCAACCGCTACGACTGCCAGCGCCGCGGACGCCGCCAGATACCTGAGCACGCCCAGCGAATACGGCGTAAAGCTCGCCAGTGCCAGTCGGGTAAACACAAACGCCATCGACCAGAAAAGGATGGTGACCGCCGCATAGGGATGGTAGCTGTTTTTCCATCGCATTTCAGAAGGCCCCTTTCTACAGGCGCGTCAGTATACAAAGTGTGATATGATCTGCATTGCGGGCAGTATATCACGCCACGCAGCGTACGGCAACAGGGTTTTTCGCCATCTGGCAGGGTTGAGGCACTCCTCGGGCGAACAACAATAGGGAAATAACGCAAGGCGCGGTCCCCGGATCGCGCGGGAGGAATACGGATGAACGACCGATACGTGGAAGCCGCGCAGCGCGCGGAAGAACTGCTGACCCGGATGACACTGGAAGAAAAAGCCGCGCAGATGACGCAAGTGCCCGCCAGCGCCCTGACGGACGAGCAGGCCGAAGCCTGGGCCGAACGCGGTGTGGGCAGTTTTTTACATACGCTGGGGGAGCGCGCCGCCAAACTGCAGCAGATCGCCCTGCACAGCCGTTTGGGCATTCCGGTGTTTTTCGGCATCGACGCGGTGCGCGGCCACGCGCTGAAGAACGGCGCGACCATTTACCCCAGCCCCCTGGCGATGGCCTGTTCCTGGGACCGGGAGCTGCTCACCGCCGTGGGGCGCGCCACTGCGGAAGAAGTAGCCGCCGATGGCCTGCACTGGACGTTTTCGCCGCTTTTGTGCGTGGCGCGGGATTTACGCTGGGGCCGGGTGGACGAAACCTTCGGCGAATCCCCGCGGCTGATCGGGGAGCTGGCTTCCGCCATGATCCGCGGCTATCAGGGCGACGACCTGTCCGCGCCGGACAGCATTATGGCCTGCGCGAAGCACTATCTGGCCTACGGGGAAAGCACCGGCGGACGCGACTCGGTCGATGCGCCGATCCCGCTGCGGCTGATACGGGAGCTTTTTCTGCCCCCCTTTGCGCAGGCGGTGCAGGCCGGTTGCGCCACCTTTATGACCGCCTATTCCTCCATTGACGGCGTTCCGATGACCGCCCATCGCGAACTGCTGACCCGTGTGTTAAAAGAAGAACTGGGCTTTGGCGGGTTTGTGGTGACGGACTGGGACAACGTGCGCGCGCTGGTAACCCGCCAGCACGTGGCGGAATCTCTGCGCGACGCGGCCGTACTGGCCGCCAATGCCGGGAACGATATGTTCATGTCCACACCCGAAGCCTGCGACGAGCTGATCGCCGCGGTGCGGGAAGGCTCTCTGTCCGAAACCGTGCTGGACGGCGCGGTGCGGCGGATCCTCACCATGAAATACCGTCTGGGGCTGTTCGGGGAAAAGAGCCTCCACGCATATGCGCTGCCTGCGGACGCCATGGAAAGGCACTCCGCGCTCAACCGCCGCGCGCAGGAGGAGGCGCTGGTGCTGCTGCAAAACAACGGCGCGCTGCCGCTATCCGCCCGCAAAATCGCCGTGGTCGGTCCCGCGGCGGACGACGCCGTCGCGATGCTTGGCGACTGGACTTACTTAAGCCATCCCGATCCCCATCCGGACGCCACGCACGCGATCCTGCCCGTGACCCCGTACCGCGGTCTGGCCGCGCTGGGCGAGCGGCACGGCTTTACCGTGTCGTACGCGCGCGGATGCGGTTTCTTTTCCGCCGGAACGCCCGCGACTGTGCAATACGAGTCGACGCCCGCCCTGCAGGCTGAGTTCGCCCGCCTGTCCGGTGCGCTGGACATTCCCGCTGTGCAGGCAGCCTGTGCCGACGCGGAGGTCATCGTCGCCTGCGTGGGCGATTGCCTCGCACAGAACGGCGAGGGCCGCGACCGCGCAGACCTGAACCTGTCCGGCGACCAGCTGGCATTATTGCAAACGCTGAAAGCCCTCGGCAAGCCGCTGGTCGTAGTGCTGGCAACCGCCAAACCGCTTACGACGCCGTGGATCAAGTGGAACGCCGACGCCGTCGTGCAGGCCTTCAGCGGCGGGCAGACGCTGGGCGACGCGCTGGCAAGGCTGCTGACCGGAGAACTGAACCCCTCCGGCAAACTGCCAATCAGCTTTGCCCACACCACGGGGCAACTGCCTGTTTACCACAATAGCCTCCCCGGCTGGCATGACGGCCGCTACATGGACGCGCCCGCCGAGCCGCTGTATCCTTTCGGCTTCGGGTTAAGCTATACCCGCTTCCGGTATGGCGCGCCGCTGTTTATGGAAACGGATGCCGGGCGCAGCCTGACCGTGACCGTGCAAAACGCGGGCGGATGGGACGGCGTGGAAACCGTGCAGGTATACGCCCACCGCCCGTCCGCAGGCCGCATCACGCCGGTGAAGGAGCTGGTGGATTTCCGCCGCGTGCCGCTTGCGGTCGGTGAAGAAAAGGAACTGGTTTTCTCCATCCCGGACGATCGCCTGTGCGCCGTGCGCGACGATGGCAGCCGGGTGCTGGAACGCGGCGAATATACGCTGATGGTCGGCAGCTCCTCCCGGGACGCGGACCTGCAATGGGTGCGTTTCCGGGTATAGCCACCCGCAGGGCAAGCAGCCCGACGCCCAACCGGACCGACCGTCCGCATAAAATGTAAGGTTTTAAGAAAACAGACCCCATTAGGGCGGGAACGTGTACAGCCGTACGCGACCGCCCTTTGTGTTGCAGCCGGCAGTCTATCCAGGCAAGCTGCGCGCGCGACAAAGCGCGGATGTCTATTCTTCCCGCAGGCATCTTTCTCCCGTTCTTGCAGAATCGAAAAAAAACGGTACAATAACGATAAGAAGAGGATCAACCGAGGAGGTGTGACCTTGAAGGCAATCATCAACGGAACCCTGTTCCTGAACGGGGAGTTTGTGGAAAACCGCGTGCTGCTGTTTGACCGGCACATTCTGGGCACCGCCGCATGCGCCCCGGAAGGCGCGCAGTTATACGATGCGGGCGGCGGCATGGTATCCGCCGGACTGATCGACGTGCATTGCCACGGTTTCGGCGGCCGGGAAGCGGGCGAAGCCACCGCCGAAGAACTGCTGGAGATGTGCCGCACACTGGTAAGCCACGGAGTCACCGCGTGGCTGCCCACGGTCAGTTGTCTCCCGAAAGACCGCTACCGGGATTGTTTCGACCAGCTTCGTACCGCGCGCCGCCAGACCGAAAAGCCGGGTTTCAGGGGCGCACGTATTCTGGGCGCGCATGCCGAAGGCCCTTTCCTGAGCCCGCAGAAATGCGGCGCACAGAACATCGCCTGCATCCTGCCGCCGGACTGGACAATGGTCGATCCGTATCTGCCTGAGATACGAATGATTACCGTCGCGCCGGAAATGGAAGGCGCGCTGCCGCTGATCCGCCGCCTGGCCGACGCGGGCATTACCGTATCCGCCGGACATACCAACGCGAATTACGCGCAGACTGTCGCGGGGATCGACGCGGGCATTACGCACGCCACACACCTGTTTAACGCCATGCCCAGTCTGGTCAGCCGCAACCCCGGCCCCGTCACCGCACTGCTCAACGACAGCCGCGTTTATTGCGAGCTGATCGCGGACGGTTTTCATGTGCACCCGGCGCTGTTGGCGCTGACAGCGCGGCTGAAGGGCAACCGGCTGGTGCTGGTTACCGATTCCATTCGCTTCGCGGGCCTGCCGGACGGCACTTATACCCTGTCTGGGCAAACAGTGACCGTACACGGACCGGAATGCCTGCTGCCGGGCGGCACTATCGCGGGCAGCACCCTTACGCTGGATCGCGCGGTTCGAAACGCGCACGATATGGGGGGCATGGCAACAACACAGGCTCTTTTTGCCGCAACAGCCGGTGCGGCCGCCTCCATTGGGGAACACACGCGCGGCACGCTTGCCGACGGCAATGAAGCCGACATTGCCGTATTTGACCGGCAAATGCAGCCGACATGCACCTTCGTGAGCGGAGAAGAAGTGTGGAAAGCGCAGTAATCTCAAAGCGCGCAAGCCCGAAACGGGAAAGGGATTGCTTTTTCCGCTTTCATCGGGTATTATGAAGGATGTGTTTACGTTTCCCCATTTCGCACCGGAAAGAATGATGAATGATGGCCGATTATATCCTCAGCTGCTGCTCTACGGCCGACTTGAATGTAGAGCATTTTGAAAATCGCGATATTCACTATATCTGTTTTCATTACAGTCTGGATGGCCGTCAACTGCCGGACGACCTGGGGCAGAGCATGCCCTTTGAGGAATTTTACCGCAGGATGGCCGCCGGAGCGGACACCAGCACTTCGCAGGTGAACGCCGATGAGTTCGAAGCCTATTTTACCCGCTTTTTGCAGGAAGGAAAGGACATTCTGCATGTCACGCTTTCCTCCGGCATCTCCGGCGTCATCAACTCCGCTGTGATCGCCAAAGAAAATCTGGAAGCGAAGTTTCCGGATCGGAAAATCTACATTGTGGATTCGCTGGGCGCATCCAGCGGTTACGGCCTGCTGATGGACAAGTTGGCCGACCTGCGGGACAGCGGCATGGGCATCGACGACCTGCGCGCCTGGGCCGAGGCCCACAAGCTGGAACTGCATCACTGGTTTTTCTCCACCGACCTCAGTTTTTACATCAAAGGCGGTCGCATCTCCAAAACCGCGGGGATGTTCGGCAAGCTGCTCAATATCTGCCCGCTGCTCAATATGGACGCGCAGGGGCGGCTGGTACCGCGCTCCAAGGTTCGCACCAAGCACAAGGTGATCCGGGAAATTGTGGACCGGATGATTGAAAACGCTGTGGACGGGGTGGATTATTCCGGCAAGTGCTACATCTCCCAGTCCGCCTGCGTGGACGATGCCAAAGCCGTCGCGACGCTAGTGGAAGCGAACTTCCCCCGGCTGAACGGCAAGGTGGAAATCAACTATGTGGGCACCACCATCGGCAGCCACACCGGCCCCGGCACCGTCGCTCTGTTCTTCTGGGGCGAGAAACGGGAGTAGATCAATCCCGGTCCTGTACCTCCATGCACATTCCCGATAGGAAAACCCCGCCGCGATACATTTCGCGGCGGGGTTTTGATTTCCGTCCAAGAGCCTATGAGCCTTTTACTTGCACAGCGAGGGCCACTTGGTTTTGGCGAAGTTGTAGGCTTTCACAATGTTGGCCTGATGCTGCGCGTCCACCGTGCCGCTGGTATGGGTTTCGCTGCCCTTGAAGTGGATACACATCATACCGTAGTAGTTATTCGCATCCGCATACTGGTCACAGGAGCTCTTGCCGCCCATATAACCGTGCGGGAACCCGTAGATGCTTACGCAGTATACATGCCCGTTGTAATTTAACAGTGCCGCGCGGCGGTCCCACTTGCTGCCAATGCTGGTGGCGCCGGTGAGTTTGCCGTTAAAATCCGGCCAGGCATAGGTTATCGTGCCGGAGCTGTCCGACGAAGAAGTGGAAACGATCTTCTTAAGCTGGTCACTGTTCGGGTGGCTGGAGTTATAGGTGAATTTCACAATATCGCACATCGTTTTCGTATCGGCGGAGGTAAGGGGCACACAGTCCGCGTGGTATCCGCCCGCCCAGCGCTTCACCTTAAACACCATCTGCGTTTCCACATCCATCACCGTGGCGGTTGCGCCCTTGGGGAAGATGTCCGCTCCCTGGTTGCCAAAATTCCAGTCGGTCATCGTAATGCTGGTAATGGTGCCAAAATCAGACGTGTCGCTGCCGGAAGTGCCGCTGATCGCCGCGACAGCCTTCGCATAGAGAACGTTGCTGGTTTCCTTGCCGATGGAGCCGTCCACCGTAAGGCTGTATTTCCGCTGGAAGTTGCGTACCGCGCTGGTGGTGCCGCTGCCAAAATTACCGTCCAGTGTGCCGGTATAATACCCCAGCACCGTCAGGGCGTACTGTGCGCTGTGCACGTAGATGTCGCCCACCAGGTTCATGTCCTCTTTCAGCGTTTTCACATAACCCGCGGGCCAAAGCGTGCCGGTGATGTATGTGGTCAGCGCTGCGGAAGTAAGGATGGAATCCTTCACGTCGTTATAGACGGCATTATACTTCGTGTTATTGTAATACAGGCTGCAATACACCACGTTGTTTTTGGTGTAGGTATCGGTGCTGACCAGCTGCAGCACGGTTCCGGCGGCAACGCTGACCGCGCCGGTGGAACTTTGCTCCTCGCTGGTAAAGATCGTTACGTTGTTGGCCAGTTTCACATAGGTTTTGGTGGCGGAAGGCGTGACGCCGTTGTAACTTACCGTGGCACAATCCCCGCGCACATAGCCGGTCTGCCCTCCGGAAGTTTTGATATAATACCAGGTATATCCGCCCGCTGTGGTCGGCGTGGCCAGTAGCGACCCGGTGCTGCCCTTGGCCAGTACGTAACCGGTCTTGCTGCCGTTGGCGCTGCTGCGCAGGCGGGTATTCGTTTTCGTAATCGTTACGGTGCCCAGGCTGGTGGTAGTAGAACCGGATGACGAACCGCTCGCGCTGGTGTAAGTGCCCATCAGCCAGCCGTTGAGATTGTTATAAGTCACATAGTACCATGTAACCCCGCTCACAGTAGAGGTCTTATAATACGACAGGCTTGTGGAGGCAGGAACCAGTGCAAGTTTTGTTGCCTTGGTGGAGGCGGATTTACGCAGGTTCACCTTCACAGTGGTTTTCAGCGTGCCCAACTGTGTGGCAGACGAACTGGAACCGGATGAACTGCCCACGGTTACGTAGGTGCCCATCAGCCAACCATTCAGGTTGTTGTATGTAACGTAATACCACGTAACACCGCTGCTGACCGACGTATTCGTGTATGCCAGCGTGGTTTTTGCGGGCAAAACCGCCAGCCGTTGCGATTTGGCGGAGGCAGACTGGCGCAGGTTCAGGCTGAGAGTCGTTGTCAGCGTGCCGGTGGTGCCCGACGTAGTAGTGGTCGTCGTTGTCGTCGTGGACGTTGTGCTGCCGGTTACGCCGTATTTTTGAGAGGCAAGAGGATAAAGCACTTTCAGCGTCAACGGGCCGGCGCTGCCGTCGGCGGTCAGCGAATAGGCCTTCTGAAAAGCCTTCACAGCAGCCACCGTCTTTTCGCCGTATTCGCCGTCCAGCGCAGCGGAGTAATAACCGAGTATCTGCAACGCATATTGCAGCGCGTATACTTCCACGTTGCCCAGCAGCTTCAGTTCCTGTTTCAGGTTGGGGTACGTGCTCACCTGCCAGAGCGTACCCGTAATATACGCGGTAACGTCCGCATCGCTCATAATGCTGGCGCTTACGTCGCTCCACAGCACATTGTACCGCGAATTGTTATAATACAGGCAGCCATACTCCGTTCCCGTCCCGTTGGTGGTTACGGTGTAGGTGCTGGTGGATACCAGCATGAGGACGGTTCCGTTCGCCACCGTAATCGCGCCTGCGGTGGGGGTGGAATCGGTGGTGAATATATTAACGGCTTTGCCGAGCTTAACAAAGCTCTTGGCAGCGGAATCCGTTACCGATGCGGGCGTGCTGCCCACGGAATCGGCAAAAGCCGCCGGAACCAGAGAAAACGCCAAAAAGCAGACCAGCAGGAGCGAAATGCCTCTGCGCAGGGTACCCCCTACGCTCCGATGATTCCATACCATAGGTACATCTCTCCATTCCGCGCATTCTCGCTACTGATCCATTGAACGATTCTGATCCTCATGAGCACTCCTATGTTATTACAAATTTATTACGTTGTCAAGATTTTTTGTTCAATTATATTGCATTTTGGTCACAGGCGACCCGGAACAGGCATGGGGCAGGTGGCTGCAACCGAATTGCCCGCGATTATGGCGCAGCAAGAGCCGAAATGGCCCCTAAAAGCGCCTCTACATTGGCTTCCGGCGTGGTCGCCCCGGCGCAGAAGCGCACGGCGGTATGCCTTTCGTCCACTGCCTGCCAATGCGCAAAGCTGAAGTTTTTCGAAAGGATTTCCATGGCCGTGTTGGGCAAAACGGGAAAAATCTGGTTGGTCACCGTATCGCAGAGCATCGGAATGCCCATTGACAGAAACGCGGCCTTGATCCGTTGCGCCTGCCCGTTCGCCTGCGCACCCAGCGCCTGATACCGCCCGTTTTCCATCAGCGCCAGAAACTGTACGCCCAGCAGCCTTCCCTTGGCGAGCATGGCCCCGCGCTGCTTGATATGGTAGCGGAAGAAAGGCCAGTCGGCAGGCCTGGGCAACACCAGCGCCTCGCCGAACAGCGCGCCGCACTTGGTGCCCCCCAAAGTGAACGCGTCGCAGTGCGTGGCCAGAAACGGCAAATCCACCGTCGGGTCGGCCGCCAGCCCGTAACTCATGCGGGCGCCGTCGATGAACAGCTTTAAACCAAAGCTTTGCGCGGCGGCATACAGGGCTTCCAGATCCTGCCGGGTATACAGCGTGCCCAGCTCGGTCGGATAGCTGATATATACCATCGCGGGCCGCACCATATGCTCGTGCGTCGCATCGCCCAAATGCTTCTCGCACGCCTCGCGCACCTGTGCCGCGGTAATCTTCCCCTCTGCGGAGGGCAGCGCGAGCGCCTTGTGGCCGGTCGCTTCCACCGCGCCGGTCTCGTGCACGTTAATGTGTCCGGTATCGGCGCACAGCACGCCTTCGAAAGGCCGCAGCGCCGCCGCAATCACCGTCAGATTCACCTGCGTGCCGCCGGTGAAGAAGTGCACGCCCGCGCCGGGGCAGGCGCAAAGGCCCGCGATCAGCGTTCTCGCCCGGTCGGAAAAATCATCCTCGCCGTAACCGGGGGTCTGTTCCGCGTTGGTGGCGCAAAGCGCCGCCAGCACCTCCGGAACCGCCCCCTCCAGATAATCGCATTCAAAACGGTACATTCACCCTTCGCTCCCTTCGATTGATTCCGGATATGGGAAGCGCGCGCCGGTTGCCCAGTGCGCGCGCAGATCATTGACAAGCCCTTTGATGAATCATCGTAACCCTGAGAAGCAAGGGTGGCAAGGGATTGAGCTTACCGTTCGTAAGTGATGCCCCTTGCCATCCCGTAGCTGACAACGCAGAAGGGCCTTTGTAAGCAAGCTGAGCGCGCCGGTTGCCCGACGCACGCAATGCCGAATCCCTCAGCGGCGGCGGAACGTTTCGCAGCGCTTGGGGCCGGTCGAAATCATATTAATAGGCACTTCCACCTGCTTCTCCAGGAAATCGACATACTTGCGGCAGTTTTCCGGCAGGGCGGCAAAATCGGTCACGCCGCGCACACTGGTGTTCCAGCCAGGCAAAACGGTATAGACGGGTTTGGCGCGCAGCAGGGTCGGCGTACTGGGGAAGTCCGTGATCTGCTTTCCATCCACTTCATAGGCAGTGCAAACGGGAATTTCCGGCAGGTAACCCAGCACATCCAGGTTGGTCAGCACACACTCGGTCGCGCCCTGTACCATGCAGCCATAGCGCGTAGCCACCGCGTCGAACCAGCCGACACGACGGGGCCGCCCGGTGGTGGCGCCATATTCGCCCGCATCGCCGCCGCGATCGCGCAGTTCCGTCGCTTCATCGCCAAAAAGTTCGGTCGTGAAGGGGCCAGCACCCACACAGCTGGAGTAGGCTTTGGTAACACAGTACACTTCCTTAATCTCGCCCGCGGGCACGCCCGCGCCCACCGTACCGAAGCCGGCCAGCGGCGAGGAGGACGTGGTGAAAGGGTAAATACCGTGATCCGGGTCGCGCAGGCTGCCCAGCTGCCCTTCTAACAAGATGGTTTTCTTTTCTTTTAACGCTTTATGCAGGTAAACGGTCGTATCGATCACCATGGGGCGAATACGTTCCGCCTGCTCGGTCAGCAGCGTAAGCAGCGCCTCCACGTCGATGGGGGGCTTGCCATACAGCGCCTCCAGCTGGGCGTTTTTCTGGGTCGCCACGCTGGTAAGGCGGGCGCGCAGATAGTCCTGATCGTACAGCTGGCAAACCTGAATGCCGATCTTCAGATATTTATCGCCGTAGAACGGGGCGATGCCGCTTTTGGTGGAGCCGAAGCTGGCCTTGCCCAGCCGTTCCTCCTCGTACCGGTCAAAGTCGATATGGTAGGGCATCATCACCTGCGCGCGGTCGCTGATGTACAGCGTAGGTCTGGGAATGCCGCGGCTGACGATGTCATCGTACTCCCGCAGGAGCTTGTTAATATCCAGCGCGACGCCCGGGCCGATGATGTTGGCGATTCGGGAATGAAAAACGCCCGACGGCAACAGGTGCAGGGCGAATTTGCCATAATCGTTGATGATCGTGTGCCCCGCGTTCGCGCCCCCCTGAAAACGGACGACCACATCGCTGTCCTCTGCCAGAACATCGGTGATCTTTCCTTTGCCCTCGTCGCCCCAGTTGGCGCCTACGATCGCTCTCACCATGGCGCAGATCCCCTTTCCTTCGGTCAAGTCGGTAAAACACCAACATTCATTATCTTATACCGCGCATGGAATGTCAAGCCTTGGGATCCCATCGGGTGAAACAGCGCCGGAAGACAAGGCGATTGCTGATATTTGCCTCCTAAGGCGTTCAACGTTGACCACAGGCAGGAAACGTGCTATACTTTATTGTTGCGAACACCCTCTTTCAACGCCGCTATCGGCGCGAGACAGGCAAGAAAGGCTGATACGATGTCCGGACACAGCAAATGGGCCAATATCAAGATCAAAAAAGGCAAGACGGACGCCATTCGCGGTAAGATATTCACCAAAATCGGTCGCGAAATCGCCATTGCGGTACGCGAAGGCGGCGGCAACCCGGAAAGCAACAGTAAGCTGCGCGACGTAATCGCCAAAGCAAAAAGCAACAACATGCCCAACGACAACATCTCGCGTTCCATTAAAAAGGCCGCGGGTGAACTGGGCAGCGTGGAATACGCAGAAATTAATTACGAAGGCTATGCCCCGGGCGGCGTGGCGGTGATTGTGGAGTGCATCAGCGATAATCGCAACCGCACCGCCAGCGACATCCGCCACTGCTTCGCCAAAAACGAAGGCACGCTGGGTGTAACCGGTTCGGTCTCCTTTATGTTCGACAAAAAGGGCGTGCTGGTCGTGGCCCGTTCCGCTGACATGGACGAGGACGAAATGATGATGCGCGCTCTGGACGCGGGCGCGGAAGACATGCAGGTGCTGGACGACGCTTTCGAAATTACGACAGACCCCAACGAGTTCTCCGCCATACGCGAAAAACTGGAGGCTGACGGTTTGGAGTTTTTAAGCGCCGAAGTGCAGATGATCCCGCAAAACACCGTCGCTCCCTCGCCGGAGAACATCGAAAAGATTCAGGAACTGCTGGAAATGCTGGAAGACAACGACGATGTGCAAAACGTGTGGCATAATGCCGAACTGCCGGAAGAGCCTGAAGAGGAATAATCCGGACCGCATCGCTTGCATTACAAACGCCCCTGCCGAATCACGGCAGGGGCGTTTGTAATTGTAAACAAAGACTCATCTGCGTTGTCAGCAACGGGGTGGCAGGGGGGTTCGCTTGCAAACGAGCAAACTCAACCCCTTGCCACCCTTGCTTCCGGGCATCTGAACCTTTTTAAAGCAAACTGCGGTCAGCAGTTTATAAATGGGTTATCAACCGTTGGAATCATTGCGCGTTTGCGTTGTAAATGATGGCACCCGTCGCCTGATCGCGGGAATAATGCTTCATAAAGTTCCAGGCGATGTCGCCGTATTCCTGATACAGTCCATGGGGCAGGAAATCGGTCACGCTCAGGCCCACCATCGGCACGCCGGCGTCATTTACCATCATCCAAATCCGGTTGGTGTACTCGTTGTTCAGCGTCGTTTCCTGATAAAGATCCGCTTTGGCGCCGAAGTAACGGTAGGTGTCAAAATCGTAGGTAATCGTCTTCATTTCGTTGAAGGTCAGATACTGGTTGATCATCCCTTGATAATCAAACAGCGGATTGATCGACGTATCGCCCAGCGTTTTGTCGTTGGTGATGAAGGCATCGTATGTGGAGGTAGTCAGCAGCACGGGGATGTCGTACTTCTTAAACTGCGCGGCCTGCTCGTCCGTGGCGGGATAAGCCAGAGCGGCAGAGGGCACGGCAGCCGCGAAAAGCTGAGGCGCGCTGCAAACCGCGCGGTTGGTAGCCCCGCCGCCCATAGAGTAACCGGTCACGTACACGCGGGACGGGTCCAGCGCAGGGTAAGTATCCAGCATGTACTGCACCAGTTTGGGCAGCACATCGCACAGAATATTGTAGCCCGACACGCCGAAGTTGACGGTGTGATAGGGGGCCACGATCGCAAGGCGCATGTCCCCCGCGATGTTCAGCCAATCCATCTCGTCCAGGAACTGTACGGGGTCGTCGCCCGCCCCGTGGTTGGCAAGGATCAGCGGCACGCTGCCTGCGGGCGCGGTATTGTTCTTCACTTCTTCGGGCAGCACCTCAAACCAGGTCTGCACATAGTCGCCGTCGCTATTTTTGTACTCGCTGAAACGGTCTTCCTTGTGCTCGGTCACATACAGGCCGTCCGCCGTTTCGCCGTTCACGATGGCATTGCGCTTGCTCAGCGAATAAGGCGCCTGATTCCATTTATAATCGGAATACAGGGTGGAAGCGGTATTGAGGTTGCTCTTTACGGAAGCGTTACGAAGCGCCTTTACAAACAGGTTGTTGTAAGCAGCCTTCACAGTCGCGGCCAAGTCTACGCTGTCCTGTTTGGAAACAATCACCTTTTGCAGGGGGAGCGCCTGATTGAAGTAATAGCTTACGTCGCCGTCAAATCCGGAAGCGTCGGTCGCGTTTGCGGTTTTATACTTTTCCACAACGTCGTCGGTCGCGTTCACCAGATAGGTCGGCACAATAGAGGCCACGGTATGGATACGATCCATGTTGCCGCCTACCAGCAGCATCCCGGCGATGCGGGAGATATAATCCAGATTGCTGGCAATGTAGTTGTTCACAAACGTGGCGCCACCGTCGATCCCGATCAGGTAACGGTAGGTCAGGCCGCCGTAGTATGCGCTGTCGGCGTAATAATCGGTCTCATCGCCATTTTTGATCGTATAACCGATGTTGCACATGGCGGATTGCAGTTGGAAGAACGCATACTGGTCAGCGGAACCAAAGCCCGTTTCGGCATTGGCCGGGGTTACCAGAACGATGCTGCCGCAAGCCTGGTTCACCAGATCCACCAGACCCATATCGGTGATGTAAGCAAGCGCTTCGTCTTTGCTGGCGAACGCCTTGTCCGTGTACACCAGGAAATTGGTGTTCATGCGGTTGGCCGCGCTTAAGCTGGTGAAAATATCAGCGGAACGGTACACATAGGTGGTGTTGGCGGGATAGCTGTCCAGCGCGGGGTCGGGAATGTACACCCTGCCGGTCGCCTGGCTGAGGGACGCGCCTTCGCCGGCACGGGCTTCTTCCAGGGTCTCAAAAGTGGAATCGTTGGTGAAATGTTGTTCGTAATCCAGCGCAAACGCAGTGCTGCCAAACAGCAGGCAAAGCGTCAGAACAGCGCAAAGTATCTTTTTCATTCTCAAATCCTCCTGAAAATTGTCTTTTGGATGATCCGTCCGCACCGGTTTCCCCGGGGGGGAAGCTCTCCCCCGGGGAAACCGGCACGGTGATAAGTTGGGAAATCATATTACTCGGCGTAAGCGTTGTATACGATCTCTCCGGTCGTGAGGTCGCGGCTGTAGTGTTTGAGGAAATTCCAGGCCTGTTTGCCGTATTCCGGATACAGACCGTGCGGCAGGAAGTCCGTTACGCTGTAGGAGAACATCGGAATGCCCTTGTCGTTGTTGAGGGTCCAGACCTGGTTTACGTACTCGTTGTTGAACACGGTCTTCACGTAGCTGTCCGCTTTTGCGCCGAAGTAGGGGTAGGCGTTGAAGTCGTATACAATGTTCTTCATTCCGTTGATGGTGAGGAACATGTTCACCATGCCCTGATGGTCCGCCAGCGGGTTAGTGGAGCCATCGCTCATGTCGTGGTCGTTCAGAATGTAGAAATCGTTGGTAGAGGTGATAAACATTGCGGGCAGATCGTATTTATCGAACGTCGCCTTCTGCTCGTCGGTAGCGGGCCGGGCCACGGCGCCCTGCGGAACCACGGCCGCGAATTTGCCCAGATCGCCCAGCACGGAGAGGATCGCCGCGCCGCCGCCCATGGAGTAACCGGTAGCGTACACGCGGGAAGCGTCCAGCGCGGGGTAAGTATCCAGCATGTACTGCACCAGTTTGGGCATTACAGCGGAAATTAATTCGGTGCTCAGGTCCTGATGATAAGGCGCTACGATGGCAAACTGATGATCGCCGGCCATCTTAAGCAGACCGTCTTCATCCAGGAACTGCAGCGGATCGTCACCGCCGCCGTGAGTGGCCAGCATCAGGGGCACCGTGCCCTTTGCGGCTGTGTTATCCAGCACAGCCTGCGGCAACACTTCCAGCCAATACTGCAGATATTCGCCCTTGTCGGTTTTCAGGTCGCTGAAGCGATCCTCTTTATGCTCCACAACGTTCAGGCCGTCAGCAGTCACCCCGTTGATCACCGCATCACGCGCGTTCAGCGAATAGGGTGCCTGATTCCAGTTGTAGCTGGCATACAGGGTGGATGCTGTGTTTAGCCCCGCCTTCATAGCCGGCACGCGCATCGCTTTAACAAGGATATTGTGGTATACGCTGTCCAGCAGTTCTGCGCTCAGATCTGCGGTCGCGTCGACATACACCTTTTGCAGGGGCTGCTCCTGGTTGAAATAGTAGCTTACATCGCCGTTAAAACCAGAAGCGTTAGTAGCGTTCGCGGTTTTATACTTTTCCACAACCTCGTCGGATGCGTTCATCAGGTAGGCAGGCACGAAGGAGGCTACGGTGCGAATGCGATCCATGCCGCCGCCCACCAGCACCATCCCGGCGATACGGGAAATGTAATCCAGATTACTTGCAATATAGTTGTTCACAAACGTGGCGCCGCCGCCGATCCCGATGAGGTAACGGTAGGTTACGCCGCCATAGTAAGCGTTGTCCGCATACCAGGTGCTGGCGTCACCGTTCTTTACGGAATAGTTCATGTTGCACATGGCGGATTGCAGCTGATAGTAAGCGTACTGATCGGCCATGCCGAAGCCCGCCTTGGAATCGGCCGGAGTCACCAGCACGGCGCTGCCATGGGCTTCGTCCACAAGACTGGTAATGCCCAGACCCTTGAGGTAAGCAAGGGCCTCGTCCTTATTGGCGAAAGCCTGATCGGTATACACCAGCAGGTTCGTGTTCATCCGCGATCCGGCAGTCATACAGCTGTACGAATTTGCCGAACGGTACACATACGTGGTGTTCGCCGGATAGGTGTCCAGCGCGGGGTCGGGCGCATAGGTTCTTCCCGTAGCCTCGTTTAAAAACGCGGATTCATTGGCACGCGCTTCTTCCAGCGTTTCAAATGTCGCGTCGTTACTCAGCTGCGAATGATAATCCAGCGCAAACGCAGTGCTGCCAAACAGCAGGCAAAGCGTCAAAACAGCGCAGAGAATTTTTCTCATTCCGAATCCTCCTACATATTTTGTAAGTCAAACCGCTCCGGTTTCCCCGGGGTGAAGCTCCCCCGGGGGTTCCGGTACGGTGATAAGTTGGGAAATCGTATTACTCGGCGTAAGCGTTGTAGACGATTTCGCCGGTCGTGAGGTCGCGGCTGTAGTGTTTGAGGAAGTTCCAGGCCTGTTTGCCGTATTCCGGATACAGACCGTGCGGCAGGAAGTCCGTTACGCTGTAGGAGAACATCGGAATGCCCTTGTCATTGTTGAGGGTCCAGACCTGGTTTACGTACTCGTTGTTGAGCACGGTTTTCACGTAACTGTCCGCTTTTGCGCCGAAGTAGGGATAGGTGTTGAAGTCGAAAACAATGTTCTTCATTCCGTTGATGGTGAGGAACATGTTCGTCATGCCCTGATGGTCAGCCAGCGGGTTGGTGGAGCCATCGCTCATGTCGTGGTCGTTCAGGATGTAGAAATCGTTGGTAGAAGTGATAAACATTGCGGGCAGATCGTACTTGTCAAACGTCGCCTTCTGCTCGTCGGTAGCAGGCCGGGCCACAGCGCCCTGCGGGACCACAGCCGCAAACAGGCCCAGATCGCCCAGCACGGAAAGGATCGCCGCGCCGCCACCCATGGAATAGCCGGTAGCGTACACGTGGGAAGCATCCAGCGCCGGATAAGTGTCCAGCATGTACTGCACCAGCTTGGGCATCACGGCGGATACGACGTCCGTGCTTAACTGCTGATGGTACGGCGCTACGATGGCGAAATGATGCTCGCCGGCCATTTCCAGCAAACCGTCTTCGTCCAGGAACTGCTGGGGATCATCGCCGCTGCCGTGGGTAGCCAGTACCAGCGGTACGGTGCCCTTGGCGGCTGTGTTATCCAGTACATCCTGCGGCAACACTTCCAGCCAGTACTGCAGGTATTCATCCTTATCGGTCTTGATGTCGCTGAAACGGTCTTCAATATGCTCAACTACATTCAAGCCATTGGCGGTCACGCCGTTCACGACGGCGTTACGCGCGTCCAGCGAGTAGGGGGTCTGGTTCCAGTTGTAGTTGGCATACAGGGTGGAAGCGGTGTTCAGCCCGGCCTTCACCACAGGCACGCGCATCGCCTTGATAAGGATATTGTGGTATACGCTGCTGAGCAGATCTGCGCTCAGGTCTGCGGTCGCGTCCACATACACCTTTTGCAGGGGCTGCGCCTGGTTGAAGTAGTAATTCACGTCGCCCGCGAAACCCCAATCGTCGGTCTTGTTCGCGTCCTTGTATTTTTCCACTACGTCGGCGGAAGCATTCATCAGGTAGGCAGGCACGAAGGAGGCTACGGTGCGAATGCGATCCATGCCGCCGCCCACCAGCACCATCCCGGCGATACGGGTGATGTAGTCGAAGTTGCTGGCGATGTAATTGTTCACGAACGTGGCGCCGCCGCCGATCCCGATGAGATAGCGGTAGGTCAGGCCGCCGTAGTAAGCGTTATCCGCATACCATGTGCTGGCGTCACCGTTCTTCACGGAATAGTTCATGTTGCACATGGCGGATTGCATCTGATAATAAGCATACTGGTCAGCCGCGCCGAAGCCCGCTTTGGGATCGGCCGGAGTCACCAGCACGGCGCTGCCGTGGGCTTCGTCCACAAGACCGGTAATGCCCAGACCCTTGAGGTAGGCAAGGGCCTCGTCCTTATTGGCGAAAGCCTGATCGGTATATACCAGCAGGTTCGTGTTCATGCGGGAACCGGCGGTCAGACAGGTGTATGTTTTCGCCGACCGGTAAATGTATGTCGTGTTTGCCGGGTAGGTATCCAGCGCGGGATCAGGCACGTAATCCCGGCCCGTGGCGTCGCTCAGAAATTTACATTCATTGGCACGCGCCTCTTCCAGCGTTTCAAATGTCGCCTCATTGTTCAGCTGCGAGTGATAATCCAACGCCAGCGCGCTGCTGCCAAACAACATGCAAAGCGTCAGAGCGAAGCATAGCAACTTCTTCATATCTTTTCTCCTCCTGTTAATCTGCAAGCTGAATTTGTCTCTCTTCTCTTCTGAAGGTTTTACCCGGGATTTTTTACGGGGTACTCTCTTTGGGTTTACAGGGGATGGATGACCTCTCCGGATGGTTGGTCGGCATCCTCCTTTCCTTTCTTCCGGCGGGGTTTGATCCGACTTGGTATTGCAGTGTCCGTACAACTTCGCGATTCGTTTTTCCCCTCCTCGTTGAAAAACAAAAGGCTTCTGCGTAATAGTTTATCGGTTTTCTGTCCGTTTTCAAGGCAATATTTTCTCGCGAATGTTAGAATTATTACTCTTTTCTACCATTTATCCCCTTTCCCGTTTCTAGCTCTCCGAATAAGTGGTCCTCTTTTTATCAGTCAAATTGATCGTCTGGAACAGCTCTCCCCTGCACCGCCACGGTCCGCGTGCATAATTTGTATGGTCAACACCCATTTTAAACAAATTCATTATCATTTCCCCAGTCGCGAGATAGAACCCTCCTGGCGGCTCCTACGATCGGATATGCCCACAAAGCCTATGCAATCGAAACCATCCGTTTGCTACCGCCGGATCAAACCCCCCGTTTCATTTGAAAATCGAGCGGACGGCCAGGTTCGTGATCTCGGTCAAAGGATACGCTCCCCATTGATTCGCAAGGCTTTTCTCTATCGGATAGAGGATGGCGTACGCTCATCTTGCACAGACCCGGGTAAAAAGGGAACGCTTCCTCCGTTTCGCCTCGATTCGCTTCTCAAAGCACAGGACCCGTATGTCGGGTTTTACGGCAAGCCCGAAGCAGCGCTTCAAGTTGTCTGTTTAATACCAGATAACGCGGTGGCAACGCAAGCAAATCAACCTTTCTTTCGCAGCAGCATCTTCTCTGCTCCGAAAAATTTAACGCTTTTTCTGCATAAAAGAGGATAATTTCATCACAAATCCGGCTGAAAAGTGTAAGGATTGCAACGTTTCTCCCGTTCCGCGAAAACGATTGCAGTAAATTATTCTACAAAAATCATAAGATTGTGTATTTTTTTCATTCGCCAAGTTGTCTATACTATTTTACAGAGTGGAGGATTCCATGCAACAGAATACGGTCGACCCTAACCGTATGGCAGTTTTGGCGACGATGAACAAAAGGGAGGGATCAGCTTCGGTGGCTCGCTCACGCAGGAGCGGGATCGTTCAGCCGTTTCCGGGCAGTGCATACGGGATGTAAATATGCAGGGATGCAGGGTTAACGTTAACCACAGGAACATTGAGGAGGAGGAAACCCATGTTCAAAAAACTAACCAGCATCATCGTCGCGCTCTGTATGACCACCGCCCTGTTCGGCGGCGCATTCGCGCTCAATTCCACCTGCCAGACAGGGAACGAAGCGACGTTTGAAACGCTTCAGGAAGCCATCCAGAACGCGCCTGAGATCGTAAAAACCTACGAAGGTAACGATCTGGACACGATGACGAAAACAGCCAAAGTGTTCGGCCCCCATCCGGCGCTGGCGAATTATCCGGAAGGAACCACGTTCGTCTACCGCTCGCCCGATATGTATGGCGGGCGCGCGGCGGCGAGGCTTAACACCAACCTGATCGTATACGCCGAGCAGCATTTCGCCTCCAAGGACGAGGCGTTCGCTTACCTGAAATCCGCCGGGCTGATCGACATCATTGACCAGGCAGTGGGCAGCATCGTGCTGGTCACCCCCGTAGGCGACACGTTCGGCAGCGCCGATATCGCGCCGTACTACGCACTGCAGACCGCCATGTGCGCGCAAAAAGCCTCCGGCGTTCAGGCGGACGGCAGCAACCTGTACTACGCCGACGCGGAATACTTCGGCGGCTACGGCTACCGTTATTTCATCGGTATCGACGGCGGCGCTACATTCTTTAACAACAATATCGCCACCACGCTCGATTTTGTCAGCCGCCTCGCCGGCGTTTTGCTGGTCGGTGGCGATGTGGACGAAATCCGCACGGTCGCCACGTTCGTGCCCGTATATCTGGTAAACGCTACGGACCGGACGATTGAGAAGTACAAAGCCGCCAACGCGGTGAACGCGCAAAAAGGCGAAAAAGACCTTGTTACTTATTACAATCAGGCTCAGCCCTTGCAGCAGGTTGTACTCCGCACCGAAGAGACCGTCGAACTCGCGGCCACAATCAACGATGCGTATTACGGCCTGTTCCTGCAGGCGATGCGCGTTCCCGTGGTATTACAGGGTATGTACACCGCCGGCACCCCGTACAGCGGCTATAACTTCGACGAAGCCCCCTATTCCCTGTGTGAGCGCAACGCGCTGATCAACGGCGTATCCAAAAACGGCATCCATATGATCGCGCATCAGGGCGAGGATCGTTTCGCCGATATCAAGACCGACGCGGGGGAGTATCTGGATACCTGGTATGAGTACCTGCCGGAAGAAGTGCTGAACAACACAGCGCCCGCAGGCTCCGTACCGCTGATCCTGGGCAACCACGGCGGCGGGGATGACCCGCGCCTGTATGTGGATGAAATGGGCCTGCTGGCGCTGGCCGGCGACGAGCGCGTAGCCGTGGTGGCCGCGGACCACCAGAACATCGGCGATATTCGCGGCAAAGCGTTTACCGCGCTGGTGGAATACATGCTTAAGACCTATCCCGCACTGGATCCTTCCCGCGTATACGCGGTCGGTTATTCCATGGGCGGCGGCGCAACCTACTCCGCCGGTTACTCCAACCCGAAGCTTTACGCGGCGATTGCGCCGGTCGCGGGCACCAACATTGAACCGACCGACGACGAAGTGAAAAACTTTGAGAATTGCCAGCTGCCCATCTATCTGTCCACGTCCGATTACGATGTGCGCCGCCTGCAGGCCGCCTGCAGCCGCATCAACGATAATCTGGCCAACCAGATCGTGCGCTGGTCCGGTTTCAACGGCGTCGCGCCGGTCACCTTCGATTTCGACAAATTCCCGCTCTCCGGCTTCCAGGGCGATGAATGGACCGTGGAGACGCTGAACAACGAACATCTCTCCTACACGTGGTATCTCAACAATCAGGACGGCGTGCCGATGGTGGCGCTTAACTACGTTAAGGACCTGATCCACGCGCTGTATCCCGAATACGCCAAGACTACCTGGAACTATATGAAGCACTTCTCCCGCAACCAGGAGACCGGCGCGATCATCTACAACCCGTATGTAAAGTAATGGTTACGGAAGGGGTCGCCCGACAGGCGGCCCCTTCCGTACGCGGTGCGCCGCGAATGCAGCGCCCGTGAATTCCGAACGGATGAAAGGAGATTTCCCATGGATCGTAAGCATTTCCGCCTTGGTGTTTCTCTGCTGCTGGCCGTAAGCCTGCTTGTTACCGGCGCGTTCGCCGCCGGATACAACGGCGGCACACAGGGCAATCCCGCCACCTTTGAAACCCTGCAGGAAGCGCGCGCAAGCGGCCCCGCAGCGGTCGCAACGCTGGAAACCAACGATGGCAAAGCCTTCAAATCTCACCCGGTACTGGATAACTATCCCGAAGGCACCACATTCGTCTACCGTTCCGCCAACCTGTACGGCGGGCGCGCCGCGGCCCGGCTGAACACCGATATTCTGGTGTTTTCCGACCAGTCCTTCGCGGATAAGGACGCGGCTCTTGCCTACCTCAAGGGCTTAGGCGTAACCGACATCGTCGATAAGGCCATCGGCAGCGTCGTGCTGGTAACGCCTTCCGACCCGAAAGCCGGTTTCACCTCCGCCGACCAGAAGTACTACTACGCACTGCAAACCGCCATGTTCGCCCAAAAGGCGCTGGAAGTGAACGGCGACACCAGAACCTATTACTGCGACGCCGAGTACTTCGGCGGCTTCGGCTACACCTACGTCATCGGTATTGACGGCGGCGCAAGTTTCCTGAACGACTATGTCGCCAACACCGTGGATTACGTGGGCCGTATCGCCGGGATGCTGCTGATCGGCGGCAGCATGGACCCCATCCGCAAAGTGGCGACGGTTGTGCCCACCTATCTGGTAAACGCGCCGGATGCCGTGATCGCCAAGTATCAGGCGGCCAACGAGACTGATGCCAGCCTTACCGCCAACGGCACGGTGGCTTACTTTAACCAGACCTTCCCGCTGCAAAAGGTTGTAGTCGCTTCCGTGGCCCAGCCCGACGCAAAAGCGCTGATTCAGGATGCGTACGACAACCTTTTCAGCCAGGCGATGCGTATTCCCGTGCTGGAAAAAGGCCTGTACAGCGCCTCCTCCCCCTATCAGGGATACAGCCTTGATCAGGCGCCCTATTCCCTGTGCGCCCGCAACGCGGTCATCGACGGCGTTACGAAGGATGGTATCCACGTAATGGCTCATACCGAGGATCGTTTTCAGGAGTATAAAACGGATGAGGGCGAATACCTGAAAACATGGTTCGAATACCTGCCGGACGAAGTGCTGAACAACACCGCGGCGGCCGGTACGGTACCGCTCGTGCTGGCCAACCATGGCAGCGGTGACGACCCGCGCGTTCTGGTAGACGAGTTCGGCCTGCTGGAACAGGCCGGACAGGATCGCTTCGCCATCGTCGCGCCGGAACACCAGTACATCAGCGGTGAAGACCGCACGGTGGAGTTGCAGGCTCTGCCCGCGCTGGTGAAGTACATGCTGGCGACCTATCCTGCGCTGGACGCGTCCCGCGTGTATGTGATGGGGTACTCAATGGGCGCGGGCGCAACGCTGAAGGCGATCTACGGCGACCCGTCGCTGTTTGCCGCCGCGGCCCCGATGTCGCCCATTCCCGGTTTCGGCGACCCCTATGTGCCGGATGCGGACGCACTGGCCAAAGCCTATAACGGCATAACCATCCCTGTACTGTTCGCCACCTCCGGGTGCGACCTTACCCCGACATTCGACCAGAAAGCATACGGCATCACCCCCGCATACCAGACGATCCTGCAGCGGTTTATCGGGCTGAACGGGCTGACCGCCAGCCAGACGTTCGATTTCAATACCTATCCGGTTTTCGGCCTCAAGGCGGATCGCACGGTGTCCGTTACGCTGAATAACGAGCATCGCAACACCACCTTCTACCTCAAAGACCAGAACGGCGTGCCGATGGTTGGCCTCACCTTCACAGAGGGGCTTGTGCACGCACTGTATCCCGAATACGGCAAACTGGCCTGGAACTTTGTAAAACAGTACTCCCGCAACCCCGAAACCGGCGCTATTACCTACAACCCCTACGCGGAATAACCTTCATACCATGAACTAAAAAGAAAGGGTGCAATTCCATGATGAAAAAGCTTCTCAGTTTTCTGGTGACCCTCTCAATGGTAAGCAGCCTGCTGTTTACCGGCGCGTTTGCCGCCGGCTACAACGCCGGTTCGCTTGGCAACGACGCCACGTTTGAAACCCTTCAGGAAGCCCGCGTAAGCGGCCCCGCCGCAGTAGCGCAGTTTACCGGCAACGAAGGGAAAACGTATGTGTCCCATCCCGTGCTGGACGGATACCCGGAAGGCACCACGTTCGTGTACCGTTCTGCCAACCTGTACGGCGGCCGCGCCGCAGCGCGGATGAACACCAACATTCTGGTTTACTCCGATCAATCCTTCGCGGATAAGGACGCGGCGCTTGCTTACCTGCAGTCCCTCGGCCTGATCGACATCATCACCGAAGCCCGCGGAAGCGTTGTGCTCGTAACGCCGTCCGACCCGGAGGCCGGTTTCTCCGCCGCCGACCAGAAGTGCTACTACGCGCTGCAAACCGCCATGCTCTCGCAAAAGGCCTCCGTTAAAAACGGCGATACAACCGTATCGTACGCCGACGGGGAATACTTCGGCGGGTTCGGCTATCTCTACGTCGTCGGCATCGGCGGCGGCGCGACCTTCCTGAACAACTACGTTGCCGGCACCGTCGATTACGCAAGCCGTATCGCGGGTATGCTGCTGATCGACGGCCAGATGGACGCAATCCGCACCGTGGCGTCGCTGGTGCCCGTGTATCTGGTGAACGCGACGGACGACGTGGTGGCTAAGTATAAGGCCGCCGACAAAACCGACGCCAGCATCACCGATAACGACGTAACCACCTACTTTAACCAGGCGCTGCCGCTGCAGCGGGTCATGGTCGCCAGCACGGAAACCCCGGATACCGCGGCCTTTGTGAAAGACGCCTACTACAACCTGTTCATCAAAGCCATGCGCGTGCCGGTTGGCAAAGCGGGCCTGTACAGCGCCGGCACCCCTTACCAGAACTATAACTTCGACGAAGCGCCCTACTCCCTGTGCGACAGGGACGCGGTCATTAACGGCGTTACCGCGGACGGTATCCACGTCGCCTATCAGCATGACGACCGTTTCAGCGACCTGAAAACCGAAGACGGCTCTTACCTGCAGGATTGGGTAGAGTATCTGCCGGATGAAGTGCTAAGCGGCAAAGCGGCCAAAGGATCCGTACCGCTGGTGCTTGCGCTGCATGGCGGCGGAGACGACGCGGCCCAGTTTGTGGACGAGATCGGCCTATTGAGCCTTGCCGGCAAAGAGCGGCTCGCCATCGTCGCGCCCGACCATACCAGCATCGGCGGAACACTGAAAGGGATGGAAATCGTCGGCGGTATCCTGTGCGACGTTCTGCCCCGGCTGGTGAACTACATGGTGGAAACTTACCCGGCGCTGGACGCTTCCCGTGTGTATGTAACCGGCTACTCCATGGGCGGCTCCGCCACCCTGAAAGCCGCCAACGGCGGCCCGTCGGTTTTCGCGGCGGCAATCCCCATGGCCGCGGCGGGCTATACGCCGACCGATGAGCAGATTGCCCAGTTTAAGACCCTCGACCTGCCCGTGATGTTCACTACCTCCACCTACGACCTGCCCGGCGCCTTCAACCAGACGAACGGCACGCTGGCGGAAGGGTATCAGGGCCAGCTGAACCTGTTCCTTGGTTACAACGAAATGAAGCCGATTGATACGTTTGATTTCACAACTTATCCGATTAACGGCTTCGCGGCGGACAGCGTGCGGGTGATCACGCTCAACGGCGAATATCAGAACACCACCTGGACGCTTAACAACGACAAGGGCGTTCCGATGGTCGCGCTGAGCTACACGAAGGGCCTTACCCACGCGCTCTATCCCGAATACGCCAAACTTGGCTGGGATTTTGCCAAGCATTTCTCCCGTGATCAGCAGACAAAGGAAATTATCTATCAGGCAAACGTAAAGTAACCAACCACCCCAACCCTTCCCTCCCGGGCGTGCATACGCATGGCCCGGGAGGGATTGCTACAGAAAGGAACATCCCATGCTAAGAAAAATCCTGTGCGCGGCGCTGTGTCTGTGCCTGATACTGGGCAGCAGCTCCGCCTTCGCCTTGAATTATTCGCAGCACTTCGATAACGACTCGACCTTTGAAACGCTGGAAGAAGCACGTGCCAACGAAGTGGCTTATCTGAACAGCGCGACCGGCAGAACCTACGTGACCGATCCGGCTATGGATACCTATCCGCAGGGAACGACCTACGTATACCGTTCCGCGAAAATGTACACTTCCTTAAGCGCGGCCAACCGGATGAATACCAACATCCTGATTTATACCGATCAGTCCTTTGCCGACAAGGCGGAAGCGCTGGCCTATCTGCAGGGGTTGGGTCTGACCAGCCAGATTGATGAAGCCAGCGGCAGCGTTGTGCTGGTAACGCCCATCGATAAGGAAAACGGCTTCGGGACTGCAGACCAGTACGCCTATTACCAGATGCAGTCCGCCATGTTTAACATCGGCTACAGCCAGAAGGTCAACGACACGACCACCAATTACTATGCCGACAGCGCCTATTACGGCGGCCTGACCTACCGTTACTTAATCGGCGTCGGGGCCGGCGCGACCTTCTTGAACGACTATATCGCCAGCACCCTGGACTATATTTCCCGCGTGGCGGGGATGCTGCTGGTGAACGGCGGTATGGAAAAAATCCGTCAGGTTGCCGCCCCCGTACCCGTTTATCTGGTCAACGCAAGCGACGCGATCATCGAAAAGTATAAAACCGCCAACGACACGGAAGCCTATGGATACGAAAACGGCTATCAGTACTACTACAATCAGGCGAAACCCCAGCAAAAGGTTGTGGTCAACCAGACCGCCGAACTGAACGCGGCGCTGATCGACGATGTTTATCACAACTTCTTCATCAAAGCGCTTCGCGTTCCCGTGCTCAAAGCCGGGTTATACAGCGCGTCTACCCTGTACAGCGCCTATAACTGGAATCAGGCTCCCTATTCGCTGGGGGTGCGCAACGCCATTATCAACGGAAAAACCAAAGACGGGATCAATGTGATTGAGCATCAGGAAGACCGGTTTAAAGACATTGTGACCGACAAGGGCGAGTATATCCAGACCTGGTATGAGATGCTGCCCGACGAAATGCTGGACGGCACGGCAAAAGACGGCAGCATCCCGCTGATCCTGATGTGCCACGGCGGCGGGGACGACCCCGTACAGGCCGCGGATGATCTGGGCTGGCTTACACTGGCCGGCCAGAAACACTTTGCGATCGTCGCACCGCTGCATACCTCCGCCTACGACGTTCTGTCCAGCGCCCTGCCCGCGCTGGTGCAGTATATGCTGGATACCTATCCGCAGCTGGACCGTTCCCGCGTATACGCAACCGGTTATTCCATGGGCGGCGGCGCAACCAACCGCGCGCTGTACGGCAACGCCGGTCTGTTCGCGGCGGCTGTACCCATGTCCGCCACGCCCTACACGCATCTGGAAGATCAGACTGCGCAGTTTGCCAAGGTGGATATCCCCGTGCTGTTTACCACCTGCACCTATGATACCAGCACGCACTTCGATTCCAAAAACGGGATCATCGCGGAAGACTACCAGATGAACATCAACGATTATCTGAGCTATAACGAGATGCCCACCGTCACTTACGATTTCCAGAAATACCCCATCAGCGGCTTCAAAGCGGACACCTACAAGGCGACCGTGCTCAACGGGGAATACCCCAACTACACCTGGATGTTCCTCAACAAGGCGGGCGTTCCGATGGTGGGGCTGAGCGTGACCGAGTTCCTGCCACACGGCCTGTATGAGGGGTACGCGGAACTTGCCTGGAACTTTATGAAACACTATACCCGCAACCCGCAAAGCGGCGCCGTGCAGTACAACCCCTACGCCGACTGATTCCCCGGCGGGAAGCACGCCCGTACGTGCTTCCCGCACCTTCTGCGCTCCTCCGGCAACCGCCGGTAACATAAGGACCCCATTGGGAAAGGAAGAACAATCCATGATGAAAAAGCGGCTCAGTCTGGCGCTCGTATTCACTCTGCTGTTCACCTTCGCGCTCGTTCCGGGCGCGTTCGCGCTGAACTATTCCAGCCGGCAGGGGAACGAAGCAACTTTCGAAACTTTGCAGGAGACCCGCCTTACCAGTCCTGCCGCGGCGCTGGCGCTGGAAACGGACAAAACAAAAACCTACGTATCCAACCCCGCGCTGGACAGCTATCCCGAAAACACAACGTTCGTCTACCGTTCCGCGGACCTCTACGGCAGCTTCCGCGCGGCGGCGAGGATGAATACCAATCTGGTCGTATTCTCCGACCAGAGCTTTGCCGACAAGGATGCGGCGCTTGCCTACCTGAAGGGCCTCGGGCTTGTGGATATGATTGAGGAAGCCAAGGGGAGCATCGTGCTTGTAACCCCCGCGGACCCCAAAGCAGGCTACGGTACGGCCGACCAGAGCGCCTTCCAGACCCTGCAAACCGTGATGCTCGCCCAAAAAGCGTCGGTGAAAACCGGCGACACAACAACCTACTATTCCGACGCGGAATACTTCGGCGGTTACGGATATGAGTATTACATCGGCATCAACGGCGGCGCTACCTTCCTGAACAACTTCGTGGCCCCGGTGACCGCAAGCGTCGGCCGGGTCGCGGGCATGCTGCTAATCAACGGCGATATGCAGTGCTACCGCAGCGTGGCCGCAAGCGTGCCGGTCTATCTGGTAAACGCCAAAGACGACGTTGTGGCGAAATATCAGCAGGCCAACGGCACCGACGCGTCCACATTCGCGGGCGACGTCGTAACTTACTATAACCAGGCGCTTCCGCTTCGCAAAGTGGTTGTCGCGCAGGATGACATGCCCGACGCCGCAAAATACATTAAGGATGCCTACTACAACCTGTTTATCAAAGCCATGCGCTGCAGCGCCACGGGCGGCACCCTCCCGTTCTCGCTGTGCGAGCGCGACGCGATTTTGAACGGGGAAACGCCGGATGGCGTGAACGTGGCCTTCCACTCCGAGGATCGCTTCAGCGACGTGAAAACCCAGGACGGAGAGTATCTGCAGTCCTGGTATGAGATTCTGCCGGACGAAGTGCTGAACAACACTGCTCCCGCAGGCAGCGTGCCGCTGATTCTGGCGCTGCACGGCATGGGCGACGATCCGCTGATGTTCGCGGACGAGAACGGGTATATCAAACTGGCGGGCGATCAACGCGTCGCCGTGGTATCCCCCCAGCATCAGGAAGTTTTCTGGACGATGAAGGACGGAAAATTCGTGGAAGGCATCGAGTGCGAAATCATGCCCAAATTTGTGCGCTCCCTGCTGGAAACCTATCCTGCACTGGACGCGTCCCGCGTGTACGTAACCGGCTATTCCATGGGCGGTTTCGCCACGATGAAGACCGTACATGGCGACCCCGCGCTGTTTGCCGCCGCCGTGCCTATGTCCGGCATGGGTTATACGCCGACCGACGAGCAGGCCGCCCAGTTTAACACGGTGGACCTGCCCATCCTGTTCACCACCTCCACGCGCGACCTGAGCGTGGTGTTCGACGAAGCGGCCGGGCACATTGGCACCAGCCACCAGACGCAGATTCAGCTTTTCTTGAAATACAACGGCATGAGCAACTTTGACGCTTATGATTTTGACAAGTACCCGATGGCAGGTTTCAAAGCCGACAGCGGCCTGACCGTCACCCTCAACGGCGAGTTTGTGAACCATCGCTGGTTCCTGAACAACGCCGACGGCGTGCCGATGGTGGGTCTCGGAATTACCGAGGGCTTCGTACATTCTCTGTATCCCGAATTCGCCAAGATCATGTGGGACTTTGCCAGCCATTATTCGCGCAACACCGAAACCGGCGCGGTGGTATATCACCCGTAACCAAACGCAGGTGAAAGCGCCGACGGCTGAATGCCGTCGGCGCTTCTTTGCGCGCACTCTGCCGGTGAAAGCATCGGCAAAGAACAGGTTCCCGCGTCAAACAGGTCTGTTTCAATTCCAATATCAGGCGAATACTTTCTGCCAGCAGTGCGTTTTATAGCCCTTCGTTGGGATATACGAGCCCCCACTGAGCGCGCAGCGCATCCATCTGGCGCATGATGCGCACCGTTTCGGCATGGGGCATGGCCTCGCACTCCGTCTGTCCGCGCTCAATCGCATCCACCGCCGCTTGCACCTCGTATTCGAACCCTGTAATCTGCGGGGGAACGGTGTAGGTGCGCACCGCGTCGGGTTTGTTGTGCTGCGTTACGATGATTTCCATGGGATTATTGATGTTATCCACAGTCAGCGTTCCGGTTGTGCCGTACACCACGCCGCGCCGATCCCCCGTGCAGGTAAAGGCGGCACAGAGAATGGCCATTTTCCCATCACGGTACGTAAGCGTAATAGAATCCTGAGCATCCACGCCGGTTTCAATTTTCTGGGATACACTGTGCATTTCCGCAATATCATCGCCAAACACCATAGAAGCGAAATTGAGCGTATATACCCCCAGGTCCAGCAGTGCGCCGCCCGCCAGTTCCGGTCTCAGCATCCGCTCCACATGCTCCAACGGGTAAGCCAGGTTGGCGGTCAGCACCCGTGGCGTGCCGATGGCGCCCGAAGCGATCAGTTCGTCGATCATCTTGCGGGAAGGCAGGTAGCGCGTCCAGATCGCTTCCGCCACGTACAGCCCTTTTTCGTACGCCATGTTGGTAACGGCTTCCGCCTGCGAGGCGTTCACGGTGAACGCCTTTTCGCACAGCACATTTTTACCGCACGAGAGGCACAGCCGCATATGCTCGTAGTGGTGCGAATGCGGCGTGGCGACGTATACAAGGTCTACCTTGGGGTCGGCCAGCATCTCCTCATAAGACCCGTATGCTTTTTGAAAACCGTAATCGTGGGCAAACTGCTGCGCGCGCGCTTCGTCGCGGGCAGCCACCGCATAAGGAGCAAGGCTGTGGTTTCCCGCCGCAACCATGCCGTTGATCGTATGGGCCATTTTCACCGCAATGTTGCCCGCACCCAGAATGGCAATATTCACCATGATTCGCACTCCCCTTCATCCGACTGAATGAACGTATTCGTTTCCGTTGTGATCATCCTACTCAATTTGAACGAAATTCGCAATGGTTTTTCTGGATTTTTCGGTAAAAGCATACCGCCTGTTATCCTATGGGAAAGTTGACGGATGCCAACGAAAATGTTAATATGTGGAACGATACTCTGGTGTGGCAGGGAAAGTACCAACTCCGCCTGCCAACCGGCTGAGGACATAAAACGATGAACGAACCGCAGTATGGACAGACTACCGTTGCCCCAGAAGACCGGGACCGGCTTGCCAGAAAAAAAGGGATTGATAACCTTCGCCGCGGCGCGCTGCTGGCGAAAGTAACGATCGGGTTTGAGCTGCTGCTGATGGCTGCCGACCTGTTATCAGCACTCATGCGGGTAGACAACCGCTTTCAGTTCGGCAACTACTTTTTCATGTATGCGCTTTTAACGGCGCTCAACATCGGCTTTCTGCTGTGCACAAACGCGTTGAACCGATCCGGCGGCCTTACCAGCAGCCGACTGAAACAGCTGAACGGTGGCATCCTCGTTTTCCTGACCCTGACCATGACCTGGGGCAGCGTGATGGCGCTGATGGATCAGAAACTGTATAGCCAGCTGACCGCTTTCATGGTGCCGCTGATGATTTCCTCCATCCTCTTTATTCTGGAGGATTGGGAGCGCTGGATCTCCTTTGGCGTGTCGGTGCTTACGCTGGCCATCGGGTTGCCGTTTTTTCAGCCTTCTCAGGATATTCTGATTGGCGATTACGTAAATCTGGCGATTTTCGTCATTACCGCCTGGGCCGCTTCCCGGGTTGTTTACCATAATTATCTGCGGGATTTTCACGTCACCCTGCTGCTGGAATCCTCCAACGCGCAGCTGGAACACGAGATTGTGGAGAATCAGGAGATCAACCGCCAGCTGATGCTTGCCAACCGGCAACTGAAAAACATGGCGCTTCTGGACGAGCTGACCGGCGCGCCAAACCGCCGCGCCTTCCGCAATTATATTGATATTGCCTTTGATGCTTGTGGGGACGCGCCACAGGCTCTGGCCGTACTGCTGATCGATATTGACCATTTTAAACAGTATAACGACCATTGCGGCCACGACGTGGGCGACCGGGTGCTGGTGAAGGTCGCAAGCCTGATCGATATGTTGCCCAAGGGCGCCGACCACTTTTTCTGCCGCTGGGGCGGCGATGAGTTTGTGATTCTTCAGTTGAATGCCACACAAGAGAAAACTCATACACTCGCTGAATCGATTCGTTGCAGCGTGCGGGAAACGCAACTTCCCAGCGAACTGTCGAAGGTGGATCATTATGTGTCCGTCAGCATCGGCATCGGCGTCGTAAAAGACGCAACCAAAAAAGACGTAAGCCGGGTACTGCGACTGGCCGACGAAGCATTGATCCGCGCCAAGAACGACGGTCGCGACCGCATCGAGTGCGCCATACAGTAACCCGGGCCTTGTCCCCGAAAAAAATTCCTTCGTCTGAAAATCAGCCGCCCTGCCGCAAGTTTCCGAAATCCATATAAACCCCAACACCCAGGTATATCGGCGGGGCGAACGTTCAGCATCACGCATTCTCCCGGCACAGCAGTGCACCTTCATGATTACCGTACAACCTTATGGGCAGGCAAGCCAACGGGACTGTCGTATACGCGACAGCCCCGTTGCGATTTTGTACCCCGCTATTTTTGGATCGCTTCTTCGGCCTCCAGCCGCCAGATGGCGGGGTCGGCGCGAAACGGCAGGCACGACAGCGCCCCGAACACGCCCAGCGCAAAGAACAGGAACGCCGCGCCGGAGCCTTTGCCAGCGCCAAAGACCATCACCAGCAGGCTTTGCGCCCCCTGCGAGGCCATCAGCGGTTCAAACACACGATCCACCAGCACACCGCCCAGCAGATACCCCACCGGAATGGTGAAAAACTGGAAGGTGTTGCGCGCCGCGTACACACGCCCCTGCATATCCGTGGGGATATGCAGCCGCAGCAGCGCGTCCAGGTTGGTGCCCATCATGGGAATCAGTATCCAGCCCAGCACCACGCCCGCGCACCAGACCGGCACGCCGCGCCCGAAAGCGAGGAAGAAGTTTTCGGTGCTCATGGAAAACAGCAGTGTGTTCAGGATCGTGCGCACCCGGCTTTTCGGCGCGGGCAGCAGCGTAACCAGCACACTGCCCAGCAGGGTCGTTAAGCCGGTTACTGTGTTTACCGCGCCCAGCGCAAACTCACCCCCGCCCGCGCGGGACAGGAGCATCGCGGGCAGCGCCGCGTTGTACATGGAGGCGGTCAGGTTGATGACCGCCAGAAAGAGGATCAGATGAAAGATGCAGGGGTTGCTCTTTAAAAAGGTCAGCCCGGCTTTGGCGGAGCGCAGCGCCGTTTCCCGCAGCTTACCCGGTTCTTCCTCAGGCTTGGGGATACGGATCAGGCACGCCAGCGCAAGAAAGGCGACCCCGAAGGTGAACAGATCAAACCACAGCACGGCGCGCAGCCCGGCCAGCGCCAGCACCGCCGTCGCAAACGCGGGCGTAAGCATGGTAACCAGTGAATTGGAAAAGTACCGCATCCCGGCAATCCGCTGGTAATAGCGGCGCGGGGTCAGCAGGCTTGTGGCCACGTCGGAGGCTGGCTGCTGCACGGTGTTCATCAGGCCGTTCAGGGCATTGATAACGTACAGGTGTGACAGTCGTAGTTGTCCCGTGCTTAACAGCCACAGCACCGCGACCGTCGTCAGCGCCGCGAAACTGTCGCTTACCAGCATGGTGATTTTTTTGTCCCACCGGTCGCACAGGGTGCCCGCAAAAATGCTGAACACCACATACGGCGCGTAGGAGCACACCGCAAGCAGCGCGGTGCTGAGCGCCGAACCCTGTTGTTCGTAGCTCCAGACAATCAAAGCGAAACCCGTCATGGCGCTGCCCAGCGAGGACAGCGACTGGGTGCTCCAGAGGATCAGAAATGCGCGCAACTCTTTCAGCGCGTTTTTAACGGAAGAAATATGAAACATCGGCTTTGCTTTCCTTTCGGGTTTTGGTTTTTACAAAACGGGAAAGCGCAAAGCCCAATGGGGGACGTTCAAACGGACTTATCGGTTGGCTCCGTGCAGGCTCGTCCCTTTTCAGGCCTTGCGCGGAGCGGAAGCAATGCAGAGAATCACAGAGGATCATCCTTTATAAAATGATAAGGGGTATGAAACGCAATCATCCTACCACAAAATCTGGAAAGGTTCAACGGTAAAAAACCGCCCGCTCCCCGGAAATGGGGCGCGGGCGGCGGTGATTGAGTTGCTCGGATCAGGCGACCTGTTCGAACTGGCTGTTGTACAGGTCGGCATAGAAGCCGTTCTGTTTCAACAGTTCCGCATGCGTGCCGCTCTCCACAATGTCGCCATCCCTCATCACCAGGATCAGGTCCGCGTTCTTGATGGTGGACAGCCGGTGCGCGATCACAAACGAGGTGCGCCCCTCGGTCAGTTTGTCCATGGCGCGCTGCACGATGCGCTCGGTACGGGTATCCACAGAACTGGTCGCCTCATCCAATATCAGCAGCGGCGCGTTCTGGATCATCGCGCGGGCAATGGTAATCAGCTGTTTCTGCCCTTCGGACAGGCTGGCCTGCGCGTTGAGTACCGTATCGTATCCCCCCGGCAGGGTGCGGATAAAGTGGTGCAGGCCAACCGCTTTGCTGGCGGCAATCACCTGTTCGTCGGTTACGTTCGGTTTGCCGTAAGCAATGTTATCCCGGATGGTGCCTTCAAACAGCCACGTATCCTGCAGCACCATACCGAACTGCTCGTGCACGTTATTGCGCGGCAGATTGTTAATGGGGGTGCCGTCCAGCAGTATCCGGCCGCCGTCCAGCTCGTAAAACCGCATCACAAGGTTGACGATGGTGGTTTTACCCGCGCCGGTGGGGCCTACGATAGCCACCTTCTGCCCGGCTTTTACTTTGGCGGAAAAATCGTGAATGATCGTCTTATCCGGATCATAGCCGAACTTGACATGCTGGAATTCCACATCGCCGTTCACTTTGCTTAAGCAAAGCTTCTTGTCGCTCTCGTCGGACAGTTCCTTTTCGTCCAGGAAGCCCAGTACCCGCTCGCCGGCGGCAGCGGTGCGCTGCAGGTTGTTAAAGGCCTGCGCGATCTGGGACAGCGGTTGGGTAAACAGGCGTACGTACATCATAAACGCTACGATCACGCCGAAGGTGATCACCCCGTTCATCGCCAGCACCGCGCCCACAACGCATACGGCCACATAGCCAAGGTTGCCTACAAAGGTCATCAGCGGCATCATCAACCCCGAGAGGAACTGCGATTTCCACGCGCTTACATACAGCTGCCCGTTGATGTTCTCAAAGGTGCCGCGCGCCTCCCTGCTGCCATTGTACACTTTCACCACGTTATGGCCGGTGTATACTTCCTCAATGTGGCCGTTGATGGCGCCCAAAGCGTTTTGCTGCTGGGTAAAATACTTCTGCGACTTGGTCATAATCAGCATCATCAGCACGAACCCGAGAATGCTGGTGCCGATCGCGGTCAACGCCAGAATCCAGCTGTTGATAAACATCATCACCAGCGAGCCGACCAGCATGGTAACGGAAGTTACCAGCGTAGCCACGCTCTGGTTCAGCGTTTGTCCGATCGCGTCCACGTCGTTGGTAACACGGCTTAAGATATCACCGTGGCTGGTGCTGTCAAAGTATTTCAGCGGCAGACGGTTGATCTTATCGGCAATGTCGGTACGCATCCGTTTGGAGATGATCTGCGTAACCGTCGCCATGATATAGCTTTGCGTAAAGTTCAGCACCATCGCGCTTGCGTAGAAAAACACCAGCACCCAGGTAATGGAGGCCACCGCGCTCAGGTCGATGGCGCCAAACACCGGCTTGCCGTTAAGCATCTGGGGCAGGCCTTTGGCGATTTCGTTGGTCAGGTTTTTCAACTGATCCGGGCCAAGAATCTGCAATACGGTTCCCGCGATGGCAGCCACCAGAGCCACGATAATCACAGGCAGGTCCTTTTTGCAGTAATGGATCAGCTTAATCATGGTTCCCTTAAAGCTTTTCGGCTTTTCCACAGGGCCCATCCCGCCCATAGGCCCGCGACCCCCGCCCATAGGCCCGCGGCCGGCTGCCGGCGCGCGATTTTGCGAATGATTTTCACTCATAGGGCAAGTTCCTCCTCGCTAAGCTGCGACATGGCAATTTCACGGTAAACATCGCAGCTGGAAAGCAGTTCCCGGTGCGTACCCTGGCCGACGACGCTGCCTTCGTCCAGCACCACGATCCGATCCGCATTCATAATGGTGCCGATGCGCTGGGCCACGATCAGGCTGGTAACGCCCGCCGTTTCTTTTTTAAGCGCCGCGCGCAGGTCGCGGTCGGTCTGGTAATCCAGGGCGGAAAAGCTGTCGTCAAAGATATAGATTTCCGGTTTACGGCATACGGCCCGCGCGATAGACAAGCGCTGTTTCTGCCCGCCGGATACATTGGTTCCGCCCTGAGCGATCTCCTCGTTGTAAGCGCCGTCCATCTTCTCCACAAAGTCTTTGCCCTGCGCAATCTCAACAGCGCGTTTCACGTCTTCTTCGGTCGCGGGGGCTTTGCCGTTATCGCCGTAGGCTACGTTGCTGGTAACCGTGCCCATAAACAACACGGCTTTTTGCGGCACATAGCCGATTTTGTTGTTAAGCGCCTCCTGCGCGTACTCCCTCACGTTTACGCCATCCACGGTAACGGTACCCTCCGTGGCATCGAAGAAACGCGGTATCAGGTTGACCACCGTACTTTTACCGCTGCCGGTGGAGCCGATAAAGGCCACGGTTTCCCCTTTGTGGGCGGTAAAGCTTACGTCGTGCAGCACATCCTCGGACGCGCCGGGGTAACGGAAGCTTACGTGGTCAAACACCACCTCGCCGCTTTGCCCGGGCAACCCTTCGGTTTTTTTGCCCTCTGCTATCGCGGGTTCGGTTTCCAGCACCTCGTTAATGCGTTTGGCGGATACCATGGCGCGGGGCAGCAGGAAGAAAATCATTACCAGCATCATCAGCGACATAATCACCTGCATGGCGTACGCGGAAAACACCACCATGTTGGAGAACAGCGTAAGCTTGTCCATCAGTTGCGCGCTGTTGATGAGGTATGCGCCGATCCAGTAGATGGCAAGGGTAAGCCCGCTCATAATGGCGAACAGCAGCGGCATCAGCACCGCCATGCCGCGGCTGGTAAAGAGCTGGTTCTTCGTAAGCTCCTCGTTCGCCGTTTCAAACTTGCCGTTCTGGTAGGCTTCGGCGTTGTAGGCTCGCACCACGCGCACGCCGGACAGGTTTTCCATCGTCACGCGGTTCAGGTTATCGGTCAGCACCTGCATTTTCTGGAACTTGGGCAGCACCAGCAGCAGCAGCACCGTCATCACAATCATGATTACGACCACCGCAACACCCGTGGCCATCGTCCACTCCATGCCCTTGCCCGCAATCTTGGTAATGGCCCAGATGGCGGTAATCGGGGCTTTGATAATCAGCTGCAGCCCCATCGTAATCAAAATCTGGATCTGGGTAATGTCGTTGGTGGAGCGGGTAATCAGGCTGGCAGTGGAAAAGCGGCTGATCTCCTCCATGGAGAAGCTGTCCACCTTGTTAAACAGCAGGCTGCGAAGCCGCTGGGAAAACGAGGCGGCGATCCGCGCGGCAAAGAAACCCACGATCGTCGCGGCGGCGAAGCTGCCCAGCGCGCACAGCAGCATATAGCCGCCCTGCTGCCAGATTTCCGCCAGATCGCTTCCCGGCGTCTGCGTTAACACCGTAATGCGGCTCATATAATCCGGCAGTTTCAAATCCAGCCAGACCTGCGCCACGATAAACACCAGGCTCGCGGCTGCCTGCAGCCACTCGACAAGGCTTAAGCGCTTTAAAATCTTTAACATACGTCTATCCTTTCCAAACTTTCTGACCGGCGCTGCCTCAGTGCCGGTGCCAGAGGTGGCGGCCCTGGGCAAATGGGTCGTCCATCGCGTTTTCATCCTGCCCGTCCGGGTTTTTGTGGAGCTCGTTCGTAATCTCCGCCACGCGGCCCAGAATGCGTACCAGCTCGGTCGAATCCTGCTCGCCCAGCCTTTCCAGCATACGGGTCATATGGTTGAGCATGGCGCCGCGCTGCGCATCCGCAAATTCCTTCCCTTCCGGCGTCAATTCCACCAAAATCCTGCGCCGGTCGCTGGGGTCGATGCGGCGGGTAACAAGGCCCTTGCGCTCCAGGCTGTTCAGCGCCGCGGCGATCCGCGCGGTGCTGATGTTCATAAAGCTGCTGATTTCGTTGGGCTGCACCGGCCCTTCATGAAAGATTACATATTGCAGCACAAACCCTTCCCCACGCATGCATTCGTTGAGTTTCCGCTGTGGTCTGTCCTTATTGATCACATAAATTTTTCGGAGCAGTTCGTTTGCTAATACGTGATAATCCATGATAAGGCTCCCTTCGTGTCTTGTTCGCGAACACAGTTAGCAATATAATACCGTTAGATACTAATGTCAATAGGTTTATCAAATTCTAATCTTCCCGGGTAGAAACCGTCAAGAGCTTGAGTTTACTCTCTTTTTGTGGGATAATCAAACAAGGCCATAAAAAGTGGATTGTAACAAATGGTCCATCTCACCGCCATACAGAGGGAAAAGTACGGAATGACAGAGAAAAAACGGGTTTACCTGATTGCCCATCTGGACGATGTCGCCAACCGAAAACTGGACGAACTGTACGACCTGCTCCGCGCTGCGGGCCTGACCGGCGCGCAGAAAGCGGATTTCCCGCATCATATAACTCTGGGCGAATATGATCTTTCACAGGAGGCACAGGCGCTGGCGCTTACCAAGGCGGTATGTGCGCGCACCGCGCCTTTCACCGTAGAGTTGAACCACCTCGGTCTTTTTGGAACCAGCGTGCTGTTTGCGGGCCTGTCCGTTAACCACGAACTGCTTACGCTGCACGAAGCGCTGATGGGCACCGTCCTCTGGAAGGGCGGTGTGGAGTGGGTGGCGCACGCAACCCTGCTGATGGACGAACCCGAAGCAGTGCTGCGCGCCGTGCCAATCGCGGCGCAAGCGTTTTCCCCTATGCGTGCAACGATCGACAGCGTAGGCGTATTCGAATACGCCCCATCGAAATTACTGGCACGCTACCCTCTATCGGGAGCGCGCTGAATCCCACAACCGGGTACCGCGAAAAAGGCGCGCCTCCGTACGTGGGAGAGCAGGCGAACGATACAACCGCCGTTACGCCCGCAAGGCGAACGAAATAAGGGGGAACCCTGATTTGAGAATCCTGGTGGACGCCGACGGCTGCCCGGTGGTGGACCTTACGATCGCCTGCGCGAAGAAGGCAAGCGTGCCGGTGCTGCTGGTTTGCGACACGGCGCATGTGCTGGAGCGCGAAGGCGCGGAAACCCTGACCGTCGATCAGGGCCCGGACAGCGCGGATTTTCGGCTGGTGAACCTGCTTCATCCGGGGGACCTGGTGGTCACGCAGGATTACGGGCTGGCCGCGATGGCGCTTGCCCGCGCCGCGCAGGTGCTGGACCAGAACGGAATGCGCTATACCGCGGATAATATCGATTCGCTGTTGCTGGCCCGGCACACCGCGCGCAAAATCCGCATGGGTGGCGGGCGGCTGAAAGGCCCCGCGAAGCGCACCCGCGAGCAGGACGACGCTTTTGAGCGGACGATAACGGAGATGCTTCGGCAGAATCTTACCGATTCGAAGCCCACGAATTCCTCCGCGCGCTGATCGCATAGAAAAAAGACCGTTGAAGGAAGCCCAAAGGGAGCTTGTCCCGGGCTGGAAATCAACGGTTGGCCTGATCGCGCGACCATTGGACAGTTTTTGATACGGAAAAGCGCGGGGTCGCGAATGATCGCAGGCCCCGCGCCTTTCTGTATCCCATTTTACTTCATCAGCTTGACCAGCACGGCTTTCTGCGCGTGCAGGCGGTTTTCGGCCTCGTCGAAGATTTCGTCGGCGTGAGCTTCCAACACCTTTTCGGTGATTTCCTCGCCGCGGTGCGCGGGCAGGCAGTGCTGCACCATCGCGTCCGGCTTGGCCACGGCCATCACCGCATCGTTCACCTGATAGCCCGCGAACGCTTTTTTACGCTGCTCCGCTTCGCCTTCCTCGCCCATGCTGGCCCACACGTCGGTATACAGCACGTCGGCGCCTTTCGCCATGGCGGGGATGTCCGGCCCGATCTCAAAACGGCCGGTGTCCTTTGCCCAGGCCATAATGGCCGCGTCCGGCTGGTACGCGTCCGGGCAGGCAATGGATACGCTCATGCCTACCTTGAGGCAACCCACAATCAGGCTGTTGGCCATGTTGTTGCCATCGCCCACAAAGCAGAGCTTCAGCCCTTTAAAACTGCCCTTGTGCTCCCGAATGGTCATCAGATCCGCCAGCACCTGACAGGGGTGCGCATAATCCGTAAGCCCGTTGATGATGGGGATGCTGCCGTATTGCGCCAGATCCTCCACCTCCTGCTGGGCGAAGGTGCGGATCATGATACCGTCCAGATAACGGCTCAACACCCGGGCGGTATCCTGCACGGGTTCGCCCCGGCCAATCTGCAAATCGCGGCTGCTTAAAAACAGCGCGTGGCCCCCCAGCTGGTACATGCCCGTTTCAAACGAAACGCGCGTGCGGGTGCTGGATTTTTGAAAGATCATGCCCAGCGTTTTGCCCGCCAGCACCGGATGTGCGATGCCGTGTTTCTGCTCGTATTTCAACTGGTCGGCCAGATTCAGGATGCTTAAAATCTGCTCGCCGGTCAGGTCGCCAAGTTTTAAAATATGTTTCATCGGTTCGCTCATTTGCCCAGCTCCTCCTTGATGATGTCCACGGCTTCTTCCAGCGCGTCCCACGGGATGGTCAGCGGCGGCAGCAGGCGCAGTTTGTTTTTCGCGGTCAGGCACACCACGCCGCGCTCCAGCAGCGCCTTCACCAGTTTTTTCGGATCTTTATCGCTTTCCACGCCCAGCATCAGCCCGCGGCCGGATACGCTTTTCACGTTGTCCAGTTCGCTCAGCTCCGCGGCGATATACTTGCCCTTGCGTTTCACCTCGGCAAGCAGGTCGTCGGTCAGCTGCTTTTGCACTGCCAGCGCCGCCGCCGCGCAAACCGGGTTGCCGCCGAAGGTGGAGCCGTGGCTGCCGGGGCCCAGCGTGTCCTTTACTTTTTCGCCCAGCAGGCACACGCCCATGGGCAGGCCGCCCGCCAGCCCCTTGGCGGTGGTGGCGATATCCGGCATCCAGTCATACCGCTGGTAGCTGAAAAGCGTGCCTGTGCGGCCGTTGCCGGTCTGCACCTCGTCCACAATCATCAGGATGTCACGTTCGGCGGTCATATCCCGCACCGCCTGCAGGTATTCGCGGGTCAGCGGCTCCACGCCGCCCTCGCCCTGCACGGTTTCCAGCATCACGGCGCAGACCGGCTGCGTGTCCAGCAGAGTTTTCAACCCTTCCGCATCGCCCGGTTCCGCGTAGGCGAACCCCTCCGGGAACGGGCCGAAATCGTGATGGAACACGTCCTGCCCGGTAGCGGCCAGCGTAGCCAGCGTGCGGCCGTGAAAGCTGTTTTGAAGCGTTACGATCACGGGGCGCACGTTCTCGCCATGCTTGTCGGCGCTGTATTTTCGCGCCACCTTCATGGCGCACTCGTTGGCTTCCGCGCCGGAATTGCCGAAGAACACCCGCTTCATGCCGCTTTTTTCGCACAGCAGCTTCGCCAGCTCCGCCTGCGGGGTGGTGTAATACAGGTTGCTCACGTGGGCCAGCGCGTGGGCCTGTTCGCACACGGCCTTTTCCCACGCGGCGTTGCCATACCCCAGCACGTTCACCGCAATGCCGCTGCCCATGTCGATATACTTTTTCCCTGTTTCGTCGTACAGGTATGCCCCTTCGCCGCGCACAAACGTAACGTCAAAGCGCGAATAGGAATTGGCAATGTACTCCGCGTACATTTTCCCGACCTTGTTCATGGCTTTCCCTCCCGGCGGCCCGGCGGGCCTTCCGATAAGATTTTTCCTCCGTCAGAGGCGGATTATCCCTGTATAAACATGGTGCCCGCGCCTTCGTCGGTAAGGCACTCAATCAGGATGGCGTGGGGCACACGCCCATCCAGAATAAACACGCGGTTCACTCCGCGGCGGATGGCTTCGATGCAGCAATCCACCTTGGGGATCATCCCGCCCGAAATGATACCCTCGCGGATCAGCTCCGGCGCTTCGCTCGCCTTTACCACGCTGATCAGCGTGCCTTCGTCCTTCGGGTCGCGCAGGATGCCGCGGATGTCCGTCATGCTGATAAAGCTTTCCGCTTTCAGCTCCGCGGCGATGCGGGCGGCGGCGGTATCGGCGTTGATGTTGTAGGCATGCCCGGCGCTGTCGCACCCCACGGTGGAAATGACCGGGATATAGCCCTTCTCCAGCACGTCCAGAATAGGGGCCGTGTTGATTTTGGTGATTTCGCCCACGTACCCATGCACGTCGTCCAGCTTGGTCACTTCAATCATGCGGCCGTCCATGCCGCTTAGCCCGATCGCCTTGCCCCCGACCGTCTGGATCAGGCTGACCAGGCTTTTGCCCACCTTGCCCGCCAGCACCATCTGCACCACGTCGGCGGTTTCCTCGTCGGTCACGCGCAGACCGTCGATAAACTCGCTCTTCTTGCCTAGTTTTTTCAGTAGATCGCTGATCTCCGGGCCGCCGCCGTGCACCAGCACCACGCGCACGCCCACCAGCTGCAACAACAGCAGATCGCCCATCACGGCGCGTTTCAGGTCCTCGTTGATCATGGCGTTGCCGCCGTACTTGATGACCACGATTTTCCCGTTGTACTTGCGGATGTAGGGCAGCGCCTGAATCAGCACCTCGGCACGCTCGTTGATGGTCACGGTTTTGTCCCCTTCCTGCTGCGAAAAACTATTGTATGTAAGACTCTCTGAAACCTTTGCGTTTATGCGGTGTGAAAACGGTAGTTCTTTCCAAAGGGGGAAGGTTGGCCCGGAAGAGAGTAGAGCCACAGTCGCCCAACTCAAAGGAACATCAGCACCCGTTCCTCCTAAGGGGGAAGGTTGGGGAGGGGATCGCAATCCCTTCCCCAAAGGGAGCTTTAGCGACCGCCCCCAAAGGGAGCTTTAGCGACCGTCAGGTTCTATAGTCCCCGTTAATCTTCACGTAATCGTACGTCAAGTCGCAGCCCCAGGCAACCGCCTGTTCCGTTCCCGCGTTGAGCTGAACGGCAACATCAATCTCGCTTTCGGAAAGCACCAGCTTCGCGTCCTCCTCGCTGAAGGGTACGCCGCTGCCGCCCGTGCAGACCGCCACCACGCCCGCGCGGCTTTGAAACTGCACATCGATCTTGCTGATGTCCACGGCAGCGCCGCTGTAGCCGATGGCGCACAGCACCCGGCCCCAGTTGGCGTCCGCGCCGAAGATGGCCGCCTTAAGCAGTGTGGAGCACACTACGGATTTGGCCACCAGCTTGGCGTTCGCCTTGTCCGGCGCGCCGGTTACGGTGCAGGTGAGCAGTTTCGTAGCGCCTTCGCCGTCTTTGGCCATGATACGGCAAAGCTTCGCGCATACCTGATACAGCGCCGCTTTAAACGTATCGTACTCCGGCCCGCCGCAGGCGGCGATTTCCGCGTTGCCCGCCAGCCCGCCTGCCAGAACGGTGACCATATCGTTGGTGGAGGTGTCCCCGTCTATGGACAACATGTTGAAGGTGTCCTTCACCACGTCGGACAGGGCGGTTTGCAGGCAACCCGGCGCGATGGCAGCGTCGGTGGTGATAAAGCACAGCATGGTCGCCATGTTGGGGTGGATCATGCCGCTGCCCTTGCTGATGCCGCCCATGCGGCACAGCCTGCCGCCCAGTGTAAACTCCACGGCCACTTCCTTGGCCACGGTGTCGGTCGTCATAATCGCTTCGGCGGCGTCATGCCCACCGTTGTGCCGCAGTGCGACCGCCAGCCTGCGCATCCCCTTCTCAAACGGGTCCAGCGACATGGGCTGGCCGATCACGCCGGTGGAGGCCACCACCACGTCGCCAGCGGGCACGCCGGTATGCTGCGTAACCAGCGCGCACATCCCCTCGGCAATTTCTTTGCCGTTGGCGTTGCATGTGTTGGCGTTGCCGCTGTTGCACAGAATCGCCCGGGCGTGCCCGTCGGCCACGTGCGCCTTCGTAACGGCGATAGGCGCGCCCTGCACCAGATTTTGCGTATAACAGCACGCCGCCGTACACAGCGTATCGCTCACGATCAGCGCGGTATCCCGCTTGTCGCGGTTCTTCCGAATGCCCAGATGTTCGCCGGATGCCTTAAAACCCTTTGCGGCGGTCACGCCGCCGTCAATAAACACAAACTGATCCGCCATACCGATACTGCCTCCGCGCCCGGCCGGAGGCCCCGCAGGCCGACAGCCGAGGAATATTTCAGGAAAAGGTAACGTTTAGGCCCGTTTGCGCGGGCAGCCCCAGCATCAGGTTCATGCACTGGATCGCCGCGCCGCTCGCGCCCTTGCCGAGGTTATCGAACCGGGCGCAGACCATCGCGCGCTCATCGGTGCCGGTTGCAAAAATCTCCATCCCGTCGCTGCCCGCCATCGCATTGGCGGCCAGGTACGCATCGGGGTTCGCGTCCCGCACGCGGATCAGCGGCTGATCCGCGTAATGCGCGCGGTAAAGCTCCGTAAGCCCGCCAAGTGTAAGCGGTTCTCGCATTCGGTTGGGCCGCAGGGGGAGCGATACCAGCATCCCCGCGTAGTAATCGCCAAGCACCGGTTGAAAGATCGGCGTTTCCGCAAGCCCGCAAACATGCACAATCTCCGGCAGGTGCTTGTGATGCTGCGTTACGGCGTAGGAGCGCAGACTTCGCAGCGCTCCGTCGCGGCCGGGGGTTTCGTATTCGGCGATCATCTTTTTTCCGCCGCCGCTATACCCGGTCAGCGAGGTCAGCATTAGTTCCGCATCCGGTAAAATCGCGCCCGCCTGCACCAGCGGGTAGAGCAGCGCGATCGCGCCGCTGGCGTGGCAGCCGGGCACCGCAACGCGGTTCGCCTGCTTCACCGCCGCCTCGTGCGCCGGAGACAGTTCCGGAAAGCCGTAGGCAAAGCGCGGATCGGTGCGGAAGGCGGTGCTGGTATCCAGCACCCGGCCTTTTGTGTCGCCCAGCGCCGCGATCAGCGCGCGGCTGGC
>JAEWYP010000068.1 GCA_023395615.1 Bacillota bacterium
GGCTACCGAGCCGCCCGCCGGTTTCCGCGCCGAAAAAACCCTGCGCTTTATCGGCGCGGACTTTACGGAGGTGCCCTGAAATGCTCAATATCGCGTTGCCCAAGGGCCGCCTCGGCGATCGGGCGTACCGGCTGTTCGCCGCCTGCGGTTTCCCCTGCGCCGCCATGGAGCAGGAGGATCGCCGCCTGGTCCTTACGGCCGACAATGGACAGATACAGTATCTGCTGGTGAAGCCCAGCGATGTGCCGATCTATGTGGAGCACGGCGCGGCAGACGCAGGCGTGGTCGGGCGGGATGTGCTGCTGGAGGGCGGCAACGACGTATATGAGCTGTTGGATTTAGGGTTTGGCGCTTGCCGCATGTGCGTGGCCGCTCCCCTGAATTTCCGCGAGGACCTCAGCGCGCCGCTCAGGGTCGCCACCAAGTACCCCGCCATCGCGAAACGGTTTTACGCGGGCAAGGGCCGCGAAATCGAGGTCATCAAGCTGAACGGTTCCATCGAGCTGGCCCCGATATTGGGCCTCAGCGACGTGATTGTGGACATTGTGGAAACCGGCTCAACGCTTATGCAGAATCATCTGGAAGTGATCGAAACCGTGCTTCCCATCAGCGCCCGATTCATCGCCAACCGGGCCGCCGCAAAATTTAAAACAGACGAACTGCAGCCGCTTACCGCAGCTCTGCAGGCCGCCAAAGGAGAAAAAGCATGATTCGTATCCTCCGTTACGAAGGTCAGCCCGTAAGCGAACTGCTCAACCGTGCTTCCGCACCCGGCAGGGACGTAACCGCCGCCGTGGAGGACATCTTTTCGCAGGTTGCCGCGCGCGGCGACGAAGCCGTGCTGGATTTTTGCGAAAAGTTCGACGGTGTTCGCCCGCAAAGCCTGCTGGTCACCCCGGAAGAGCTTGCCGCTGCCACGGAAACGATCGATTCGGCGCTGCTTGCCACCCTTCGGCGGGCCGCCGCGAACATCGAGCGATTTCATCTGCTGCAAAAGCGCGCGGGTTTTATCGACGCGCAGGCGGAAGGCGTGATCGTGGGTCAGCGGGTGCTGCCGCTGGAGACCGTGGGCCTGTACGCCCCCGGCGGCACGGCGCGTTATCCCAGCTCCGTGCTGATGGCGGCGATTCCCGCCAAAATCGCGGGCGTATCCAACATCGTGCTTTGCACCCCGCCGGACTCAACCGGCAGCGTCCCCGCAGTGATTCTCGCCGCCGCCGCCATCGCCGGCGTTTCGCAAATCGTAAAGCTCGGCGGCGCGCAGGCCGTCGCAGCCATGGCATACGGCACCCAAAGCGTGCCGCGCGTGGATAAAATCGTCGGCCCCGGCAATATTTTCGTCGCCACCGCCAAGCAGCTGTGCTTCGCACGCGGGCTGGCGGCGATCGACATGGTGGCCGGGCCCAGCGAAATCCTGGTGATCGCCGACGAAAAGAGCAATCCCGCCTTCGTCGCCGCCGACCTGCTGAGCCAGGCGGAGCACGACCGGCTCGCCGCCGCGTGGCTGCTCACCCCCAGCCCGGCGCTGGCGGCGCAGGTACAAACCGAGCTGGAAACGCAGCTTGCGAAGCTTTCGCGCGAGGCCATCGCCCGCGAATCCATCCAGAACAACAGCCGCATCCTGCTCGTTCCCAATCTGGAAACTGCCGCGCGCCTGTGCAACGCCGTCGCGCCGGAGCATCTGGAAATCTGCACGGACGACCCATTCGCCCTGCTGCCGATCATTCGTAACGCAGGCAGCGTGTTCTTGGGCCGCTACTGTCCGGAGCCGCTCGGCGATTATCTGGCTGGCCCCAACCACACGCTGCCCACGTCCGGCACGGCCCGTTTCTCCTCCCCGCTGGGGGTGGATGATTTCTGTAGGCGTACCAGCTACCTGTATTACTCGCAGGCCGCGCTGGAAAATGTCGGGGTGGATGTGCAGCGTTTTGCGCTGGCCGAGGGACTGGGCGCGCACGCCAACGCCGTGGCGATTCGCACGGAGGGCACACTATGAGCCGATATTTACTGCCCCGGCTGCAATCGCTGGCCCCCTATGTGCCCGGGGAACAGCCGCAAGACCGGCGCTATGTCAAATTGAATACCAACGAGAGCCCTTTCCCCCCGTCTCCCCGGGTGCTGGAGGTATTAAACCGGGAGAATGTCTCGCGACTGAACCTGTACCCGGACCCGCTGTACCGCACACTTCGGCAGGCCATCGCGGACGAGTACGGCCTCGCGCCGGACAACGTGTTTGTCGGCAACGGTTCGGACGAGGTACTGGGCTTCGCGTTTATGGCCTACGCCGATGAAACCCGGGGCGCGACCATCCCGGACGTAAGTTACGGGTTTTACAGGGTTTACGCGCAGTTGTTCCGCATCCAACCGGAGATTGTGCCGCTGAACGAGGATTTTACCCTGCCGGCGGAGAAATTTGTGGGGCGTGGGCAACTGGTAGCCATCGCCAATCCCAACGCGCCCACGTCGATCGCACTGCCGCTTTCCGAGGTGGAGCGCATCATTGCCGGCAACCCGGGCAGCGTGGTGCTGGTTGACGAAGCGTATGTGGATTTCGGCGGAGAGACCTGCGTGCCGTTGCTTACTAAGTACCCCAATCTGCTGGTGGTGCGCACGTACAGCAAATCCCGGTCGCTTGCGGGCGGCAGGCTCGGTTACGCCCTCGCTTCCCCGGAAATTGTGGACGATCTGAACCGTGTGAAGAGCTCCTTCCACCCTTATTCCGTCAACAACCTTACGATGCTAGCCGGGATTGAGGCCATGCGGGATCGGGAATACTTCGCTTCCTGCGTGTCCGCCATCTGCGCCCAGCGGGAGGAAAGCGCCAAAGCCATGCGGGCGCTCGGGTTTACAGTGCTTCCCAGCGCGACCAACTTTCTTTTCGCCGCCGCGCCCGGTCTGGATGGGTACACCTATTACCAGATGTTGAAAGCGCGGGGTATTCTGGTCCGTTACCTCAACCAGCCCACGCTTGCGCGCTTCGTACGCATTACCGTAGGCAGTGCCGAACAGATGCGGGCGCTGCTGAACGCCACCAAAGAAATCCTTAAGGAGGCAAAGGGATGAGAAATGCCGCTGTTACCCGGAAAACCGCGGAAACGGACATCGCCCTGCGACTGGAACTGGACGGCACCGGCGAGGCCGACGTGCAGACCGGCTGCGGGTTTTTAAACCACATGCTCACCCTGTTTGCGCGCCATGGCCGTTTCGACCTCACGGTACGCTGCGCGGGCGACACCGGCGTGGACGACCATCACACCGTGGAGGATGTGGGCATCGCCCTTGGGCAGGCGCTGCGAACGGCGCTGGGCGACCTGCGCGGCGTAACCCGTTACGGCGATATCACCCTGCCCATGGATGAGGCGCTGGTGCTGGCCGCTGTGGATTTAAGCGGACGCGGGGCGTTGGGCTGGGCGGCGGAACTGCCCACGCAGAAGGTGGGCACGTTTGATACGGAACTGGGCAAAGAGTTTTTTCTGGCGGTCACGCGGGAGGCGCGTATTACCCTGCACCTGAGGCAGCTTGCGGGTGAGAACAGCCACCACATTCTGGAGGCGATGTTTAAAGCTTTCGCGCGCGCGCTTCGCAGGGCAGTCGCCCTCGACCCTGCCTGCGCGGACGAAATCCCCTCCACGAAAGGTACGCTCGTATGATTGCGGTGGTGGATTACGGCGTGGGCAACCTGTACTCCCTCGTGTGCTCCCTGCGCCATATCGGCGCGGAGGCGGAAGTGACGCGAGACGAAGCCGCGCTTCGTTCGGCAGAGAAAATCATCCTGCCGGGAGTGGGCGCGTTTGGCGATGCGGCAGAGAAACTGCGGGCACTCAAGCTGGACACGCTGCTCAAGCTGCTGGCGGCGCAGGGCAAACCGCTGCTTGGTATCTGCCTTGGGATGCAGCTGCTGTTTACCCAAAGCGAGGAATACGGCCTGCACGAAGGTCTGGGGCTGATTCCCGGGCGCGTGGTGCCGCTCGCGCCGGAAGCCGCGGGGCTGAAGGTGCCGCATATGGGCTGGAACAGCCTGGACATCCGAAACCCTGACGACCCGCTGATGGCGGGCATACGGCAGGGCGATTACGTCTATTTTGTGCACAGTTTTTACGCCGCACAGTGTACCCCGGCGCTGGTCGCAACCGCGCAGTACGGCGCAACCGTCGCCGCGGTGGTGCGCAACGGCAACGTCTGCGGCACGCAGTTTCACCCGGAAAAAAGCGGCGAAACGGGCCTGCGTATCCTGACCTCGTTTGCGAAGGGGGCGGCTGCATGTTAATTTTTCCCGCCATCGACCTGCGCGGGGGCCGCGTGGTTCGCCTGACGCAGGGAGATTATGACCGCATGACCGTGTATGCCGACGACCCGGTCGAGGTCGCGGAAGGCTTTGTTCATTTGGGAGCGACCTGCCTGCACGCCGTGGATTTAGACGGCGCTAAAGACGGCGCCCCCCAGAATCGGGAGGTCATCGCGGCGCTTTGCAAACTGCCGCTTTTCGTGGAGCTGGGCGGCGGTATCCGCACGCAGGCGGATATCGAGCAGGCGTTCGCGCTGGGGGTGGGGCGCGTCATCCTCGGCACCGTCGCCGCGGAAGATTTCGCCTTTACCCAACGGATGGGCCGTCTGTACGGCGACCGGCTCGCCGTGGGGGTGGACGTGCGGGACGGGTACGTGGCCGTTCGCGGCTGGAAAGAAGTCACCGGCCTTTCGGGGTTCGATTTCTGCCGCAGGCTCGCGGACGCGGGCATTTCCACCGTAATCTATACCGACATCAGCCGCGACGGGCTGCTGGAGGGCGCGAACCTGACCGCTTACGAACAGCTTAACACCATCCCGGGGCTTCACGTGATTGCCAGCGGCGGCATCTCCTGGGAGCGGGAAATTGTTGCGCTGAAAGAACTGGGCGTGTACGGGGCCATCGTCGGCAAGGCGCTGTACGCCGGCAAGCTGTCGCTTGCAAGGCTGCTTAAAATCGCGCGGGGGGAGGCGGTGGAATGCTGACCAAGCGGATCATTCCCTGTCTGGACGTGCGAAACGGGCGCGTGGTGAAAGGCGTGAACTTCGCGGGACTGCGCGACGTGGACGACCCCGTAGCCCTCGCGCGGTTTTACAACGATTCCGGCGCGGACGAGCTGGTATTTTACGACATCACCGCCAGTTACGAGGGGCGGCCGCTTTTCGCCGACGCGCTCCGGCGCGTGGCCGCGGAAGTGTTTATCCCGCTCACAGTAGGCGGTAGTGTAAACGCCCTGTCCGACTTCGATCGGGTGCTCAAATGTGGGGCGGACAAGGTAAGCGTAAACACCGGCGCGATCCGCAACCCTGTCCTGATCGGCGAGGCCGCCAAACGGTACGGCGACCAGTGCGTGGTACTTTCCATGGACGTGAAGCGAGTAAACGGCGCGTTTCACGTTTTCGCCAAAGGCGGCCGGGAAGATACCGGGCTTAACGCCGTCGACTGGGCGAAATACGGCGAGGATCACGGTGCGGGCGAGCTGGTAGTCAACTCTATCGACACCGATGGCGTGCGCGGAGGGTTTGATCTGGAGATGCTGACCGCCATCGGAGCTGCCGTGCGCCTGCCGCTGATCGCCTCCGGCGGCGCGGGCAGGCGGGAGGATTTTCTGTCGCTGTTCGCCCTGCCGCGCGTGGACGCGGGGCTGGCGGCAAGCATTTTCCATACCCATGAGGTGGACATTCGGGAATTGAAGCGTTATCTGCTGGAAAGCGGCGTGCCTATGCGCCTGTAACGGAGGAAAACCATGACGTTTGAAGAAATCGAAAGCAAACTGAAATTTGACGACCGGGGGCTGATCCCCGTGATCGTGCAGGATTACGTGACCCACGAGGTGCTTACGCTTGCCTATATGAACCGGGAAAGCCTGCGCATCACGCTTTCGGAAGGACGCACCTGTTTTTGGAGCCGCAGCCGCAACTGCCTGTGGCGCAAGGGCGAAACCAGCGGCAACACGCAAACGGTGGTCGCCCTGCGCGCGGACTGCGACGGCGACGCGCTGGTCGCGGAGGTAAAAAAAGTCGGACCCGCCTGCCACACCGGCGCGGAGAGCTGTTTTTTTTACGAGCTGTATGAGAACGACGCAATCAAGCCCTTCTCCCTCGCGGCACTGCAAAAACTGATCGAAAGCCGCCGCAGCGAACCGGTCGAGGGCAGCTACACCACTTACCTGTTCCAAAAAGGGAAAGAAAAAATCCTCAAAAAAGTGGGCGAGGAATGCACCGAGGTACTCATCGCCGGGGCGAAGGGCGACCGCGAGGAAACGGTGTACGAGCTGGGCGATCTGGCCTATCACGCGCTGGTGCTGATGACCGAAATGGGCATCTCACAGGAGGACGTGCTGCGGGAGCTGGCACGTCGCCACGTGATTGACCACAAGGTAAAGCAGGAGCGCATGCAATGAACTTTTTATCCAACGCCCATACGCACACCACTTACTGCGACGGGCGCAGCACCATTGCGGAACAGGTAGCCGCGGCGCGAAGCCTGGGTTTCGTCAGCCTCGGTTTTTCCGGCCATGCCATGCAGGGTTTTGACTGGAAATATTGCATGAGCGTGGAAGGGCAACACGCCTACGCGCTCGAACTGCGCGCCCTGCAGCGGGAAAGCGCGAAAAACGGTCCGATGCCGAAACTTTATGTGGGGCTGGAGGAAGATTCGCTGGTACCCGCGGCGGAGAAGGCGAAGAACCGTGCGGAGTTTGATTACCGGATCGGCTCCACGCACTATTTTCCCGAACCGCTGAACGGCGAGTGGGTGGCGGTAGACGGTTCGCCGGAGCTGCTGAAACGCTGCGTGGCGGAACGCTTCGGCGGCGACGCGCTGGCCATGGCGGAAGCCTACTACACGCTGCACGGCGCTACGGTAGAACGGGACAGGCCGGACGTGATCGGTCACTTCGACCTGGTACGCAAATACGCGCAACAGCTGGGGCTGGATACGGGAAGCGCGGGCTACCGAAGCGCGGCGCTGGACGCGCTGACGCAGGCCCAGCGCGGCTGCGCCCTGCTGGAAGTGAACACCGGCGGCATCGCGCGCGGCTACGAAACCACGCCTTTCCCGGCAGGTTTTCTGCTGGACGCGTGGCGGGAAATGGGCGGCGAAGTCACCCTGACCTCGGACTGCCATGACGCGCGTTATCTGGATTGCGCCTTTGCCGAAACGGCGCTCATGCTAAAGTCACGCGGATTTACCCATGCGCTTCGGCTGGGCACGGGCAACGCCCTGTGGGAAGAGGTAGCGCTGTAAAACATAGCTATGCGCGTGCATTACCACCCGATTCCACCGGCGAACCGCCCTCGGCCTTGCATTTTATTCACATTTTTCCATCAAAAAGCGCCCCGTGTTGCGGGGCGCTTTTATCTCATCTCATTGTTGTGTCAGGTTTTCGTTTCGGTGGCGGCAGCAGCGTCGCGTTTCTCCACCCACAGGTACCAGAGCAACCCCACGATGATGATGCAGCCGCCCAGCAGCGTATACTTCGTCGGCAGATCGCCCAGCACCAGCAGCACCACCAGCGGTGCGGTTACCACCGTGACCAGCATGACGGCCGACACCGTAGGCGCCTTGAAGTACTTTAACGCCACGTTCAGCATCGTATGGCCCAGCAGGGTGGCAAGCACCGCCAGCCCCAGCGCCCATAACAGGTTCTGCAGCTGAAAGCCCGTCGGTGGCGTACCCGAAACCAACACAAAGATCGCCATCCACGCAAAAGTAAACCCATACACGATGGAGGTATAGGTATTCGTATCCAGCTCCGCGCGCGCCTTGCGTCCGCACAGGGTGTACAGCGCCTGTAAAAGCGCGGCCAGCAGCGCGAGGAGGTTGCCGGACAGCTTGCCAAGGCCGCCGTCCAGATTGCACACCACCACGCCGACCGTGGCAATCACCAGCCCCATCAGTGCCCCGCGCGAGGTTTTTTCGTGCAGGATCAGGGAGGACAGCACCGCAGTCATCAGCAGGTACGTGCCCCAGATGGCCGAAGCGGCGAACACATCGGTGTTTTGCAGCGCCAGCGCCCAGGCCGTAAAGTGCATCGCAAGCAGCGTGCCGGCAAGCGCGCTGATGAAAAAGCCACTGCGTGAAACGTGAAAAAGGGCTTCGCGGCGTTTGCGGTTAGCAAGCATCATCGGGGCCATCAGCACCAGCGTAAGCGCCAGACGGATCGCGTTCACCCACAACGCGCTTAGCCCGGTTTTGAACGACAGTTTATAAAACAGCGACGCAAACGACGTGCCTACAACACCCGTCAGCAGTGCCGCAATGCCGGTTTTTCGGTCGGTTTGAGAAGGAAGCTTGCCCATACCGCCACCTCCGTACAAAGTATCATGGGGCAGTATACGCCACCGGGTATCCCCCGTCAATGGAAAAGCCGGGCACCGTAAAAAATGCTTGCCCGGTCATCTCCGCAGGGCCGGGTCAGGGCTTTACCGCGGGGAACGCGGGCTGCGCCATACCCAGCAGGTCTTCATCTACGCAATGCTCGCGGTAATATTCCGCGCAGCTCGACGGATCGTCCATAAAGTATGCGTTCATTTTTTTCTCATAGTTTAGAATAAATTCCTGTGAAACATAGGTTTCGATGCCGCACAGCTCGTCGTACAGGCCGCTGGTCACAAAATACTCCAATAGCGCATCCGGGTCCTCGGTGCCGCACGCCTCTACCGCGTCCGGGTTGTGGGCGACAAAATAATCATACTGGTACAGCATTCCGTAATCATCGCCGTCATACAGCGCGGGTTCGTATTGAGGCCCGCTGAAGGTAAACCGGATCGCCGCGGTCCGCTCGTCCCTGCGTTCGGTCGTAACCGCGCAGCCGTTGACCGTGGACGAAAACCCGTCTGCAAGCGCGCATCCGTCGGCGGCGGTCAGCGTGGCGTTCACGGTGTACAGGTTATGCCAGGCCACGTCCGGGTCCGGCTCGCTCTGCCAGTGAATATCGCTTGCGGTCACGTTGTTGCGGCTGTTGGCAACGGACAGCACCGCGTTTTTCGACACGTCGGCATTACGGTAGCTCAGCGTCAGCGACGCGTTCGTAATCGTATATCCCATCCAACCGGACAAATCCTGATCCAGCCATTGCAGCCTGTCGCTCAAATAGGTTTGCAGGTAAGTAAGGTTTCCCTTCCAAGTGGGGTATACGGTATCCCGGTTGATATTGTTGTACTCGCCCGCGAAGGGCCACAGAACAAAGTTCATCGACGCGCTTTTCGCCACCCGGTCGGTAAACGGCGTCAGGGACAGCGTCTGCAAGGCAGGCTTCACATCGCTTTCCCACACGGAGCGCACCGTTTCCTGAAAATCGGGTAAAGCGCACAGGTCCCTAAGCCAGCTTTCCCCATCCCGCAGGTAGCCCGTCGCGCCGCTTTCCTGCTCGCGTACCGCAAAGGCGATGTCAAAATCCCAAACCGGCCCGGCATAAAGTTTATCCTCCCCGGCAGGCTTGTATAAAAAGGTGGAACCGCGCCAGTAATCCGGGTTCTTGCTCCATTCACTGAGTAAAAAGAACTTCGCCAGACTTTCATAATCCAACAGGTCGCTCACCTTTTCGCCGGTGTCCGGGTCGATTCCGCCATGTTCCACGGCGTTTTCCGCCCGCTGCAGAAGCTCCCCGATATACGCCCCGTCCTCTTTGCTGAGGCTGCCCGGGTTTTGCACGGTAAAATGCAGGCCGCTCGCCGTGCTCACCCACGCGCGCTCGGTCTGGTAAAAATACTGGTCGATCTCCACCAGAAACGCGGCATCTTTCCCTCCGTATACGTTCAGCCCGTCCAGATACTGGTACGGGCAGCCGTAGCGGTTTTCCGCCTGCGCGGTGGGCAGGCCGTCGGTATCGTACTGTTTCCCAATGGCTTTGTCGTAATCCGGGATGTCCAGCATCCCCTGCCGCACCTCCGGCTTTTCGCACAGCAGGTACGTACCGCGGTATACCCCGTCGTAATACAGGTCCACAGGTTCGCAGGCCGGGGCGGGCAGCCCGATCTGCCGGGCGACGGTCAGGGCAAGGGTGTTGTGCAACAGCGTCGCGTCAAAACAGTCCGCCAGCAGCAGGTAGGTGTTGTTTCGCGCACCGGTATTCAGCAGGTCCGCTTTCTGTTCCAGCTTGATCTGATACGGTTTTTTCGCGCCCCACTCCCAGGTAGTGTTGCCGCGCCCGCGCAGCTTTTCCACCTTGCCCCGGTACTCCGGCTCGCCCTGCGCATCCGTAATCGTTGACTGTGCGGAGGCGACGGTGGAATGGTCGGCGGAACCGTCGATGTACGCCCGCCCGGCGTTTTCCGGGTCGTCGCTGACCAGATAGACGGCGCGCAGGTTGGCGCTTTGCATAACCATAAAGGAACGGGCTTTCCCGGCGTTGTCCGTAACCGTATTGATGCCAGGCGTAAGGCGACAGGGGATCGCCTGCCCATCGATCACCAGTTCCTGCGGGTCCGCCCCGGAAGGCAGGAACAGGTATGTGACTCCGTTGTGGATCTGTGCGGTCACAGCGGGTGCGTTTTCGGGCGTGTATACGATATCCGCCGTTTCCACCGGCTCATACCCCTTGGTAGGCACCACATATCCGCTCGTACCCTCGCCACGCGCGCAGGCACAAAAAGCCAGTGCGGCCAACACGATGATCAACGCGGCTCTTCTCATCTGCGATTCCTCCGGCGCGGCGCGCCCGCATCCGCATTCTATTGCTTTTAGGGGTAATTTATCACGCCCGCGGAACCCTGTCAACCCGCGTGATTTCCAGCCGTTCCCATCCGCCTCGCAATAGTGACAAAACTTTGTCTTCTATGCTATAATTCTATTTTGGGAGTATATCGTGAAGGGGGTTTGCCGGATGTCGCTGCGAAACACAAACGCCGGGCCCGGCATCCCACGCCGCGGTACGCGTCTGCTGGCGGCGCTGTGCGCACTGATGCTACTGGCCGGGGTACTCCCCCTGTACGCGATCTCGTTTTACAATCACCCCTATTATGACGACTTCATTTTTTCCGGGTCTACGCACGATACATGGCTTGCCACCCGCAGCCTTTCGCAGACCGTGCAGGCGGCGCTGGCAGGCGCGCGGGCCGTTCGCGCCGACTGGCAGGGCACCTACACCGGTACGATTCTAAGCAACCTGCAGCCGGGGGTATTCGGCGAAAGTTATTACTGGCTGACCACATTCCTGCTGTTAACGGTATTTCTTCTTTGTTTCGGTTTCTTTTTCCATACCGTATTTCATGGGTTGCTCGGCGCGACGCGGGCCGAATCCGCGTGTGTCGCCTGCCTTGCCCTGTTTTTAATGACACAGTTTCTGCCCGCCGCAAACGAGGCGTTTTTCTGGTTCAACGGTGGCATCGGCAACACGTTTATTTACTCGCTGCTGGCGTTAAGCCTTGCGCTATGCGTGCGGTTGTGGAACGCCCGGCGTGGCGCGCCATGGCTTGCGGTCGCGCTTTTTGCGCTGGTCACGCTGCTGGGCGGGGGCAGTTACGGCGGCGGGCTGTTCGGCCTGTTGCTTTTCGGGAGCATCAGCGTTTACGCGATGCTGCAAAAGCATAAATACCGTTTCATTTACGCCGCGCTTACGGTGTGGTTCGCCGCGTGCTTCCTGTACAGCGTGAGCGCCCCCGGCAACACCGTACGCGCCGCTATGATCGGTGCGCATCCTTCCGCTGTGGCGGCGATCGCGAAATCCCTGTATTACGGGGTGGCGCTGTTAGGGAATTACGCCACGCTGCCCGTGCTGGCCGTGGGGCTGGCGCTCGCGCCGCTACTGTGGCGGCTGGCGGGCAGCAGCCGCTTCCGTTTCCGTCACCCGGTTTGGGTGCTGCTTGCGGGGGGAGGCCTGTTCTGCGCACAGCTGACGCCGCCGCTGTACGGGGGCGTGTTTCTGGGCGGCGGCCGCATCACGGATACCTACTATTTCAGCTTCATCGCGCTGTTCTTTCTGTACGAAACCTATCTGTTGGGCTTTCTGGCCCGCCGCCGCGAACGGCTGAACAAGCCGGCTTTCACCCCGGTCCCCGCGCTGAGACGCGGTCTGCTGGTCGCCTCCGCCTGCCTGTTCCTGCTGGGCTGTCTTGGGATCAAGCCCACGGGCGCCACCCTGTACGGCCCTATGAACATGGCGGGCGGCAACGCGGCCTTAAGCATCGTGACCGGGGAAGCGGCCCGTTATGACCGGGAAATGACCGCGCGGGAAACGATGCTCAACGATGCGGCGCAGCCAACTGTTACCCTTTCGCAACTTACGGCGACGCCCGCCGTGCTGATGGAGGATTTGCTCGCCCCCGGTTCGGCATACGACGTTCGGCCCACCCTGTGCGCCTACTACCATAAGACCGCGGTGCTGGTGGAAGGGGGCGCGCAGCCATGACCAAAACGATCTCGCGCCGCATTGTCGCCTGGCTGAGCATTCTGCTGTTGCTGGCAAGCATACTGCCCCTGTACGCGCTTAGTTTTTACAACCACGCGTGCTATGACGATTTCGGTTTTTCGCTGCTCACACACGCCGCGTGGCAGAATGGCGAGGGCCTAGCCGGTGTTTTACACGCCGCGTGGCAAAACACCGTCGGCATCCGCCAGACGTGGGAAGGCACCTATACCAGCTCTTTGATCAGCGCGCTCCAGCCGGCGATTTTCGGCGAGTCCCTGTATTGGCTCACCACGTTCCTGCTGTTGACGGTGTTCCTGCTGTCGCTGTGGTTTTTTCTGCAGCAGGCGCTGGGCGGTGTCCTCAAAGCGGACAGCCCCGTGATCGCGGCGGCGGTCGGTTTGCTGGGGTTTGTGGCGGTGCAGTTCGTCCCCAGCACCGCGGAAGGGTTTTTCTGGTTCAACGGCGGGGTTGCCTACACGCTAATGGCGTCGCTGCTACTGTGCTGGGCAGGCGTATGGCTCCGTCTGGAACGGTCGGGCGGCGCGCGCGCCGGGCGGCTGTTTGCGTTGCTTCTCCTCCTCACGGTCGCCGTGGGCGGGGCTAAGTATTCCACGGTGCTTTTCGCGTCGCTTTTGGCTGCCTGTTTTACCGGCTGGGCGTTTATCGCGAAACGCCCGAAGCGCTGGGCCTATGCGGCGCTTACGCTGCTGTTGCTGGCCTGCTTTATATTCAGCGTTCGCGCCCCCGGCAACACCGTGCGCGCCCAAACCCTTTCCGGCGGCATGAGCGCCCCCAAGGCGGTCGCGGAGGCGGTGTACTTCGGCCTTGCGCTGATAGGTAACTTCTTCTCCCTGCCGCTATTGGGCGCGATCCTCGCCGTTACGGCGCTGGCGCTGCCCGCACTGCGGAAAAGCAATCTCCGGTTCGCCCATCCCGTGTGGGTAACGCTCATCGCCGTCGCGCTGTTTTGCGCACAGCTGACCCCCACGCTGTACACCGGCAACTATTTGGGCGACGGCCGAACGGTAAACACCTACTGGTTTACCTATGTGCTGACCGCCTGCCTGCTTGCATTATACTGGGCCGGTTTTCTGCTGAAGCGCTTCGGAAGCGCCGCCGAGCCCGCGCGCGACAGCCGCCGGGTGCGGCTCGCGCCCCTGCTGGTCGCCGCCGTGCTGCTGGTTGCGGGCTGCGTCGGGTATCACCCGGAGGGCGCGCAAAGCTACGGGCCACAGAACATGGCGGGCGGCAGCGCCCTGCGCGCGATCATAAGCGGAGAAGCCGCCGCCTACGACCGCGCCATGGACGCGCGGGACGCGACGCTCAACGACTCCGCGAAACCGGATGTAACCCTCACGCCGGTTGCCGACGCTCCTGCCTGCCTGATGGGAGACGCGCTGCTGGGCAACAACGTGGAGTACATGCTGAACCTGTACGCCGAGTATTATCAAAAATCGTCCGTCACCCTCGCGGGCGGGGAGGAATAGCATGCTGTTATCGGGAAAGAACGCACTGGTGACCGGCGCGGCGCGCGGCATCGGCGCGGCCATCGTGGAAACCTTCGCCGCCGAGGGCGCGAACGTGTGGGCGTTTGCCCGTACCCCGAGCGAGGCGTTTGAGGCCCGTTGCCGCGACCTTTCCGCGCAATACGGTGTTTGGGTCCGGCCGCTGTATGCCGACCTGACCGACGAGGCCGCGGTCTCCGCCGCCGTGAAAGCGGCCATGGCGGACAAGCTGCCGCTGGACATTCTGGTCAACGACGCGGGCGTGATGGGGCCGGATAAGATGTTTCAGCTTACCCCGGTAGCCGAGATGCGCGCGCTGTTTGAAACCAACCTGTTCGGCACCCTGTACTTAACACAGCTGGCCACGCGCTGGATGGCGCGCAAGCGGCAGGGCGCGGTAGTGAATATCGCCTCCGTCGCCGGACTGGACGGAGACAGCCGCCTGGATTACTCCGCCAGCAAAGCCGCGCTGATCGCCGCCACCAAAAAGCTGGCGCGCGAGCTTGCCAGCGTGGGCATCCGCGTAAACGCGGTCGCCCCCGGCTACACCGACACCGATATGACCCGCGCGCTGGGGGAACCCATCGCGCAGGCCGCGCTGGCCCACAACCTGATGGGCCGTAAAGGCAGGCCGGAGGAAATCGCCTCCGTGGCCGCCTTCCTCGCCAGCGACCGCGCAAGCTACGTGACCGCGCAGGTCTGGCGCGTGGACGGCGGCATCCTGTAACCCCCGGTTCTCCATTTTCAGACGAATAGGAGCGATCAATCATGAGCAACCAGGAAAAGTACCTGAACGCCTTTGTGACGGCGCTGGAGGTGTCCCCTTCGGAAGCGCCCTCCCTTGTTTACGGGGAAAGCAAAGCATGGGACAGCGTAGGCCACATGTCGCTGGTGGCGGCGTTGGAAGACGCGTTTGACATCATGATGGAGATGGACGACATTATTGACCTGAGCTCGTTTGAAAAGGGGAAGGAGATACTTCGGAAATATGCTGTGGAGATTTGACCGCAACCTGAAAAACACAGCCGTGGTGGATGAAAACGGCGCGAGCCTGACCTATGCGCAGCTGCGCGACGAAGGGCGGATGCTCTGCCAGCATGCGGACGGCCGTTGCCTGGTGTTTTGCCTCTGCCGTAACGTGATGGGCAGTTTTGTGGGGTATGTGTCCTTCTTAAACGGCGGCGTGGTGCCCGCGATGTTCCCGGCGGATCTGGACAGGGAACTTTTCAATACCCTGTACCAGACCTATCGGCCAAAATACATCTGGGCGCCTGTCGATTTTGAACTGGAGGACAGCTGCTGCCGCTATGAGCGGTTCGGGTACTGCCTGCTGCAAACCCCGTTTGGCGACGCGACCCGCCTTTCGTCGGAGCTGGCGCTGCTGCTTACCACCAGCGGCTCCACCGGCAGCCCCAAGCTGGTGCGGCAGAGCTACCGCAACATCCGCGCCAACACCGATTCCATCGTGGAATATCTGCATCTGCTGCCCGACGAACGTCCCATTACGACGCTGCCCATGCAGTACACCTATGGTTTAAGCATTATCAGCTCCCATCTGGATGTGGGTGCGACCATCCTGCTGACCGATAAGGGCGTGGCGCAGAAGGAGTTTTGGAATTTCTTCCGCCAGCAGCAGGCCACCAGCTTCGGCGGGGTGCCCTACACCTACGAAATGCTGGATCGGATGCGTTTCACAAAGATGAACCTCCCCTCCCTGCGCGTGATGACGCAGGCGGGCGGAAAGCTGTCGCCGGAGCTGCACCAGAAATACGCAGAGTGGTGCCGGGATACCGGGCGGGAGCTGATCGTGATGTACGGCCAGTGCGAGGCCACGGCCCGGATGGCTTATCTGCCGTGGAACCACAGCCTGGAAAAAATCGGCGCAATGGGCGTGGCCATCCCGGGCGGCTCGTTTGAGCTGATCGACGCGGACGGCACCGTAATCACCGAGCCTGACACCGTCGGGGAGCTGCGTTACCACGGCGACAACGTAACCCTGGGCTATGCCGAAACCGCCGCCGACCTTGCCAAAAGCGATGAACGCTGCGGCGTTCTGGATACCGGCGATATGGCCACCCGCGACGCGGAAGGGTTTTACACCATCGTGGGCCGCAAGAAGCGCTTCTTAAAAATGTATGGCAATCGCGTGAATCTGGACGAGTTGGAGCGGATGCTGAAAACCGCCTTTCCCGCCGCCGAGTGCGCCTGCGCCGGGCGCGACGACCACCTGACCGTGTATTGCACCGAAGAAGCGATGCTTCCGCAGATGCGCGCATGGCTGGCCGAAAAAACGGGGCTTAACGTTGCGGGCTTCTTCCCCGCGGTGGTTCCCGAAATCCCCAAGAACGAAGCGGGAAAAACCCTGTACAAGGAGCTGGAAAAATACGATGCTTGACCCGGCCGCTCTGCTTGCCCTGCCGCCCTACGGACTGGCGCGGGAGGAAAAACGCCGCTTCCTCACGGAGGAGCTGACGTCGCTTTCCCGCCGCCACGCCGAAGGCTGCCCGGAGTACGCGAAGATGCTTGCGGCGACGGGCACGGAACTGTCCGCGGTTACGGACTGGGCGCAGATTCCCCCGCTTCCGGTCCGGCTTTTTAAAGAGTTTTCCTTAAAAAGCGTGCCGGACGAGGCGCTGTACCGCACCGTTACCAGCTCCGGCACCACGGGCCAGCAGGTGAGCCGTATCTATCTGGACCGGGAGACCTCGGCGCTGCAAAGCAAGGTGCTGGCGAAAATTATGGAAAGCACGCTGGGGGGCGCGCGCCTGCCGATGATCGTGGTGGATTCCCCCGCCGTCGTTAAGGATCGCGCCATGTTTTCCGCGCGCGGCGCGGGCATCCTCGGTTTCAGCCTTTTCGGGCGGGACACCGTATACGCGCTGGACGCGGAGATGCGGCTGGATTTGCAGGGTCTGCGCGCGTTTTTAAGTAAACACACGGGCGAGCCCATCTTCCTGTTTGGGTTCACATTCATCGTGTGGCAGTATTTTTACGAGGAATTAAAACGCCTGGGTGAAACGCTGCCGCTGCAAAACGGCGTGCTGGTGCACGGCGGCGGCTGGAAAAAGCTTGCCGACCAGGCGGTCAGCCCAGAGGGTTTCCGCAAGGCGTTATACGATGTTTGCGGGCTACATCGGGTGCTGGATTACTACGGTATGGCCGAGCAGACAGGCTCCATTTTTATGGAGTGCGAACACGGCCATCTGCACGCGCCCGTATGGGCGGACGTGGCGATCCGCCGTCCGGAGGATTTTTCGGAGGCAGCCGTGGGCGAAAAAGGCCTGATCGAGGTGGTCAGCGTTTTGCCCCGTAGCTATCCGGGTCATGTACTGCTGACCGAGGATGAGGGCCGTCTGCTGGGCGAGGACACCTGCCCCTGCGGCCGCAAAGGCCGGTATTTCGAGGTACTGGGCCGCGTGAAACGCGCCGAAACAAGGGGGTGCAGCGACACATATGAACAGAAGTGAACCGCTCCCCGTAACCGTACTCTGCGGCCTTGCGGATCCCCGCGAAGCAGCTTCCGCCCCGGCGATGCCGCCGTTTGATTCCCGCGTACTCGCGTTTTTAAGCGATCTTTCCGCCGCGCTGTTGGCCGATCGCCGCGTAAAGGTGTTTCCGGACGTCACCACGTTCGCGTTCTTCTGCCGCCGCGCCAGTCTGGAAAACCTGCGCAAGCCCTACGGAACGCTCCCGGACCGGCTGGGGCGCGGGCTGGTTTTCCACATCGCGCCGGGCAACGTGCCCATGAATTTCGCCTATTCGCTCACCGCGGCGCTGCTTGCGGGCAACGCAAACATCGTGAAGGCCAGCAGCCGGGATTTTGAGCAGACCAGCCTCGTCTGCGAAGCGATCGAAAGCCTGCTTGCGGGCGCGCACGCTTCCCTGCGCCCGTATGTGAACGTGGTTTTCTATCCGCGGGAACGGCAGGATGTTACCGAAGCGTTCAGCGCCCTGTGCGACGCGCGCGTCATCTGGGGCGGTGACGAAACCATCCGCCGCGTGCGGCAGGCGGCGCTTCCGCCCCGCGCGTTTGATATCACCTTTGCCGACCGCTGGTCCGCGCTGGTTGCGGACGCGCAGGCGGTGGCCGAGACGGACAGCCAGACGCTCCGGGCAGCGGCGCAGGGTTTTTACAACGATACCTACCTGTTCGACCAGAACGCCTGCACCGCCCCGCGGCTGGTGTACTGGCTGGGCGAAGGTCTCTCCCTCGCGACCGCGCAGGAACGTTTCTGGCGCGCGGTATGGGAATACGCGCAGCCGCGTTACCCTATCGATCCCGTGGTAGCGGTAGACAAGCGCACGGCGCTGTACCGCGCGGCGCTCACCCTGCCGGGCGCGCGGCTTGCGCCCATGCCGGACAACGTGGTAACCCGCATCCGTCTGGACGCGTTGCCCCCGGAAGCGGCGGATTTTCGCTGTGGAGGCGGTTGTTTTCTGGAGTTTGCCTCCCCCACATTGGACGCGCTGGCCCCTCTGCTGACCCAAAAGGCGCAAACCCTTTCCGTATTGGGGCTTTCGCCCTCCGCCCTGCGGGATTTTGCCCTGCGTGGCGGCGTGCGCGGCGCGGACCGTATCACCCTCATCGGCCACACGCTGGATTTTGCCCTGATATGGGATGGGTACGACCTGATTGATACACTTTCCCGCCGGATCGCGATATGATCCTCCATCCGATTTTTCAAAGAGGTGTGATATGGCTAAAACCTTGCTTTCCTTCGTGGTGCCCTGCTACCGCAGCGCCGAAACCATCGGCTCCGTCGTCGCGGAGATCGAACAAACCGTTGCGACGCGCGCAGCGGATTACGACCACGAAATCATCCTCGTCAACGACGGCAGCCCCGACAACGTCGCGCGGGTGATCGGGGGGTTGTGCGAGCAATACCCGCAGATTGTGTTTGTCAATCTCAGCCGCAATTTTGGGCAGCACAGCGCGCTGATGGCCGGGTTTGCCCGTGCGCGCGGGGACATCGTCATCAGTCTGGACGACGACGGCCAGACCCCGGCGAACGAATGTTTTAAACTGATCGACAAGGTAGCCGAGGGCTATGATATTGTGTACGCGGAGTATCCGCAGCGCAAACAGAACGCTTTCCGCAACCTTGGCAGCCGCTTTAACGCCGCGTGCAACCACTTCTTTTTTGGCCAGCCGAGCGATTTGAAAGCCAACAGTTACTTTGCCTGCCAGCGTTTCGTGGTAGAATCCGCCCTGCAGTACCCCAACCCCTTCCCTTTTATCACAGGGCTGCTGTTTCAAAGCGTGAGCACCTATTGTAACGTGCCCGTCAAGCATCGCCCGCGCCTGCACGGTCACAGCGGGTACACGCTTAAAAAGCTGATCTCGCTGTGGACCAACGGGGTTACGGCCTTCTCCATCAAGCCCCTGCGCTTTGCCAACTATCTGGGCTGGATCACTGCCGTCGCAGGTTTTATTTTCGCCATTGTCACCGTGGTACGAAAAATCGTGAACCCGGCCATTGAAGCCGGCTGGTCCTCCACCATCGCGGTCATGCTGGTACTTGGCGGGGTGCTGATCGCCCTGATCGGCATCGTAGGCGAATACATCGGCCGCATATACTTAAGCATCAACCGCTGTCCGCAGTATGTGGTTCGCAACGTAATTGACCGCCGCGAATCCACCGGGGAGAAGGACGAAACGCGATGAAAACCTTCCACGCAGCGTATGAAAAACGCAACCTCGGTGTGGATACCTACGAACTGCGCCCGGAACCCGGCGATACGCCGGACACCCTCGTTGCGGAGGAAAAGCGGCTGGCGGCGTCAGGCGCGCAGTATCTGGTAATGAAAACGCCGGTGGATTCCCCCGAATGGCTCTTTAACCTTCCCGGGCTCGGTTATACCTTTGTGGAAACGGTATTTCACGTCGCTATCAAGGCCAAAGAGTATCATATGCCCGAGGAGATCGCCCGCTTCGACCGCGGCCTGACCGTGGCGGAACGCACGGAAACGCTCGACCGTGAACGCGTGTATGCGCTGATCCGCTCCGGCGTGTTTAAAAGCGACCGGGTATCCGTCGATCCGGCGTTCACGCTGGCACAATCCGGCGCACGGTACGCCAACTGGCTGGCGCAGATGCTGGCAAAAGGCGGCAAGCTGTACGAAGTGCTGCAAAAAGATCGTCCCATCGGTTTTTTTGTGATTGTCCGCGTGGATAAACGCACCGTGGACCCGGTGCTGATGGGCCTGTACGACGAGGCTCGTGACCGGGGCATGGGGGCGCTGCTGCACAAAAAGACGTTGGACACCTGCTTTACATGGAACTGCGACCGCCTCACCTCCACCATCGTAAGCAACAACGCCAAGGTGCTTCGCGTTTACGTAAACGCCGGCGCTACGATTGCCGATACCGAATACACCTACGTAAAGCATCTGAACAGATAAAGGAGCCGCCCGATGACCCAGAACGTTCATCCCCCGCGCAGCGGGGTACGCCCGTCGCGCGTTCCCCCAAAGGATTTTTTGCTTTTACACCTCACCCTGCTTTTATACGCCGTAGCCAGCGTGTTCGCCAAGGCCGCGGGCGGTAACCTCGCCGCGAGGGATTACTCGCCAACCGTTATTTTTCTGGTGCTGGAAGCGGTCACGCTGGGCGTTTACGCGGTGCTCTGGCAGCAGACGCTCAAACGGATGCCGTTAAGCTTCGCCTACAGCAATAAGGCCGTGTGCACGCTGTGGTCGTGTCTTTTTGGGTTGCTTTTTTTCGGCGAAAGCCTTACATTGGGAAAGGCACTTGGCATTGTGGTGGTGCTGGCGGGCGTATGGCTGGTGGTGAGCGAGCATGAATAGCGGCGTCCTCATCTACCTGTTTACTCCGCTGGTTTCGGCGGTTTCCCAGCTGATGCTGAAAAAAGCGGCGGACAACCCGAAGTACACAGGCGTGCGCTTCTACTTTAACCCCATGGTCATCTTCGCCTATGTGCTGTTTTTCGGTTGTATGGTACTGAACATCATCGCCCTGCAAACGCTGGATTTATCGGTGGCAAGCGTGCTGGAAGCCAGCGGCTTCCTGTATGTGATGGTGCTGGGCGCCCTGTTCCTCAAGGAAAAGATCACCGCGAAAAAGCTGATCGGCAACGCGCTGATCGTTGCCGGTATCGCGATTACACTGTTTGTGAAGTAAAGGAGCCGTTCTATGCATCATATCGGCACACAGGTTTTATCCACGGAGCGCCTTACCCTGCGCCCCTTCACGCTTGCGGACGCGCCCGCGATGTTTCGCAACTGGGCCAGCGACCCGGAAGTAACCAAATATCTCACCTGGCCCACCCATCCGGATGTGGAGACATCCGAAAAAGTACTGCGGGAATGGGTGGCGCTGTACCGCGAGCCGGATTTTTACCAATGGGCCATCGTACCCAAGGACTACAGCGAACCCATCGGCAGCATCGCGGCGGTGCGTGTGGATAACAACGTGCAAAGCGTACACATCGGCTACTGCATCGGCAGACGATGGTGGCGGCAGGGCTATACCAGCGAAGCCATGCAGGAAATGCTTCGGTTCTTCTTTGAAGACGTCGGGGTAAACCGCATCGATTCCCGGCACGATCCGCGCAATCCCAACTCCGGCAGGGTTATGGTTCACTGCGGCATGCACCGTGAAGGTACCGTGCGCCAGGGCGACCTCAACAATCAGGGGATTTGCGACTATGTCCTGTACGGCATTCTGGCGGAAGATTATTTTGCGGCAAAGGCCGAGCGGTAAACAAAGGTTTCATTCGTATCATCCGCCCCGCGTCCGCGCGGGGCTTTCCGGGGCCGTGCCCCGGTATATAAAAGGAGGAACCCGTCATGCAAGCCCAACCCGTACCCGAACATAAACCCATCATCTTCTCCGGCATCCAGCCTTCCGGCCTGCTCACGCTTGGCAACTATATCGGCGCCCTGCGGAATTTCAAGCTGTTGGAGGATGATTACGACTGTATTTACTGCGTTGTCGATCTGCACACCCTGACCGTGCGGCAGGACCCGGCCCAGCTTCGCAAACGCTGCCTGGAAATCGCGGCCATCTACATGGCCGTCGGGCTTGACCCCGATAAAAGCCTGATCTTCTGCCAGAGCCACGTAAGCGCACACGCGGAACTGTCGTGGATTTTAAGCAACTTCACCTACGTGGGCGAATTACAGCGCATGACCCAGTACAAAGATAAGTGCGCCAAGCACGCCGACAACATCAACGCGGGCCTTCTCACCTATCCGGTGCTGATGGCTGCGGATATCCTGCTGTACCAGACCCATCTTGTGCCTATCGGCGCGGATCAGAAGCAGCATCTGGAGATTACGCGCGACATTGCCCAGCGCTTCAACGGCCTGTACGGCGACGTGTTCACCATCCCGGACGCCTACATCGGCAAAGTGGGCAGCCGCGTGATGAGCCTGCAGGAGCCGACGCGCAAAATGAGCAAGTCCGATCCTGAGGAAACCTACATCGGCATCCTCGACAAGCCGGAGGATATTCGCCGCAAGATGAAACGCGCCGTTACGGACAGCGACGGGGAAATCCGCTTCGACCCCGAAACCAAACCCGGCGTAAGCAACCTGCTCAGCATTCTGTCCGCCCTGTCCGGCAGTACCACGGATCAGCTGGTAAGCGACCTGTCCGGTAAAGGCTATGGGGAGCTGAAAACCCGCGTGACCGACTGTGTGATCGAAACCCTCGCCCCCATCCAGGCCGAGTACGACCGCATTATGGCCGATAAGGCCACCCTGCAGGCCATACTGGACCGTAACGCGCTGGAAGCCTCGCGCCGCGCCAACCGGACGCTGGACAAGGTAAAACGCAAAGTGGGGCTTGCGCCCCACGGCAAGGCCTGACCTCCCCCTACCCGACCGCCTGAAGGAGCATTTTTATGAACGAAAATCGCCAGTACGACGTTATTATCATCGGCGCAGGCCCCGCGGGCATCTTCACCGCGCTGGAAATGACCGAACGCAAACCCGGCAGCCGCGTGCTGATCGTGGACACGGGCCGGCAGATCAAGTACCGCGCGTGTCCCGCGCGCATCAACGGCCAGTGCGCTCACTGCGACCCCTGCGCCATCGTGCATGGCTGGGCGGGTGCGGGCGCGTTCAGCGACGGCAAGCTGAGCCTCTCCGACGAAGTCGGCGGCCAGATCAGCGAATATATGGGCCACAAACGCGCCATGGAATATATCAAGCGCGCGGATGATATTTACCTGCGCTTCGGAGCCAGCCCTGTAGTGCACGGCAACGATGACCGCCGTGTGGAGGAAATCGCCTATCAGGCCAGCCGCCACAACATCCGCCTGATTCCCTGCCCGGTGCGCCATCTGGGCACGGAAAACGCCGGGCCGGTGCTGGGCGCCATGCATGACCATCTGGTGGAGAAGACCGAAACCACCTTTATGGAGTTAACGACCGCGCAGGAAATACTGGTAGAGAACGGCCACGTAACCGGCGTGCGCATCCAACCCCGCAACGGCGAATCCTTTGTGGCCAACGCACCCTGTGTGGTGGCCGCCCCTGGCCGCGGCGGCGCGCAATGGCTGACCGAAACGGTCAACCGGCTGGGTTTGCGCACCAAGAACAACGAAGTGGATATCGGAGTTCGTGTGGAAGTGCCCAACTCCATTATGGACCCCCTGACCACCGACCTGTACGAGGCCAAGCTGGTTTATTACAGCGATACCTACGAAAACAAGGTGCGTACCTTCTGCATGAACCCCGGCGGAGAGGTGAGCCAGGAGCACTACGAAGGCGGCATCGCCGTGGTGAACGGCCACAGCTACGAGGACCCCGCCAAGCGCACCGGTAACACCAACTTCGCGCTGCTGGTAAGCACCTCTTTTACCGAGCCGTTCAACCAGCCCATCGAGTACGGCCGCTACATCGCGCAGCTGGGCAACATGCTCACCGGCGGGCCGATTATGGTACAGCGTCTGGGTGATCTGCTGAAAGGCCGCCGCACCGACGCGAGCCGCCTGCGCAAATCCACCACGATCCCCACGTTGTCCACCGCTGTGCCCGGCGATTTAAGCTTCGTGCTGCCCGCCCGGCACCTGACCAGCATCATCGAGGCGCTGCGCGCGTTCGACCATCTGGCTCCCGGCCTGTACAGCCAGAATACGCTGCTCTACGGCGTGGAAGTGAAGTTCTATTCCAGCAAGGTACTGGTGGGCAACAATTTTGAAACGGAAATCAAAGGCCTGTACGCCATCGGCGACGGCGCAGGCATCACCCGCGGGCTGATGCAGGCCAGCGTAACCGGCATGGCCGTGGCGGATGACATTGTAAGCCAGAACTGACAACGCTTCAGATACCCAGCACCCCGCCGGATCAGCTTCCGACGGGGTGTTTTGCTTCTTTAAAACTACAACTACTGCAAAAACTGCGCGATCGCATCCCGGTTACGGTCCAGACTGGGCACCAGCACATCCATCCCGGCGATGTTCTGGCTGCTGTAACCTCCGTTCACCGGCACGGTCAGGCTGTCCCAATTCACATCGCCAAGCTTCAGCAACACAGGCACCAGCGAAGCCGCATCCGCCAGAGTCATATCTGTCCAGATTTGTGGAAGCACCCGCATTACCAGATTGCCAAGCGTAAGCGCGTCCAGCTGGCGCAGGCGCGCGTACGCCGCTTCGATCACCTTGCGCTGGCGGCCGACCCGCTGAAAATCGCTGTCGATTTTACGGATCCGGCTATAGCACAGCGCCTGTTTGCCGGTCAATGTCTGCTCCCCTGCGCTTTCCAGCAGCTGGTCGTTCTTGGGGTACCCATTCTGGGTGTTATAGTACTTTAAAATCGAGTTTAACTGTTTTCGTTCCGACGTGCTCACGTCCACCGTGACCCCGCCGATCTGGTCGATCACCTGTACCATCAGCGAAAAATTCACTGCCACGGTGCGGTCAACCGTTACGCCGAAATTGTTGAGAAGCGTCTGCTTTAGCAGTTCCGCGCCACCAAAGACATACGCGGCGTTCAGCCGTGTTTTGCCGTGTCCGGGAATTTTCACATACAGATCGCGCAGGAAGGAAACCAACCGGATCTGCCCCGTCTGTACGTTGATCTGGAACAGGAGCATGGTGTCGCTCCGCCCCCGCTGTTTCACGGTGTACGCGTCGGTGCCGATCAGCAGTACCCGCAGGGTGTTTGAGTCGCCAAGGCCCAGCACGGCAGGCAATACGCCGGTTGACGGCGCGGCCTCCTGCCCGCCCGGAGGCGGAAGCACCGTTTCCGCAGCGCCGCTGGCAGCGTTCGGCTGATGATCATCCCCATGATCCGCCGGTTCCGGCGTTGTTCCCGGGTGTGCCAGCCACGGCGCTTCGGTCACAGGCGCCAGCACCGCATCGGAAGGGTCTGCCCCCTGTGCCATGGCATTGGGAAATACAGCAAAAAGCAGTAGCGCCATCACAAGTATGGCGACGGCGCGCCGCCAAAGGGAACGGCTTTGGTTTTTCATACGGTTCCCTCCCGCATTTCCCTGCCGGTCAGGAGAAATCGGTGTCAAACTGCACAACCACTTCGTACCGCGGGTCCAATCCATGGGCAAAAGCTGCCAGCTGTTCCCGTAGCCCTTCGATATCTTCATAGCCATCCGGCAGCAGGCAGTCAAAAATCAGGTTGATCTGCTTCTGGCCCGGTACCATGCGGAAATCATGCAGGGTCAGCCGTTCGTCCGTATCATTCAGGAACGCTTCCATGCGTTTCCGGACCTCGTTCACCTGGGGATCGTTGGTTACGGTAGGGTCCATGTGGATACACACCACAATACCCAGGTCGTTTTTCAGTTCCCGTTCCGCGCGGTCGATCACCTCGTGCACCGCCACGATATCGCCTGTCGCGCTGACCTCCGCATGCACCGACGCGATGCAGCGGCCCGGCCCGTAATCATGCACCACCAGATCGTGCACGCCGCGGATTCCGTCGTAGGAAAGCAGTTTGGTTCTGATCTCACGGGTCAGCTCCGGGTTGGGTTTTTCGCCCAGTAGCCGATCCACCGTGCTTTTGCATACGGAAATCCCTGTTTTGAATACGAACAACGCCACAACCAGACCGATGTACCCGTCGATCTGCCAGCCAAAAGCTTTTTCCAGAACCACACTGAGCAGTACCGCGCTCGTCGCGGCTACGTCGCTGATGCTGTCCTTGGAAGCGGCGGCCAACGGTTCGCTGTCGATTTTACGCGCGATCGTCCGGTAATAGAAAAAAAGCCATAGCTTAGCCAGAATTGACAATGCAAGCAGGGCGATCACCAGCACGCCTGCCGAAAGCGCCGCAGGGTGCAGCACCGCGTTCAGACCTTCGCCCAGCAGCTTGACCCCGGCCACCACTACAAGTACCCCAACGGCCAGCGCGCCGATGTACTCCATGCGCCCATGTCCGAAGGGATGCTCTTTGTCATCCGGTTTTTCCGCCAGACGAACAGAGATGAAGGACATAATACTTCCCGCCGCATCGGATAAGTTGTTTACTGCGTCGGCGGTAATCGCCAGTGACCCGCTCAGCAGCCCCAGAGCGAATTTGGTTGCAGAAAGCAATACGTTCACAAGGATCCCTGTCAGGGTTCCCAATGTGCCGTATGCCGCACGCACCTTTCGGTTCGTGGTATCCTGATAATTTTTCACAAAGTGCCGGATCAGCCAGTTTGTCAAGGTCGGCTCCTCCTTCAGGCAGCCCGGTCCCCGGCAGTAAACGGGTAAAAGAAAGGATGGCCGCGCCATCGTCTCCGCCGCCATTGCCCGCCTTTGACCAAATCGATAACCCGCAGGTTATTGGTGTATTATACTGCATTTTACACTTCATCGCAAGCAGAATTTGGAGATCGGTACCTGTTCCGCAGAGAAAATTTCACGATCCGAGAAAGAAATTGAATTTTAATCTTGACATACTCCTGATCGGCGCGTATTATATATAGTTGAGTATGCGGAACCCGCATCGTCAGGCGGAAGGGGAGCTACGCAGTGGACGGCTTGCTGAAGGGCGCGACAGTCTACCGGCAGGGTAAGCTCTGCAAATGCGATATCGCATTTTATCAGGGCGATATCGTTGATGAATCGTTCGCCAAGTCGAAGGGCGTTCCGGTTGTTCCTGTTGATTCTATTGGAAATTGTATCGTATCACCCGGTTTCGTAGATGTACACGTTCATCTGCGGGAACCGGGTTTTTCGTATAAAGAAACCATTGCCACCGGCACTCGCGCGGCGGCGCACGGCGGCTACACAACGGTATGCGCCATGCCCAACCTGAACCCGCCGCCCGACAACCCGACGCATCTGGAAGAGGAACTGCTGCTGATCCGCCGCAACGCCTGCGTGCAGGTGCTGCCCTACGGCTGCATCACCGTCGGTCAGCAGGGCGAGGAATGCGTAGATTACCGGGCGCTAATGCCCCATGTGGCTGGTTTTTCGGACGACGGCCACGGCGTGCAGAGCGACGCCGTCACCCGGCGGGCCATGCAACGCATCGCCGCGCTGGGCGGGCTGATGGCCGCCCACTGCGAGCAGAACGATCTGCTGCACGGCGGCTACATCCACGACGGAGAGTACTGCCGAGCGCACGGCCACCGGGGGATCAGCGCGGAAAGCGAATGGCGCGCGGTGGAACGCGACCTGCGATTGGCCAGAGAGACCGGCTGCCGCTACCACGTCTGCCACGTAAGCTGTCTGGAAAGCGTGGAGTTGATCCGACGAGCCAAGGCCGAAGGGGTGAACGTCACCTGCGAAACCGCGCCCCACTACCTGCTTATGTGCGACGAAGACCTGCAGGAAGACGGGCGGTTTAAGATGAACCCGCCGCTTCGGGGCCCGGCGGACCGGGACGCGGTGCTGGCGGGCGCGCTGGACGGCACCATCGACATGATCGCGACCGATCACGCCCCGCACAGCGCGGAGGAAAAAGCACGGGGGCTGGAAAAAAGCCTGATGGGCGTAACCGGGCTGGAATGCGCGTTCGCCGTTCTTTACACCGGGCTGGTGCGCACCGGTAAAATGCCGCTGGAGCGGCTGCTGGAAATGATGACGGACGCGCCGCGCAAACGATTTGGCCTGCCGCCGATGGATTTTACCCCCGGGCAGGCGGCAAACCTGACCGTATGGGACCTTTCGCGAAGCTGGACGGTCAACCCGGAGGAATTTTGCTCTCTGGGGCACGCCACTCCCTTCGCAGGCGCTACGGTCTACGGACAGAATCGACTCACTTTGGCAGGAGGCAACACCGTATGGCAATGCTGAACCGCAAACTGGTGATGGAAAACGGTTCCGAGTATTTTGGCACGGGTTTCGGCGCAAAAACCGACGCCCTTTGCGAAATGGTTTTTAACACTTCCATGGTCGGTTATCAGGAGATTGTGACCGACCCAAGCTACACCGCGCAGATGGTGGTGATGACCTATCCCCTGATCGGCAACTACGGCGTGACCGACGAGGATTCCGAAACCCGCACCCCCAGCCTGGGCGCGCTGGTGGTACGGGAATATAACGACCTGCCCAGCAATTTCCGCTACACCAAAACGCTTGGGGAACTGCTGGAGGAAAACGGCATCCCCGGCATTCAGGGTGTGGATACCCGCAAAATCAACCGGATGATCCGCAACGAAGGCAGCCAGCGCGCGCTTCTGTGCGACCCGAACGTTACGCGCGAGGAGGCGCTGAAACGCATTCGCGCCTACGACTACCCGCACGACGTGGTCGCCCGCGTAAGCAGTAAAAAGAAGTGGTACGCGCGCACCCCCAACGCGCGCTACAACGTGGTGTGCATCGACTGTGGCGTAAAGCTGAACATCATCCGCAAACTGCGGGAGCACAACTGCAACGTTCTGGTCGTGCCCTACGACACCCCCGCCGATACGATTATGAGCTTTATGCCGGACGGGCTTTTCCTCTCCAACGGCCCCGGCGACCCGGAGGACGTCACCCCTGTGATCGATACGGTGCGCGCTCTGCGCGGCAAACTGCCCATCTTCGGCATCTGCCTCGGGCACCAGATGATCGCGCTGAGCTACGGGGCCAAAACCTTCAAAATGAAATTCGGCCATCGCGGCGGCAACCACCCGGTGATCGACCTGCGCACCGGCAAGATCGAAATTACCAGCCAGAACCACTCCTTCGCAGTGGATGTGGACAGCCTCGCCGGTACGGGGCTTACGCTTACGCATCAGAACCTGCTGGACCATACCGCCGAAGGGATGGAGTGCGTGAAGGACCGGCTGTTCTCCGTACAGTATCACCCGGAAAGCGCCCCCGGCCCACAGGACAGCGCCTACCTGTTCGATCGCTTTATCGACCATATGGCCGCCGCAAAGGAGGAGAACGCCCATGCCTAAACGCACAGACCTCCACCGGATTCTCGTGATCGGGTCCGGCCCCATCATCATCGGTCAGGCGGCGGAATTTGACTACGCGGGCACGCAGGCGTGCCTGGCGCTTCGGGAGGAAGGGTACGAGGTGATCCTCGTCAACTCCAACCCCGCCACCATCATGACGGATACCCACATCGCCGATAAGGTATACATGGAACCCCTCACGCTGGAATACGTGGCGAAAATCCTACGTTTCGAACGGCCGGACGCCATACTGCCGGGGCTGGGCGGCCAGACCGGCCTCAACCTGGCCATGCAGCTTTCCCGCAAGGGCATTCTCAACGAATGTCAGGTCGAAATTCTCGGCACCAGCTTCGACTCCATCGAGAAAGCCGAAGACCGCCAGAAATTTAAGGAACTGTGCCAGAGCCTGGGCGAGCCGGTGCTGCCTTCCATGATCGCGCATACGTTGGAGGAGGGCAAGCGCGCGGCGGAAACCATCGGTTACCCCGTGGTGCTGCGCCCCGCCTTCACACTGGGCGGCACGGGCGGCGGCTTTGCGGACGACGAAGCCGAGCTGATGCCGTTGCTTAAAAACGCGCTGAAGCTTTCCCCTGTGACCGAGGTGCTGGTGGAAAAGAGCATCAAAGGGTATAAGGAAATCGAATACGAGGTGATGCGCGACCACAACGATACCGCCATCACCGTCTGCAATATGGAAAATCTGGACCCCGTGGGCGTGCACACCGGCGACTCGGTAGTTGTCTGCCCCAGCCAGACCCTGACCAACAAGGAATATCACATGCTCCGGGACAGCGCGCTGCGCATCATCCGGGCGCTGAAGATCGAGGGCGGCTGCAACGTGCAGTTCGCGCTGGACCCCTTCAGCTTCCAGTACTATGTAATCGAGGTCAACCCGCGCGTCAGCCGCTCCTCGGCGCTGGCCAGCAAAGCCAGCGGCTACCCCATCGCCCGTGTATCCGCCAAGGTTGCGGTCGGGATGCTGCTTAACGAAATTCCGCTGGCCAACACCCCCGCCAGTTTCGAACCGGCGCTGGATTACATCGTCACCAAGATTGCGCGCTTCCCGTTTGATAAACTGGAAGGGTCCAGCAACAAGCTTTCCACCCAGATGAAGGCGACCGGCGAAGTGATGAGCATCGGCCGCACGTTTGAGGAAAGCCTGCTCAAGGCGGTACGCTCGCTGGAAGTGGGCGCCTGCCACCTGTACATCCACAAATTCGACGGCTGGACGACGGATCAGCTGCTAGCCTACATCCACGACGCGACCGACGACCGGCTGTTCGCCATCGCACAGTTGATTCGCATGGGTATTCACTTAAGCCTGATCTACAACCAGACGATGATCGACATGTTCTTTCTGGAAAAGATCAAAAACATCGTGGAGTTTGAAACACCGCTGCTCGCCGGGAAAAACGACCCGGACATCCTGTACGCCGCCAAACGCATGGGCGTAAGCGACAAATATATCGGCCAGCTCTGGGGGCTTAAGGAAGGCGAAGTTTTCCGCCTGCGCCAGAAGCTCGGCATCCTGCCCGTGTATAAGATGATCGACACCTGCGCCAGCGAGTTTGACAGCTACGTTCCCTACTTCTACTCCACCTACGAGGAAGAAAACGAGTCCGTCGTATCCGACCGCAAAAAGATCGTAGTGCTGGGGTCCGGCCCCATCCGCATCGGGCAGGGGGTGGAGTTTGACTACTCCACCGTGCACGCCATCTGGACTATCCGGGCCGCAGGGTACGAGGCGATCATCATCAACAACAACCCGGAAACCGTATCTACCGATTACACCACCAGCGATAAGCTGTACTTCGAACCCCTCACGGTGGAGGATGTGATGAACATCCTTGCGCTGGAGAAGCCGGAAGGGGTCATCGTGAGCCTTGGCGGACAGACGGCCATCAATCTGGCGGAGCGACTGCACCAGATGGGCGTGAAGATGATCGGCACCGACGTGCTGGCCATCAACCGCGCCGAAAACCGGGACTCCTTTGAAAAAATCATGAACCAACTGCAAATCCCGCAGCCGCAGGGCGAGGCCGTTACCAATATCGAGGCGGGGGTCAAGGCTGCCGAACGGATCGGCTACCCCGTGCTGGTACGCCCCAGTTACGTACTGGGTGGCCGGGCCATGCAGATCGTGAACAATGAAAAAGCGCTGCGCCACTACCTGCATACCGCCGTGCTGCTGGACGAGGACGAGCCGGTGCTGGTGGATAAGTACATCGTCGGCCGCGAGCTGGAAACCGACGCCGTCTGCGACGGAACCAACGTGTATATTCCCGGCATTATGGAGCACGTGGAACGCACCGGCATCCACAGCGGCGACAGCATCAGCGTCTACCCCACCTTCAGCGTAAGCGATCAGGCGAAAAAGACCATCACGGATTACACGGTGCGCCTGGGGCTGGGCATCGGCATCATCGGGCTTTACAACATCCAGTTTATCGTAGCGCCCGACGACAAGGTGTACGTCATCGAGGTCAACCCCCGTTCCAGCCGTACGGTTCCATTCCTGAGCAAGGCGACCGGCGTGCCGCTGGCGGACATCGGCACCCGCGTGATGTTAGGCCAGAGTCTGCGGGATCAGGGGATTACCGACGTGGTCGCCCCGGAGCGGAAACGCTGGTACGTAAAAGCCCCGGCCTTCAGCTTCAGCAAACTGCGCGGTATGGACGCATATTTAAGCCCGGAAATGAAATCCACCGGCGAGGCCATCGGCTATGACAACACCTTAAACCGCGCCCTGTACAAAGCCATGCTTTCCAGCGGAATGAACGTAAGCAACTACGGCACCCTGTTCGTCACCATTGCCGATCAGGACAAAGCCGAAGCCCTGCCGCTGATCCGCCGCTTCTACAACCTCGGCTTCAACATCGAGGCCACGCACGGCACAGCGGAATACCTGAAGAAAAACGGCATCCGCACCCGCGAACGCTTAAAGATCAGCGAGGGCAGCGAAGAAATACTGGAATCCCTGCGGCAGGGGCACGTTAACTACGTTATTAACACCCGCACCCCCGGCAGCGACAGCCACGAAAGCGACGGCGCGGTTATCCGCCGTTGCGCCGTGGAAAACAACGTGACCATCTTTACCGCGCTGGATACCGTACGCGTGCTGCTGGACGTGCTGGAGGAAATCACCCTGTGCGTCTCCACCATCGACGCGGAAAAGTGAGGGCTTATGCAGTTTACCGTAACCGAGAACCTGCCGCTTGCTCAAAGCGTATACCGGATCACGCTAACGGGCGACACGCGCGCCTTTACGCGCCCGGGGCAGTTCGCGCAGGTCAGTCTTCCCGGTTTTTACCTGCGCCGACCCCTGTCCGTCTATGACTGGGAGGCCGCCGAAAGCGGTTGGGTTATGCTGGTGTACAAAACCGTGGGGCACGGCACCGAAGCGTTAAGCCAGGTACCCGCGGGCGCAGCGCTGGACCTGCTGACCGGGCTTGGCAACGGCTTTGAAATGAACTGCGGCAAAGCCCCCCTGCTGCTGGGCGGCGGTGTAGGCACACCCCCGCTGTACGGGCTGGCGAAGCGATTACTGGCCGCCGGGCAAGCACCCATGGCGGTGCTGGGCTTTAACTGCGAGGGTGACATCATCCTGCAAAAGGAATTCGAAGAGCTGGGCATTCCCACCCTCGTTTCCACGATGGACGGCAGCGCCTGCGTACGCGGCTTCGCGACCGACGCGGCGGAAACTTTCACCGGGCGGTTCGATTATGTCTATGCCTGCGGCCCCCTGCCGATGCTGAAAGCCGCAAACACCTTTTGCGAAAGGCACGGAGTCGGCGGGCAGTTCAGCCTGGAAAGCCGCATGGCCTGCGGTTTTGGCGCCTGCATGGGCTGCACCATCCAAACCGCAAACGGGCCGAAGCGCGTGTGCAAGGACGGGCCGGTGTTCGGCCGGGAGGAAATCGAATGGCAGACACAGGCGTAACCCTTTCCGGCATCCGGCTGGATAACCCGGTGATCCCCGCCAGCGGCACCTTCGGCTTTGGTAAGGAGTTTCGGGAATACTACGATATTAATATACTGGGCACCTTTTCCTTCAAGGGCACCACGCTGGAACCGCGTTTTGGTAACCCTACGCCCCGCGTGGCGGAGTGCACCGCCGGGATGCTCAACGCCGTCGGCCTCCAAAACCCGGGTGTGCGGCATGTGATCGACCACGAGTTGCCGGAGCTGGCCACCTTTTTCCACAAGCCGGTCATGGCCAACATCAGCGGTTTCTCACTGGAGGAATACGTGGAAGTAGCCCGGCTTTTGGACACACAGCCGCAGGTGGGCTGGCTGGAAGTAAACGTGAGCTGCCCCAACGTGCACGGCGGCGGCATGGCCTTCGGCACCAGCGCGGCAAACGCGGCGGCGGTCACAAAGGCGGTCAAAGCGGCAACCTCAAAGCCCGTTTATATCAAGCTGAGCCCGAACGTGACGGACATCGTATCCATCGCGCGGGCCTGCGAAGACGCGGGCGCGGACGGCCTCAGCCTGATTAACACCCTGCTGGGTATGCGCATCGATCTCAAAACCGGTAGACCGCTGCTGGCCAACACGACCGGCGGCCTGTCCGGCCCGGCGATCTTCCCGGTGGCGCTTCGGATGGTGTGGCAGGTTTCGCAGGCCGTACATATCCCCGTCATCGGCATGGGCGGTATCGCCGGTGCCGAGGATGTGCTGGAAATGATGTACGCGGGCGCAACCGCCGTACAGGTGGGCGCGCAAAATCTGGTTAACCCCTTTGCCTGCAAGGAAATCATCGAGGCGCTGCCGCAGGTAATGGAGAAATATCACATCCATTCCCTACAAAACATCATCGGAGGTGCGTGGAAATGAACCAACAGGCGAAAAGCGATGTCATTCTGGCGCTGGACTTTCCTACGGCGAAAGAGACCTACGACTTTCTGGCGATGTTCCCGGCAGAGAAACCGTTCGTGAAGATCGGGATGGAGCTATACTACGCCGAAGGCCCGGAAATTGTCCGTCAGGTGAAAGCCCGCGGCCATAAAATCTTTCTGGACCTGAAACTGCACGACATTCCCAACACCGTCAAGCGCGCCATGCATGTGCTTTCCACGCTGGATGTGGACATGGTGAACTGCCACGCGGCAGGCACCGTGGAAATGATGAAGGCGGCGCGTGAGGGCCTGACCCGGCCGGACGGCACCCGCCCCCTGCTGATCGCCGTAACTCAGCTCACCTCCACCGGGGAGGAACAGATGTACCGGGAACTGCTGATTCGAACCCCCATGGCGCAAACCGTGATGCACTACGCGCAGAACGCCCGGCTGGCCGGGCTGGACGGCGTGGTGTGCTCCCCGCTGGAAGCCGCAGCGGTGAAAGAAACCTGCGGGCAGGATTTCCTCACCGTCACGCCCGGCATCCGCTTTGCCGGTTCCGCCGCCGACGATCAGGCCCGCATCACCACCCCGGAAAAAGCCAGACTCGGCGGCAGCGACTTTATCGTGGTCGGCCGCCCGGTTACGCAGGCCGCGGACCCGGTTGCCGCCTACCGCCGCTGCGTGCAGGGATTTTTACAGTAACGAAAGGGAGGATACCTCATGCAAAACGAATCCCAACGTAAAATTGCCGAGGCGCTGCTCTCCATCCGCGCCGTGTTCCTTCGTCCGGACGAACCGTTTACCTGGGCCAGCGGCATTAAAAGCCCGATTTACTGCGATAATCGCCTCACCCTGACCGCGCCCAAAGTGCGTACTCAGGTGGAAAAAGGCTTGATGGAGATCGTTCGCCGGGAGTACCCCGCCTGTGAAGTGCTGATGGGCACCAGCACCGCCGGTATCGCGCACGCGGCCATCGTGGCCCACCTGATGGATTTGCCCATGGGCTACGTACGCTCCGGCGCCAAAGACCACGGGCGCGGCAACCAGATCGAAGGGAAACTGGAAGCCGGGCAGAAGGTAGTTGTGATTGAGGACCTCATTTCCACCGGCGGCAGCGTGATCGAAGTGGTGGATGTGTTGCGGCAGGCCGGGGCCGACGTGCTGGGCATCGCCAGCATCTTCACCTACGGGATGCGCAAGGGGCTGGACAGGCTGGCCGAAGCCAATGTGAAAAACGTGAGCCTGTCCAATCTGGACGTGCTTGCGGAAGTTGCGGTGGACACCGGCTACATCACCGCCGCGCAGCGGGAAGGGCTGCTGCGCTTCCGCGATAACCCTTCGGATGAAAGCTGGATGGCCCGCGGCTGAACCGATTCAACACAGGGAGGACGACGAAAATGCGCCACTTGCTGGATATTACCGATTGCAGCATGGAAGACCTGGACTGGCTGATGAACACAGCCGACGATATCATCGCGCGCCCCGGCGACTACGCAACCGCCATGAGCCGCAAAAAGATTGCGACGCTGTTTTATGAACCCAGCACACGCACGCGATTAAGCTTTGAGGCGGCGATGCTGGAGCTGGGCGGCTCGGTGCTTGGGTTTGCGGAGGCCAGCAGTTCTTCCGCCTCCAAAGGGGAAAGCATCAGCGACACCGTTCGCGTGGTGGGTTGCTACGCGGATATCATCGCCATGCGCCATCCGCGCGAAGGCGCACCCACCGTGGCCGCGCGCTTCTCCCCCGTGCCCATCATCAACGCAGGCGACGGCGGGCACAACCACCCTACGCAGACGCTAGCCGACCTGCTCACCATCCGTCGGGAGAAGGGCCAGCTGTCCGGGTTGACCGTGGGCCTCTGCGGCGATCTGCAGTTTGGCCGCACTGTGCACAGCCTGATCAACGCCATGAGCCGCTATCCGGATACCCGCTTTGTGCTGATCTCCCCGGAGGAACTGCGCATCCCTGGTTACCTGCGGGAAAACATGGTTAAGGCGGGCGTACCCTTTACCGAGGTACGCAGGCTGGAAGACGTAATCGGTACGCTGGATATTCTGTACATGACCCGCGTACAGCGCGAACGTTTCTTTAACGAAGCCGATTATGTGCGCCTTAAAGACAGCTACATCCTCGACCCCGAAAAAATGCGCCTCGCGCGCGCCGACCTGTGCGTGCTGCATCCCCTGCCGCGCGTGAACGAGATCAGCCACGCTGTGGACGACGACCCCCGCGCCTGCTACTTCAAGCAGGTGCTGTACGGCAAGTATATGCGCGAAGCGTTGATATTGAAGCTTTTGGAGGCGAAAGTATGAACATCGACGGAATCCAGAACGGCTACGTTCTCGACCATATCCAGGCCGGAAAAGCGATGGTGATCTATCGCTACCTGAAGCTGGACAAACTGGATTGCAGCGTCGCCATCATCAAAAACGCCAAATCCCGGCGAATGGGGCGCAAGGACATCATCAAGATTGATTCGCTGATCCCCATTGATCTGGATATTTTGGGCTATATCGACCCCAACGTGACCGTAAACGTCATCCGGGACGAGCAGCTGGTGGAAAAAAAGCGTCTGTCTCTGCCGGAGCGCGTAGTGAACGTGATTCGCTGTAAGAATCCCCGCTGCATCACCCAGATCGAACAGGAAATAGAGCATGTGTTTTTCCTGGCCGACCGGGAAAAAGGCACCTACCGCTGCCTGTACTGCGAAACGGCGCACAAGCCGGAAGATCAGCCGGATTTCAGCTGATCCCCCTGCGCTTTTATATCATCAATCGATCCTCCGACATTTAACCCCGTACGCCAGGGGAAAAACAGGAACGCTCTGCAACGATCTGTTGATCGCAGCAGAGCGTTCTTATTTGCGGGGGTCATGAATCCGTAAGGTATGGTTTAACAGGGATCATGCCGTCGCACAGCAGGGTTTATTCTTTCCAGTCAATCTGGTTTTCCGGAATACCTGCCAGCCGACAAGCTTCCACCGCACTTTTTCTGCCTTCCGCGTCCCCAATGGGATAGCGGATTACCCGGTGCGGCAGCACCACGATCTTTTCCCGGCTGCTGCTCAGGTCCACATACCACTCTGGTCTCAGCGAATCCGCCAGCTCCGCGAGGAAGCATTCCGGACCGGCCGAAAAGGCTATCGCCGTCCAATACGCAGGCTGATTGGGTGTATGGTTCGTCGCTTTCCATATCTGCACTTCTTTAATTTCCAGCAGATCCAGCACCCTGTCGTCTGTCAGGCTTTCTTTAATCAGCGTACCGCATAGCGCTTTGGGCATCCGTTATTCCTCCGTAAACGAAATATCAAACGTGAATGGAAATTCCTCCGCCGTATGGGTGGAAAAGTCCACATGCCAGCCCTTGCCCCCATCCTGAAAAAAGCCCGTCTCCGGTGTGAACCGCAGATAGCACATATCAGGATTCTCCTCGTTGTTGTGGCGGAAATACCAGGGAGCGAAAACCTCGATCAACCGCGCGCGGATCGCCTCGTTCTCCGCCTGCAGTGGATGCCCGATGTTCTCCACCAGGCCGGTGAAGGTATGCAGTTTTCGCCCGCACAGCGAAGCACGCGGATCGGCCGCCGTATCCTTCGCCTTGTGGCTCTGCCGGTTGGTTACGATATAGAACGCACCATCTGTGTAATAGGTGTCCACAAAACGAATCGAAGGGCCGGCTTCGCCCGTGGTCGCCATGGCGAACTGATAATCCCGCCCGAACAACCGGTTGATTTCTTTCATTGCCTGTTCGTAATCATTCATATCCACGCCGTTCCTTTCCAAACGTTATTCTTTTGTCAGTATAACAGAACTGTTTACGGTCTTCAAGCCGGTTATGCTTCTCCGGGTTTTCATTCCTACAGGATGTGCCATTTGGGTTTCATTTCCTTTGTAATCAAAACGTAAAAATTTTTACCAAAAGCGTTGACATTTGTAAAGTCATAGACTACAATATCTATTGCATCGTACTCGTCAAACCAACTACATATTGTGTTTCTGCTTTACAGGCCTGATTCACAGCCGGGCCTTAGCAAGTAAACGGAAAGCGGGGATCGGGATGTTAAACCTGATTATCAAGCGGGATCGTACCTATGTACCCTTTGAGAAAGAGAAGATCGCGCTGGCGATATTTAAGGCGGCCAACGCCGTAGGCGGCGACGATTACCAGACCTCCGAACGGTTAGCCAACGAAGTGGTCGCCATGGCGGAGGAACGATACCCAGATGGTATCGCCGATGTGGAAGGCATACAGGACATCGTAGAAAAGGTGCTGATTGAGAGGGGTCACGCCAAAACGGCGAAGGCCTATATCCTGTACCGCGAAAAACGCCGCTCCGCTCGCGAATCCAACGCGCTGATCGGCGCCACGATCAACATGTTTTCCGAGTACCTGAACGATCAGGACTGGCGCATCAACGAGAACGCGAACACGCAAAAATCCATCAACGGGCTAAACAACTATGTTCGCGAAGTGTTCACCAAAAACTACTGGCTGCATGAGATTTATCCTGAGGAAATCCGCAGCGCGCATATGTCCGGCGAAATGCACATTCACGATCTGGGCTTTTTCGGCCCCTATTGCGCCGGCTGGGACCTGCGCCAGATCCTGACGCGCGGCTTCGGCGGCGTGCCCGGCAAAGTGGAATCCAAGCCTCCGCGCCATCTGCGCACATTTCTTGGGCAGATTGTCAACTCTACGTTCACCACACAGGGAGAAACCGCGGGCGCGCAGGCCTGGTCTTCTTTCGACACGTACTGCGCACCGTTTGTCCGTTATGACCACATCGATTATAAAACGGTCAAGCAGGCGCTGCAGGAGTTTATCTTTAACCTGAACGTGCCGACCCGTGTTGGTTTCCAGTGCCCGTTTTCCAACCTCACGTTTGACATCGTGCCCCCGCGCACGCTGAAGGACCAGAACGTAATCGTCGGCGGCGAACTGATGCCGGAAACCTACGGCGATTTCCAGCCGGAGATGGATATGCTCAACACCGCCTTCTGCGATGTGATGATGGAGGGTGACGCCAAAGGCCGCGTTTTCACCTTCCCGATCCCCACTATCAACATTACGAAAGAATTTAAATGGGACAGCCCCGTGACCGACAAGTTTATGGAGGTTACGTGCAAGTACGGCATCCCCTATTTCTCCAACTATGTTAACAGCGACCTGTCCCCGGAAGATGCGCTTTCCATGTGCTGCCGTCTGCGGCTGAATACCAGCGAGCTTCGCAAACGCGGCGGCGGCCTGTTCGGCTCCAACCCGCTCACCGGCTCCATCGGCGTGGTTACGCTCAACCTGCCGCGTATCGGCTATCTGGCTAAAAACGAGCAGCAATTCTTCAGCCTTCTGGACGAGCGGATGAAAACCGCCAGCAAGAGCCTGGAGATTAAGCGCAAGGTGATTGAGGAGCAGACGGCCAAGGGTCTGTACCCCTATTCCGCCGCGTACCTGAAAGATGTGAAGGATCGCACCGGCAGCTACTGGTTTAACCACTTCAGCACCATCGGCCTGATCGGCATGAACGAAGCGTGCCTGAACCTGCTGGGCCCGGATCACGACATCACCAGCCCGGACGGGCAGGCGTTCGCCGTCCGCACGCTCAACCACATGCGGGCGTTTATCCAGCAGCTGCAGGATGAAACCGGCCACTGCTACAACCTGGAAGCCACCCCCGCAGAAGGCACCAGCTATCGGCTGGCCAAGAAGGATAAGGATCGTTACGCCGACATCATCACCGCCGGAGACGAGGTGCCGTATTACACCAACTCCACCCAGCTGCCGGTGAATTATACGGACGATATTTTTGAGACGCTCGATTTGCAGGACGAGCTGCAATCCCTCTACACCGGTGGCACAGTGCTGCACCTGTACCTGGGCGAGGAGATCAAAGACATCCGCATCGCCAAGAACCTGATCCAGAAAGTATTCCAGAATTACAAGCTGCCCTATATTTCCATCACCCCGACCTTCTCGATCTGCAACACTCACGGATATATCTCGGGCGAGCACTACACCTGCCCGGAGTGCGGCGCCGAAACCGAGGTGTGGAGCCGCGTGGTGGGTTATCTGCGCCCGGTGCAGAATTTCAACAAAGGGAAAAAAGAGGAATATTCCCAGCGGAAAAAGTACGTGATCGGGGAGTAAACGATGAAGATCGCAGGCATGGTGAAAAACTCCTTTGTGGATTATCCCGCGCGTGTCGCCTGCGTGGTTTTCGTGCCAGGCTGTAATTACGATTGTTTTTACTGCCACAACCGGGCGCTGATCCACGACGCGCCCGCCGTGAAAACCGAAGAGGAAGTATTCGCCTTTCTGCAAAAGCGCGTCGGTCTGCTGGACGGCGTGGTGGTTACCGGCGGAGAGCCTGCCCTGCAACCCGACCTGATCCCGTTTCTGGCTAAAGTAAAAGCGCTGGGATTTCTCGCCAAACTGGACACCAATGGTTCCCGACCGGAAGTCATAAAACAGGTGCTTGCAAGCGGCCTGTGCGATTACTACGCCGTGGATTACAAAGCCCCCGCCAGCCGATATGCCGAAACTTGCGGCGACCATGCGGACGCGAACAAAACGCTTGCCACGATCCGCCTGCT
>JAEWYP010000002.1 GCA_023395615.1 Bacillota bacterium
GCAACGCCGCCAACGCAAAGGTAATGAAAGCCTTTTGCGACGAAAACCGCCTTACGGTGCTGCAACTGCTGTGCACAGGCGAAAAATGCGCCTGCCGCCTTCAGGACGCGTTAAGCATCGGCCAGTCAACGTTATCCCACCACATGAAAATCCTCTGCGATTCCGGCGTAGTCACCGCCCGCCGGGAGGGAAAGTGGACGTATTACAGCTTAAGCGACGAGGGCTGCGCGGAGGCCGGCGCAATCCTCGCCGGTTATACCCACGTCGTCAGCCGTGAACGGGACCCCGGTTGTACAGCACTCTGATCCCCCGCCGAAACGCGCCGACACCCAATCGAAGGGTTAACCAAAAGAAAAGAGGGTTTTACGATGGCATCCGATCAAAAGCAGGAGATTGGGTTTTTTCAGCGGTATCTATCGCTGTGGGTCATCCTGTGCATGGCAGTTGGCGTGCTGATTGGCAAATTTCTGCCGGGTGTGCCGGCGTTTCTCAACCGGTTTGAATTCGCAAACGTCTCCATCCCCATCGCCATCCTGATCTGGCTGATGATCTATCCCATGATGCTAAAGGTGGATTTTCAAAGCATCCGCGACGTTGGGAAAAACCCGAAGGGGCTGTTCGTAACCTGGGTGACCAACTGGCTGATTAAACCGTTTACGATGTACGGGATCGCATGGTTCTTCTTCTATGTGGTATTCCGCTCCCTCATCCCAGCCGACCTCGCGAAGGACTACCTGTCCGGCGCGATCCTGCTGGGCGCGGCGCCCTGCACAGCCATGGTGTTTGTGTGGAGCCACCTTACGAACGGAAACCCCGCCTACACCGTGGTACAGGTTGCCACCAACGACCTGATTATTCTGGTGGCGTTTACGCCGATTGTGGCGCTGCTGCTGGGCATCGGCGGGGTGACGATTCCCTGGGATACCCTGATCCTGTCCGTCGTGCTTTTCGTGGTGATTCCGCTGGCGGGCGGCATCCTCACCCGAACGTTGATGATCCGCAAACAGGGAGAAACGTATTTTACCCAAACCTTCCTGCCTAAATGGAATCATGTCACAGTGGCGGGGCTGCTGCTTACGCTGGTGATTATTTTCTCTTTTCAGGGGAATGTCATTCTTGCCAATCCCCTGCATATCGTACTGATCGCCGTGCCGCTGACGATTCAGACTTTTTTGATCTTCTTTATCGCTTATCTGGCCTGCAAAGCGCTTAAGCTTCCGCACGATATCGCCGCCCCGGCGGGGATGATCGGTGCGTCCAACTTTTTTGAGCTGGCCGTAGCGGTCGCGATCTCCCTGTTCGGCGCCCAAAGCCCCGTGGCGCTGGCGACGATCGTGGGGGTACTGGTGGAAGTCCCCGTGATGCTTACGCTGGTGAAGATTGCCAACCGTACCGCGGGCTGGTTTCCCGCCCGGAACAGCAGGCGCTAACACAACTCCGACCGCCGCCCCGGCTTTGCGACGCAAGCGCAGCCTACAGGGGAAGGCGGTAGAAATAAAAGAGATGACTGAGGAGGTCTTTCATGGAACTTTTCGCCTACCATCGCGTTTTCGCCAGCGAAACCGGCGCCGCCATGCACCTGGCGCTGGAAAAGGACGGGCAGCTGATTTCGCTTAACAAGGGGTTCGGGGTCCTGTTTCCCAAAGCGTCGTTTACCGGGGAATCGTTTGACGGCCAGAGCAAGGGGATGATCTGCCCCTGGGTTTTTCGGCTGAAAGAGGGCGGCTTCGGCGTGCTGGCGCTGCGCCGCGACCTGGACAAGGAAGGCGCGATTACGCCCGAAAAGGGGAGCGCGCATTGCGCCCTGCTGTTCCGCTCGGAGGATTTATTGCACTATACCGAGCTTGGGCTGCTGCCCATTGCCCCGGCGGAAGAAACGCTGGAGGATGTGCGCTGTCAGTGGGATGGAACCTGTTACCACGTCGACGGGCTGTACCGCGGCGGCTGGCACGCATTCTGCTCCGACGACCTGCAAACCTGCAAGCCCGCGCCGAAGACCGAGCCGGTTACGCCCCGCCGGGAAACCGGCCTGTGGGACGCCGCTCCCGCCTGCGCGCTCTCCCTGAGCGACAGCGAGGCCAATCGGCTGCTAACGCGCCTGACCACGCCGCCCCTGCCATCGAACGCGCAGATCTATCCTTTCCCGTTGATGCCCGCGCGCGGCGACCCTATGGCGCTTCGGTACAGGGACGGGTATCTGTTTATGGCAACCGATGACGAGCAGGGCCAGCTGGCCCTGAAAATCCGGCAGGCGGCGACGCTTGCGGATATCCCCGCCGCGGAGGATCACACCCTGTTCCGCGCTAACGCGCAGGGCGACCTGTCCGGCTGCCTCTGGGCGCCGGAGCTGCACTGGGTGGGCGGCAAACTGTGTATTTTCTTCGCGGCCGGCATGCCCCACTGGTACACGGTACAAAGCCGTGTGATCTGGCTGGAGGGGGACGATCCCCTGAACGCGGATAGCTGGACGGCCCCGCGGCGGGTGGAAAAAGCCGACGGCTCGCCCCTGACCGAGGACGGCATTACGCTGGACATGACGGTCATCCCCACCCGAAACGGGGATTACGTGATCTGGTCGCAGCGCCCCATCCGTACGGAACCGCTGCTTTGCGGCACCGCAGACCTGATGATTGCCCGCCTCAACAGCCGGGAACCCTGGCGGCTGGCCAGCGAACCGGTCACGCTGTCCCGACCGGAATACGGCTGGGAGCGCATCCACAGCCCTGTGAACGAAGGGGCGTTCCTGCTGCGCCGTGGGGATCGCCTGTGGGTCACCTATGCCGCCGCCCTGATCGACCACACCTACTGCGTAGGCATGCTCTCCGCTTGCGACGGCGACGACCTGACCGACCCGGCCAACTGGCGCAAGAGCAATTACCCCGTGGTGCACCGCTTCAGCGTTCCGGACCAGATCGGCGCGGGCCACAACTCCTTCGCCAAGGACGGAGAGGGCAACGATATCATGCTGATCCATGCGCTGTCCATGCAGAATTATTTGAACGACCCGTCCGACCTGCGGCGTTATCCCGGGTTCCGCCAGGTGATCTGGGACGCGGAAGAGTACCCGCATCTGGACGCTACGCCCGCGCAGGCGTAAACCGGTCTGCGTGACCCGCCAGACCAGCCGACACAGTTGTGATCGGCTTGATGCTGGCTGTATTGCATGACCGCGCCGTGGCATGCGGCTGGAAAAATAGGATAACAGCAAAAAACCGCCCCGTTGCCGGTGACTCGGCATTGCGGGGCGGTTTGATGTTTCCGGGGTTTGCGAGGGGTTGGCACACGCTGGAATCTCAGGCTTTCAGCGCGTCCAGAAGGCCGTTCGGGTGAAAGCGGGCAAAATCCTGGTCAAACCCGCGCACGGCGCCTTCCACCAGCGGGGAACCGAGCGCCGAACGCAGCAGGGCGGGGGCGACGGTTACGGCATGCGCGCCGCAATCCAGGGCGTCGTTGACCTGCGTTACGTTTTTAAAGCTCGCGGCCACAATTTTGGTCGCGTAGCCGTCACGGTCGATCAGGTTGCGCGTGGTTTCGATGGTATGGCGAAAATCGATGTCGTTATTCTCCATGCGGTTGCAATAGGGAGCCACGTAGTCCGCCCCGGCGGCGACCGCCAGCAGCGCCTGCGCCAGATAGTATACCGCCGTGGCCGTTACGGGCTTGTTCCTTTTTTTCAGGGCGGTGATTGCTTTCAGCCCCTCTTCCGTAACGGGGATTTTAGCGTAGGTATTCGCCCCCAGCAGATCATAAATCGCTTCCGCTTCCGCAAGCATCCCGTCGCAATCGCGCGCCAGCAGCTGCACGTGCAGCGAGCGCTCGCCGCCGCACAGCCTGCGAAGAACAAGCAGCCTTTCCCGGATGGAAATGTCGCCTTCTTCCGCGAGGATGGTGGGGTTGGTGGTAACACCCACGATCGGGTAGCGGTCCAGCCCCTGCTTAACCTGCTCCAGATTGGCGGAATCCAACATATATTGCATAAAAACACTCCTTTTTAACGCACTGCCGGGGGGGTGCTGGCCTCCGGCTTATTTTCCGCGCCGTATTATTCTCCGATCACCGTCACCTGCACCGTGCGCTTGCGCGCGCGGGTCTGGTCGAAATCGACGAAATACAGATAACCGAACTCGCCCAGGTCGATTTCGCCGTCGATCAGCGCGACGGTTTCGCTGCGCCCCACCAGCGCCGACCGCAGATGCGCGTCGGTATTGTGGCAGCCGCGCGCGTCCTCGCCGTGTTCCTCGGCAAAGGCAAGCGCCTTGGGGCCGGGATGCAGGTACATCCCTTCCCGGTGCTGCCGGGGGGCGAAGTGCTCAAACATCTCCACAAAATCCTGTTGCAGGGTTTCCAGCCCCGTCATGGACTGGTCAAACGCGCATTCCTGCGTGATGACGCAGCAGGTGGTGTGGTGGGAGTAGACGTTCACAATCCCGTTGCGGATTCCCGAACGCTTCACAATGGCTCTGGCGGCGTCCGTGACGTTGTGGAAAGTGGGCACGTGGTCGTTGGAAAAAAGCTCGATGGCTTCACGGTACAGCAAAGGCTTGTCCTCCTGTCGGCGTTTACTTTTTCAGGTCGTCTGCCGCCCGGCGCGTGGCGGCGATCATTTCGTCGATCATGGCGAAGGGGTCCTTCGCGTTCATGATGCCGGACGCGGCCCCCGCGGCCTCGGAGCCTGCCATGATAAAATCATATACCTGCTGGCCGTTGGTAATCCCGGCGGCCTGCTCCACCATAATTTCGGGATCAATCGCCTTGATTGCGTCGATCACCTGCCGGACATAGCCCATGTCGCTTACCCCGCTGCCCGTGCCGCCGATCAGCTCGGTAGGTTCGGGGTTGATGATGTCGGGGTGCAGCTGCGCGATCGCCTTCGCCTCCGCCACGGTATCCGCGCAGGCGAACACCAGAAAATCCAGCTCCCGCGCGCGCTCGATCGTTTTTCGGATGGCCGGCAGAGACATGGGCTTTTCACAGTGGTTTACCACCACGCCCTGCGCCCCGGCCGCTTTCAACCCTTCGGGCAGGATATCCGCCATGCCGCGGCCGGGCCTTAACGTATCCATGTAAGGGGCCAGCACGATCAGCCGGCTGGTGTTTTCCACCACCCTGCGGATTTCGGTTGCCGGGGTGATAAAAAGAACGTCGATATCGTACTTTTTCGCCGCCTCGTCGGCGGCTTTCGCGTAGGCAAGCACGGTATCGCCATAGATGTAGTTTTTTGTGCCGATTTCAAAATAGGGCGTGCGGATTTTGGGTTTCACTGGTCGTTTCCTTCTTTCCTGTCTTGTTCCGGAGAAGCGATGCGGATGGCGACCCCCGCGGCGGTCAGGCGGCTGAATACCGGCTCGTCCGGTTGCCGGTCCGTTACCGCCTCGTCGATGCGCTCCAGCGGCGCGTAGGAGAAGAACGCGCCCCGGCCTACCTTGCTGCCGTCAAAAAGCACGTATCGGCGGCTGGATCGGCCCAGAATGCTGGCGTTCAGGCTGGATAGTTCCGTTTTATTGGAGGAAAATCCGGTTTCCACCGTTACGCCCTCGCTGCCCAGAAAGCACTTGTTAAAATGGAACGGCTCGGCGTAACGCTCCGTGATGGGGCCGAAAAAGTCTCTGCGCTCGCTGTGGTATTCCCCGCCCAGCAGGATGATTTTCCCGGTGGAGGAATCGCCCAGCGCGTGCAGGTTGGCGATAGAGTTGGTTACGATGTTCAAACCGGTCAGCCCGCCCATGCGCAGTCGCTCGCCAAGCGCGATGGCCATTTGCAATAGCGTGGTGCCGCAGTCCAGATAGATCGTGTCCCGGTCTTCCACCAGCGACGCGGCGAGCTTCCCGATCCGGTGTTTTTCATCTTCGGATTGCTTTTCGCGCTGTTCGAAGCGGTAACTGTCCAGCGAGCCCGGCAGCTGCGCGCCGCCGTAGGTGCGGATGATCTTTCCGCTCTTTTCCAGATCCAGAAACATGCGCCGCACCGTCGCCTGCGAAACGCCCGTAAGGCGCACCGCGTCGTCCGTGGTGATATGCCCCTGCAAATTTAAAAGGCCCATCAGGAGTTCTTCCCGGCTTAATTTCTTCTTGCTAACGGTACTCACGTCCTTTGCATTATGCCCGGTAATGATCGATTGATTCATACTATACCAACAGAACGTCATAATGTCAATCTGTATTATGATTGTTTTAATCATGTTTTAATATTTTTGAATTTTATGTGCAAAAATAGTTGACAAACGAGGAACACAGGAATACACTGACCGTAACGTAAAAAAGAATTCAGGGAGGAACCCACCGTGGAATTTAAAGTTTTCCAAAAAGAACTGGAGCTTCAATCGAGAGGCTGGATCCCTACGTTTCACGATATTACCAAAGAAGTGCGGGAAATTATCGCGGCTTCCGGCGTACGCAACGGCACCTGCTGCGTCGCGTCCCACCACACCACCTGCAGCGTGATGGTGCAGGAAGCTTCCCACGATATGGACAGTTTTGATCTGGAATACCTCCAGCACGACCTGCTGGATATTATGCGCAAGATGATTCCGGATTACGCGGAGGAGCACCAGTACCGCCATCCCGGCCCCATCCACGCGCAATTCGGCCGGTATGTGGACGAACCGGGCAATTACACCAGCATGAATACAGACGGCCACCTGCGCAGCTGCTTTTTCGGCCGCAGCGAAACACTTACGGTCAAAGACGGCGAAATGGACGGCGGCGAATTTGCGCATGTGTATTTTATCGACTGGGATCATGTGCGCGCCCGCCATCGGCAGGTAAACGTGACCGTAATGGGCACGACCGAAGCGATTACGGACCGCAAGTGGAACAACGGCGAAACGATCAATACGCTTCGCAAGTTTACCGATGCGGAGAAGGCGTACATGCCGGAATTTGACCTTCAGCAAAAGCGCTGAATCGGAGAGGGCGTGAGCACGGTGCCTTCGCAGGAAACGTTATTCGCCGCAGGCCTAAAGGCTTACGAGATTGAGCAGGACGCCGTGGGGAAGGCGCTTGCGGCCGTGGACGAAACCGCCTTTCTGAACGCGGTGATCGCGCTGTCCGGCACGCCGCGAATCGCGGCAAGCGGTTGCGGCCACTCGGGGATCGCCTGTATGCACTTTGCGCACCTGATGTGCTGCATCGAGCGGCCCGCGCGCTTTTTATCCCCCTCCGAGGCAACGCACGGCGCAAGCGGATACCTGCAAGCCGGCGACGTGCTGCTGCTGGCCTCCCGCGGCGGAAAAACGGAAGAGCTGCTGCCCCTGCTCCACATTGCTAAAGCGAAAGGCGCACGGGTCATTACCGTAACGGAAAACGAAGCTTCGCCGCTGGCGCAGGGAGCTGACATCGTGCTGAAAATGGCGGTCACGCGGGAAACGGACCGTTTCAACAGCCAGGGCACGACCAGTTTTACCGTTCAATGCGTGCTGTTTCACGCGTTGCAGGCGGCCATGATCGAGCAGACCGACTATCGCAACGAGCAGTTTAAACTGATCCATCCGGGCGGCGCAGTCGGCAAAAGGCTGAACGGTAAATAACCAGGCTGTCATACCGGGTATTCGGAAGCGACGGAAAAAAGGCAGAGGAGTTCTCTCCGGCCTTTATATAGGAAGTTGAACCCACGCGACCTGAGGTATCCACTATTTAAAAGGAGGTTCTCCCATGAAAAAACATCGTCTGCTCCGGTTTCTTGCCCTCACGCTGACGCTCGTGCTGCTGTTGCCTCTGCTGCCCACAGCCGCCGGCGCGGAATCCACGGAGGAAGAGTACGACATTCAGATTATCGTCAACTCCGCGCAAACTCATTCGCGCAGCGACGAAACCCCGATCGGCAAATACATCAAAGACAAATTTAACATTGTGTTTGAGTATCTGCCGGTGAACGATAACAGCGAAAAGCAGAGCCTGATGCTCGCCACGGGCGATTATCCCGAGATCATCCGCCTGGAGGGCGGCGATATGGTGCAGGATTATATCGACGCCGACGCGCTGGTATGCCTGGACGATTATATTGCCTCCAGCACCAACTTTAAGACCCGCTACGCGGAGCAGATCCCCTACTGGCGCGCCAGCAGCAAAGATGGTAAAATTTACACGTGGAACCGCTACGTGCCCGCCGACCTCACCAACGTGCCCGACGTGCTGGATATCGGCGTGCGCACGGACATGCTGGAGCAGCAGGGTTGGCCCAACCTCGTATCGGAAGACGACTGGTTCAACTTCCTGCAAAAAGCCATGCAGGATAACCCCGAAACCAACGGCCAGAAAACGGTTGGCATGGTGCTGCCGCTTGCGGAAAGCTGGGGCCCCTCCCTGCTGACCGAGTTCTGCGAAAAGGGCGGAGAAACCAACGACCAGGGCACCAACGACGCGGTCGTATGGAACCAGGTTGAGCAGAAATGGGTACCTACCTGGACGCTGCAAGCCGTAAAAGACAGCTACCATTTCTTTAACCGCCTGTACAAAGCCGGGATTCTGGACCCGGACTGCTTTACCGACACGTATGACCAGGTACAGGAAAAGATCAACAGCGGCCGCGCGTTAAGCGTATGGTACTGCACGTGGATGTCCACCAGCGCCAACGCGACCCTCGTATCCAACGGCACGCCGGATATGCAGTACATCAACATGCCGGTGCGCAGCAACGCGCAGGTGGCAGCCGGCCTGAAGCGCCAGATCCGCGTGGAAACCACCCGCCCCTTCGACTCCTATGCCATCACCAAGAACGCCAAGCACCCCGAGCGCATTTTCGCGCTGCTGGACTGGGCCCTGTCCGACGAAGGCCAGATTCTGCTGCAAAGCGGCATCGAAGGCACGCATTATACCATGGTGGATGGCAAGCGCACGCCGACCGACGCGTATATTAACGGCGTGCTGACCAACCCGAACTACTCCACCGACGAAGGTTTCGACCTTGCCTCGTTCTTCGGCGCCTGCAAACAGGGCGACGCGCAGGGCATCGCGTTTAACATGCAGGCCGCGCCCGCATACTACGATGAAATTTTCCTCACCGACCGGCAGAAAGAAGCCTATAAGAACCTCGGCTGGAGCAACTCGCTGTCCTACTGGACGGATACCGGCGTTCTGGCGCCCACCGGTCTGGCTTCCACCTGTGTATTGGACCCCAACAGCGACGAAGGCAAGCTGGACGAGAAGTTCAAGGCCTGGATCGCCGTGGCGGGCACCAGCCTGGTAACCGCAGACGACTTTGACGCGAAATGGGCGGAACTGAACACGGAATACGAAGCCATGGGCATCGATTCCATCGTGAACAAGTACAACGAGATTCTGGAGACCAACCGCGAGCACTACGAACAGTATGTGAACGCCGCGCAGTAACCCAACGCCGCGTTGCACAACGATAGCGCGCCCCTGCGACCGCCGAAAGGGGTCCCGGGGGCGCGCCTTTTTAAAGGAGGCCCTGTGATGACCCAGCGCGTTCCGGCCCTCGACCGGAGTCCGGCCCTTCGCCGGAAGGATACGCTGCGCAAGATTGTGCGCCAGCGACAGCTGTACCTGATGATTCTGCCGGCGATTCTTTCCGTGGCGGTGTTTACCTATGCGCCGTTGTTTGGCTGGTGGATGGCGTTCAGTGATTTTAAAATCGGCAAACCGATTTTCAGTGCGCCATGGGCGGGACTGAAATATTTTATCGAGTTTTTTACCGACTCCGCGGACGCCGGGCACGTGATCCTCAACACCGTGGTGATGAATGTCTCCTCGCTGGTGCTGGGCCTTGTCTGCGCCCTGGTCTTCGCCATCTTCCTGAAAGAAGTGCGCTGGGGGCGTTTTCGCCGGTTTGTGCAGTCCGCCAGTTTTTTCCCGTATTTTATGTCCTGGGTCATTATTTACGCAGTCATTTACGCGCTCTTTTCCAGTGACGGCGCGGTCAACTCCTCGTTGCAGTCCGCGGGCCTGATTGATAAACCCCTCAATATCCTGGGCAACCCCAACACCTCGTGGGGACTGATTATCACGGTGGACGTGTGGAACATTCTGGGGTACAACAGCGTAATGTTCATCGCCGCCATCGCGGGCATACCGGAGGAGCAGTACGAGGCGGCGCGCATGGACGGCGCGACCCGTTTTCAGGAAATGTGGTTCGTTACCCTGCCCAACCTGATCCCGACCCTGATTGTGCTGCTGATTCTGGGCTCCGGCTCGATCTTTAACTCCTATCTGGATCAGTTCTTTATCTTCACCAACACGCTTAACATTTCCACGATGGAAGTATTCGATTATTATATTTACCGTTTCGGTCTGAAGCTGGGCAATTTCTCCTACGCCACGGCGGTCGGCATTGTGAAAACGCTGATCAGTCTGGTGCTTCTGATCGGCGTAAACTGGCTGTCCCGCAAGACGACGGAACAGGCCCTGTTCTAGAAGATGCAGGAAAGGAGGCTGAGTTTCCCATGAAAAGAAAATTGGGCGTATTTGACCTGGTCAACGGGTTGATTATGCTGCTGATTACCATTACGATGATTTACCCTTTCTGGTATGTGCTTTGTTACTCCCTGAGCGATATGGGCATGACCGGCGGCAACCAGCTGCTGCTGTGGCCCCGCGGTTTCAGGCTGGACAGTTATCAGGTCGCGTTCAGCAACAGCACGATTATCCACGGCTTTTTCATTTCCGTGGCCCGCTCGGTGCTGGGGCCGCTTTTAATGCTGGCAATCTCCGGCATGGCGGCGTATGTGCTGAGCAAGAACGAGCTGATCGGCGTGAAATGGATTAGGCGCTTCATGTTTTTCAGCATGTATGTGTCGGCGGGCCTGCTGCCCGGGTATATCCTGATCCGCACGCTGGGGCTGACCGGCTCGTTCTGGGTGTATGTGCTGCCTTCGGTGGCGAACGTGTTTAATATCGTGCTGATCCGCGCGTACATCGAAACCCTGCCGCCGGGGCTGGAAGAATCCGCGACTATCGACGGCGCATCGTACTTTACGGTGTTTTCCCGCATCGTTCTGCCGCTTTGCGTGCCGGTGCTGGCCGCGGTAACGCTGTATGCGTGCGTGGGGCAGTGGAACAGCTATATCGACGCTCAGCTGTATAATTACCGCAACCCTGAGCTGTACCCGGTGCAGTACATCCTGTATAATTACATCGCGGTGAAGGCCCCCACCAAGGAAGCGTCTACCGCCGCCCAGGGGCTGATTACCACGGCGCACAGCCTGCGCATGAGCGTAACGGTCATCACCACGATCCCCATTCTGCTGGTTTATCCGTTCCTGCAAAAATACTTCGCGTCCGGCCTGCTGGTTGGCGCGATTAAAGCCTGAAAAGGGCCGGGAGGTTTATCTGTATGGGTAATAAAATTAAGATCGGCGTTTTCGGCGCCTACCGCGGCATGACCATGATCGAGGTGTTAAGCCGCCACCCGGACGCCGAGCTGGTAGCTATCTGCGATAAATATAAACCCCTGCTGGACAAATGCCAGAAGCAGCTGGACCAGCACGGTGTGCACGCCGCCCTGTATGAAAACTTCGAGGATTTTTTTCAGCATGATATGGACGCGGTCGTGCTGGCCAACTACGCCAACGAACACGCTCCCTACGCGATCCGGCTGCTGGATTCCGGTCGCCACGTGTGCAGCGAGGTGTTGCCGGTGGAGACGCTTTCGCAGGCCGTAGAACTGGTGGAGGCGGTGGAGCGCAGCGGAAAGGTGTACACCTACGCGGAAAACTACTGCTATTTCGCCGCCACGCAGGAGATGAAGCGCCGGTACCGCGCGGGCGATTTGGGCACGTTCACGCACGGCGAAGGCGAATACGTGCACGACTGCGAATCCATCTGGGGCGACATCACCTACGGCGAACGCGACCACTGGCGCAACCGCCTCTACTCCTGCTACTACTGCACGCACAGCTTAGGCCCCATCGTAACCATTACCGGCACGCGCCCCGTGCGCGTTGTGGGCTTTGAAAACCCCAACGTGCCCAACATGTGGCAAAAGGGCTACGCGGGCGGCGCAAGCGGCCTGCTGGTGATGCAGATGAGCAACGGCGCGACGGTGAAAAGCCTGAACGGTTATTTAAAACGCGAACCCGGCTCCATCTGGTACTCCATCTACGGGCAAAAAGGGATGATGGAATCCGACCGCTGGCAGGAGGGCGTGAACCGCGTTCACATTTTTCAGGAGGGCGCGGAACTGACGGAGCAGGATATCGCCTATAACCCCAAGCCGGTCGTGGATACGGAGCTTTCCCGCTCGATAGGCACCCACGGCGGCGGGGATTTCTACACCATGCATTATTTTCTGGAAAAGCTGCTGGGTCGGCCCGGCGGCGAGGAAGCGATCGACGTGTATCAGGCGCTGGATATGTCGCTGCCCGGCATTTTAGGGTATCAATCCATCCTGCACGGCAACATCCCCTATGAGGTGCCGGATTTCCGCGACCCCGCCGTGCGCGATCGCTACCGGGATCACAACGCCTGCACCAACCCGGAAGTAGCCGGGGACCAGTTGCTGCCCCGCTGCTCCTTCCCCACCAAAGAGATTCCCGACAGCGTTTACGAGGCGGTCCGTCGCGAATGGGAGGAAAAGCAGAAGGCATGAGGGATCTAGTCATCGGGGCGGATGTGGGGACCAGCTCGCTGAAGGCCGTTCTGTTCTCCCGCGACGGGCGGATTGTGGCAACGGCCCAGCAGAGCTACCCCCTCGCGTATCCCGCGCCCGCGCAGGTAGAGCAAAACGCCGAAGACTGGTGGCAGGCGCTGGTGGCCGCCGTGCGAACGCTGACCCGGGAAGTAAATCCCGCGCGGGTGAGCGCCATCGGGCTTAGCACACAGGGCGGCACGCTGGTGGCGGTGGACGCGCAGGGGCGCGCCCTGCACCCCGCCATCTCGTGGATGGATACGCGCGCGCAGCGGCAGCAGGCCGAGTTTGAAGAAAGCATCGGCGGCGAAGCCATGCATGTCATCACCGGCTGGAACCTCTGCGGCGGTTTGAACGCCCTGCAAATTCTCTGGTTCAAGCAAAACCGACCCGATGTTTACGAAAGCGCCGCAAAGTTTCTCTCCGTGCCGGGCTACATGACCCAACGGCTCACGGGGCGCGCTGCGGTGGATGCTTCCAGCGCGGGCGTGGAGCAGCTGCTGGATGTGCAGGCCGGACGCTACAGCCAACCGATTCTTGATCTGCTGGGGCTTACAGCACAAAACCTGGCCGACCTTGTAAAGGCTTACGAACCGGTCGGCACGCTTTCGGCCGACGCGGCGGAGGCGCTGGGGCTTTCCCCGGATGTACTGGTCGTTGCCGGTGGGCACGACCAGTATTGCGCCGCTTTGGGCGCGGGCGCGGTCTCCGGCCGCGACCGGTTGATCGCCACGGGCACGGCATGGGCTGTGGTGGCCACAGTCGATTCGCCTGCCGGAGTGGGCACACCCGCCGCCGCCCTGAGCCGGCATGTCGCCCCTTCGCTCTGGGGCGCGCTTTTATCACTGGACAGCGGCGGCAGTTGCCTGGAGTGGTTTCGGAATGCCTGCGCACCGCTGAACGGCGGCGTGCCGCTTACGCTTACGCAGGTGAACCATCTGGCGGCGGAAAGCCCTGCCGGTTCCAACGGGCTGTTGTTTTACCCGTTCTTTTCCGGCGCGGAATATCCCGCCGGGTTGCGCGGTGCGCAGGCCGGTTTTTATGGTCTGCGGCCCGACCACGACGTGCGACACATGGCGCGCGCGGTGATGGAAGGGGTGGCCTGTCAGGCGGTCTGGATGCTGAACGCGCTGGGCGGCGACGCCGGGGGTGAGCTGATCCTTACAGGCGGCGCATCCAAAAGCGAATTGTGGACAGGCATACTCGCCGATCTGGCGGGCCGCCCCCTGACCCTGCCGGAAACCTCCGAGGCCGGATGCGTCGGGGCCGCCGCGCTGGCGGGCGTCGCGTCGGGCCTGTTTGCGTCACCCGCGGCAGGCGCGGCGCAGCTGGGCGGCAGGCGCAGGCAGGTCTGCCCGGGCCCCGACCGCACGGTGTATCAGGACGTACTGGAACGATACAAAAACGGCGCGGCGCGCATGTCGCCCGCCCGGAGGGAATAAACCATGGCGTTATTTTCGCTTACCCAAACGGATCGCCGGATTTACGATCAGGAATTGCGAGATTTTCTGCCCAAAGAAATTTATGATATTCACAGCCACCTGTGGCTGGAATCCTTCTGGGCTACCCCGGACAGCGACAACCTGCGCGCGGTCAGCTGGCCCTATCTGGTCGCCAGAGACAACAGCGGGGAGGATCTGGCGGAAACCTACCGGCTGCTGTTCCCCGGCAAGCGGGTGGTGCCCATGGTGTTTGCCAACCCCGAGCCCAACGACGACCTGACCGTGCATAACCGGTATGTGCGCCGGAACGCCGACGCATACGGGTACCCTTCGCTTTACTTCAGCCACCCGAAACAGACCGCGGACGAAGTGGAACGGGGCGTGCTGGAAGGCGGCTTTCTCGGCCTGAAAAGCTACCTGAACCTCTCCCCCGCGAACATCCCGGAGCCGGACATCCGCATATTGGACTTTTTCCCGCCGAAACATCTGGAAGTGCTCAACCGCCACCGGTGGATCATGATGCTGCACATCCCGCGCCCCGGGCGGCTTAGGGACCCGCAGAATCTGGCGGACATCGCGTGGATCAAACGCACTTATCCCAACATCCGCCTGATTCTGGCACACGTGGGCCGCGCCTACTGCATGGAGGACGTCGGAAACGCGCTGGACACGCTGGCCCCGTATCAGGATTTGCTGTTCGACTTCAGCGCCAACTGCAACCCCGACGTGCTGGAAACGCTGGTCGGCCATGTGGGCGCAAACCGCGTGCTGTTTGGCAGCGATTCGCCCATCACCCGCATGCGGATGCGCCGCATCTGCGAAAACGGGCACTACGTAAATCTGGTGCCGCCCGGCCTGTACGGCGACGTGAGCGGCGACCCCAACATACGCGAAGTGAGCCGGGAGGAAGGCGATCAGTTGACCTTCTTTTTATACGAGGAAGCGCTGGCCATGAAAACCGCGCTGACGCGCCTTGGGCTGGGGGCGAAGGAAGCCGAGCGGGTGTTTGCGGGCAACGCCCGCGACCTGACCGGCGCGGCACAGCACGAAACCTATCAAACGCAAGGAAAGTGGGAATGTAAATGAAACCGCTGCATATTGGGCTTTTACCTTTGTATATCAAGCTGTACGACGACGTGGACCCCGCGCTGCGCACGCTGCAAATGCCGTTTCTTTCGGACGCCGCCAAAGCGCTGGAAGCCGAGGGGATGACCGTGACGGTCACGGACGTGTGCCGCGTAAAAGACGAGTTTGAGCGGGCGGTCGCGCTGCTGAACGACCGGCAGGTGTCGGCGGTCGTAACGCTTCATCTGGCCTATTCGCCCTCGCTGGAAGCGATCGACGCGCTGGCGAAGCTCAAGGCCCCGATCATCCTGATGGACACCACGCCCACCTTTGATTTTGTCGCCATGGCAGGCGCGCAGGCGATTGACCGCAACCATGGCATCCACGGCGTGCAGGACCTGTGCAGCATGCTCAAGCGGCGCGGCATCCCGTATCATCTGGCCTGCGGGCCGCTTGAGGACGGCAGCGTAACCCGGCAGGTCGCGGGCCTCTGCCGCGCGGCGCAGGCTGCCGAAACGATGCGCCATATCAAGGTTGGGCTAATCGGCGGCGCTTTCGACGGCATGGGCGATTTTCGGCTGGACGCGCAAACCCTGACGGACGTAACCGGCGCGGAGGTGGTCTGCCCGGCCCCGGCGGAGCTGCGCGCCATTGCCGATACCGTGACCGACACAGAGGTAGACGAACAGCTTGCGGAGGACGCGCAGCAGTATACTATCGAAGTGTCTGCGCCGGAGCACTACCGCAGCGCTGTCAGGGCCGGGCTGACCCTGCGCCGCTGGGCGGAACGGGACCGGATCGGCGCTGTCACCCTCAACTTTATGCAGCTTTCCAAGGCGACCGGGCTTAGCAAAATGCCCTTTGCGGAGCTGTCGCGCATGATGGCCCACGGCTACGGCTACGCGGGCGAGGGCGACGTGCTGACGGCCGCGCTGACCGGCGCGCTGATGACCGCTTACGAAACCGCCGGCTTTGTGGAAATCTTCTGCCCGGACTGGGCGCGCGGCATCCTGCTGCTCAGCCATATGGCGGAGATGAACCTCGCGCTGGCGGAGGGCAAACCGCTGCTGACCGACGTACCCTTCGCCTTTACCGACGCGGGGGACACGGTGGGGGTTTTCGGTCGCCACCGCGCGGGCAGGGCGGTGCTGGTCAACCTTGCGCCGCTGCGGGCGGATCGGTTCTCGCTGCTGCTGACCGAGGTGGACATGCTATCCCCCGAATGGGACGAAACGCCGCTTCGCAACCAGATTCGCGGCTGGATGAAGCCCCGCATGCCCCTGCCGGAATTTCTGCGCCGGTTCAGCCTGGCGGGCGGCACGCACCACAGCGCGCTTGTCTACAACGGCGATATCAATTCGCTGGCGGCGTTCGGCGAAATGATGGGTTTCTCAGTCACCGTTCTCTGAGGCGGCGGCAAGCGAACATCGCGGTCCGGCTTAAGGGAAAAGGCTACGGGGCGCCGTGCGGCGTGGATGAGTGAAAGGGGTCAAGAAATTATGCCAATTGTGGATATGCCTTTGGAGGAGTTGCGGACTTATCAGGGAACCAACCCGCGCCCGGCTGATTTTGACGCGTACTGGGCGCGTGCGCTGGAGGAGCTGGAGGCTGTGGATCCCGCGGTGGAACTGAAGCCTTCCGGTTTTATCTCGTCTGTCGCGGAATGCTTTGACCTGTATTTTACCGGCGTGGGAGGCGCGCGCATCCATGCCAAGTATCTGCGGCCCAAAAACGGCGCGGAGAAGCGCCCGGCGGTGCTGATGTTCCACGGCTACAGCTGCAGCGCGGGCGACTGGCAGGATAAACTGGGGTACGTCGCCTCCGGTTTCCACGTGGCCGCCATGGACTGCCGAGGGCAGGGCGGCGAATCGGAGGATGTGGGCGGGGTCGCGGGCAACACCCTGAACGGCCACATCACGCGCGGGCTTGCCAGCGGGCCGGATCGGCTGCTGTACAGAGATATTTTTCTGGATACGGCGCGGCTGGCGCGCATCGTGATGGCACTGCCCGGCGTGGACGCGGGCCGCGTGGGGGCCATGGGCGGCTCGCAGGGCGGGGCGCTTACGCTGGCCTGCGCCGCGCTGGAACCCCGCATCGCGCGCATTGCGCCGGTGTACCCGTTCTTATGCGATTATCAGCGCGTGTGGGAAATGGACCTCGCCAACGAGGCCTATCAGGACCTGCGGGAGTACTTCCGCCATTTCGACCCGCTGCACGAGCGGCGAGAGCAGACCTTCCATGACCTCGGCTATATCGACGTGGCACAGCTGACCGACCGGATCAGGGCCGAGGTGCTTTTTTCAACAGGACTGATGGACAACATCTGCCCGCCGTCCACGCAGTTTGCCGCCTATAACCACATCACGTCGCCCAAACGCATGCTGCTCTACCCGGACTTCGGCCACGAAGGCCTGCCGGGCAACGAGGATCACATCTACCAGTTTATGAACGAAATCTGATTCCCTTTCAGGAAA
>JAEWYP010000003.1 GCA_023395615.1 Bacillota bacterium
CAGGTGATGCAGATCGTTCGCGATCTGGCCGGATACTCCTACGGGCGAAGCGATCTGGTGCGGCGCGCCATGAGCAAAAAGAAAAAAGACGTGATGGCGAAAGAACGCGAGTATTTCGTTCACGGTATGACGGATGATAACGGCAATGTCGTTGTGGAAGGCTGCGTGCGCCGGGGCGTGCCCGAAGCCGTAGCCGAGCAGCTGTTTGACGATATGACCGCTTTCGCCAGCTACGCATTTAATAAAAGCCACGCGGCCGCCTACGGCGTTGTCGCAGTACAGACGGGGTGGCTGAAGAAGCATTATCCCGTGCAGTTCATGGCCGCCATTATGAACAGCGTGATGGACAACACCGGCAAAATTGCCGGCTACATACAATATTGCCGTGGCAAAGGCATCCCAGTATTGCCGCCGGATGTAAACCAGAGCGGCTGGAAATTCACCGTCGGCACCGACGCGCAGGGCAACCCCGGTATCCGCTTCGGCATGGGCGCAGTAAAAAACGTCGGCTTCGGCGCGGTCGAAGCAATTACCGCCGCCCGATCCGACGCGCCCTATCGCGATCTGTTCGACTTTGCCGATCGCGTGCCGCCGGAAGCGATCAACAAGCGCGTGGTGGAGAGCCTGATTAAGGCAGGCGCGTTCGATTCCGGTTCGTACAACCGCGCACAGTTGTTGGCCGTTTACGAACGTGTGATTGATGAAGCGGCCCAGAAACGGAAAAACAATCTGGCCGGACAGGTAAGCCTGTTTGATATGATGGGCTCAACCACCAAGCCCGCGCATGCCGACGTGCCCAACGTGCCGGAGCATTCCCGCAAAGCCCTGCTGAATATGGAAAAGGAAATGACCGGCGTGTATATCTCCGGTCACCCGCTGGACGAGGTAGCCGATCTGCTCAATTCCGGGTTCACGACCGTATTGGATGTACAGACCATCGCGGAAAACGAAAACCACGGTTTGGATCACGACGGCGACGCGGTGACTATGGCGGGCATCCTGACGCTGGCGAAAGTCCGGATCACTAAAAAAGGTTCCATGATGGGCATTATAACGCTGGAGGACCTGACCGGGCAAATCGAAGGGTTGGTCTTTCCAAGAATTTACGACCGCTTTGTGAACCTTCTGGTCGCGGATAATCTGGTGGTGCTGACCGGTAAACTGTCTTTCCGCGAGGAAGAAGACGCAAAGTTACTGGTGGATACCGTGCAGTTGCTAACCCCTCAAACCGCCCGGCAGGCGCAGGGAGAGGTTCGACTGCAGGCACGGCTGGACACGTCACTGCAGGACGAAGCGGAGGACGATCCGATTGCGGAGCCCGCACCGCACTGGTCGCATGACCCGGCCAGACGCTGCGCCCGCCTGTCCGACGAAAACGCAAAGATGATGTGCGGTTATCCCGGCGCCTCCGGTGATATCGTGGTAGATGAAACGCTGTTCCGGGGATCGCCGCGCATCCTGTTATAAAACAATCTGTTACTGCCTGTCTCCAAACCGAAACCATACAAAAGGGCTGTTTCTGCACAACCTCAGACCGTTGACAAACCTGTTTTCAGCCTAAAGAGCAGTTTACTCAAAAAGGTTCAGATGCTAGGAAGCAAGGGTGGCAAGGGGTTGAGCTTACCGTTTGTAAGTGATACCTCTTGCCATTCCGTAGCTGACAACGCAGATGAGCCTTTTTCAGCAAACTGTGGGCTGTTTCTGCACAACCTTTTTATTTTCTGTTATTACAGAGGCGATTCCCGCTAGTTGTTCGCGAAGGTTCTGTGCACCCAATTTTCCAGTCTTTTTCCAGTGTTCATCACGCCGTCTTCATTTTTAACCAGTATGATCTCCTCGTACCAAACATACGGGGGGGCAGCTTATGAAGCGATTACGAAAGAACGGTTGGAAATTCGCACTGGATTTGATGATGATGACACTTCTCGCGCTGATGTACAGCAAACATACTTTTGGTTTATCTTTTCACGAAATCGGCGGTCTGGCGCTGTGCGGGCTGTTCATCATCCATAAGTTGTTGAACTGGCCGTGGATCAAAGCTGTTTCAACGGGATTGTTTTCCCGCCGAACCCCAGCACGGCAGAAGTTATACTGGGTTTTGGACCTTCTGCTGTTTGCCAGCTTTACGTTTATCCTGGTAAGCGGCATCCTTATCAGTAAAGTGGTTTTTCCGGGCGGTAACAGCGGCGGATGGATTAAAACAGCTCACTACGGTGTGGCTGCGCTCGCACTGATGCTTACAGGTGTTCACATCGGCTTGCACATAGGCTGGATATCGCAGCGAATGTCAATTTTCAAGAAATTGCCCGTTTTTCTCCGACGTGGCCTTGCCGTATTGCTCAGCGCGGCAGTGCTCGCCTTCGGTTGTTATCAATTTACCGCTTCTTCGTGTCTCAACTGGATAAGTAATTTGGGAACGGTATTATCCGGCAACAGCATGCTGTCGCAACAGGGCGGTGGAAAAGGAGAAAACAGCAGCAGCGCTTCATCGCTCTCACTGGTGGAAACCGCGGAAGCAGAAACAGAGACCGGTGCACAGGTAAACGGCGGCATTGGACCTCGGGATGGATCGGGCCCTCACGGCAGTGGCAATGGTTCCGGGCAATCCAACAACGCCGCGGAAATCGCCCTTCGCTATCTCAGTATTTTACTGGCATTCGCCATAGTAACCGCCTGGGCGGATATGGGGCTGAAGCGGCTAAAGCGAAGACGGAAACATCGTCAAACGGTTCTCCCCGGCCCGAACCCATAAGTTTGTTCATCACGGCCTTTTCATGATCGGTTCATAAAGTCGGGCGACCCTCCCTTCTGTTTACGACCACGTTGATAGAACCCGTCTCCCGGGGCTGCGCAGAAAATTTCCTGCGCAGCCTGTTTCATGTCCAGAACAAAGGGCTTTATATTCCATTTTTCAAAGGAAACTGTGGTAAACAACTTGACAAACCTCTGTTTTCAAGATAGTATACAAAATACAAAGAAAGAACAAGAGGTGTTCTGATGTCCGTTATGCGCTTCACCCCATCGGTCGAAAGCAAGCCTATCCGGGAAATCGCCTACGAAACGTTGAAGCATGCCATTATCACCGGCCAGATACCGGCCGGTTCGCGCATTGTGGAAACAGAATATGCCGATAAGCTGCATATCAGCCGTACGCCTTTGCGCGAAGCACTTCGCAAGCTGGAGCGAGACGGGCTGGTCGAATATATCCTGCGCCGCGGAGTCGTGGTGCGCGCCTTTACAATTGCGGATGTTGAAGAGATTTACACCATTCGTAATGCGCTGGAAATGATCACCCTGCCCGCGATTATCGAGAACGCCACACCGGAAGATATCCAGTCCATGCGGGAAAAGCTTCATCAGATGGATGTTTTTGTTTCAAAAAACGACATTGACGGCCTTTC
>JAEWYP010000007.1 GCA_023395615.1 Bacillota bacterium
GAATATAACCCGCGGCGGGGGCGGGCTTGCGCCTACGCCGCTTGGGCTTTTTACGTGATCAGTGTTTTTTCTGCGTCTTCCAGAAATCGTTGATCTCCTGGGCCAGCTCAGTACGGTCAATCGCGCCAACCGTGTACTTCAGCATCATGTCGCCGGTTTTCGCCCACGCATCGCCGGTGAGATAGGTGAAGCAGCCGATATTGATGGTTTTGCCAGCAGCGGAATAAGCGGCGATGGACTGCGTCATGGTGTTATAAACGGCATCCTTGCGAACATTGTTGTAGGGCATGGAGAAGCCTGCGTTAATAAAATATTCCTGGCCTTCAGCGGAGGTAAGCATCCACTTGAGCACATCCATGGCGGCAGCCTGCTGCTCAGGCGTGCTTTGAGAAGCGTCGATGCACATTACTTTCGGCATGGATACGACAACTTCGTTATTGCCGAACGCGGTGGGATCGTTGCTCCACGGCAGGGGCATATAACCATAATCCATATCTTTCTTCTCCAGCGTGCCGATGATGGACCACATCCAGTCGCCCATGAAGAAGGTGGCGCATTCGCCGTTGGCAAACGCCTGATCGTCTGCGTTGATGTCGCCAACCAGCGGATCATCCTTGCGATAGTTGTATTTCACCAGCATATCGTAGGTATCCATGTAACCCTGGAAGAGAGGATCGGCCGCGATATCCTGCGTGCCGTCGATCAGGCTTTCGATAAACTTGTTGCCGCTCTCGGTATCCTTGCCGTGCACAGCATACACCAGGCCGAGGTAATGGCAGCCCACCGACCAATTCGCGCCGTGGATCATCGTCGGGGGCACCCCGGCGGCGTCCAGCGTTTCAAAGAAGGTGCGAAGCGCGTCCTGCGTGTTGATGGTGGCCGGATCAAAGCCGGGGATCACGGATTCCACTACGCGTTTGTTGTAGCACAGCGCGTACCCCTGCGTGGAGAAGGGCAGGCCGTACACTTTGCCATCCACACGGCCGGCTTCGATCGCGCCGGGGTTGAGGTTGGAGAACCAGTCCGTGTTTTCGTCAAACACAACCAGTTTATCCTGATAATCCAGAATGTTAGCAGGATCGATGTTCATAAAGGTAGGTGCGTTGCCGGAAGCATACAGCGACTGCAGTTGCTCCTGCTGGCCCATACCGACACCTGTGGGGATCAGCTCGATGGTTACGTTCGGGTTCTCCTCATGGTACTTGGCGAACATTTCTTCAAACATGGAGTTGACTTCGGCCGAGGTGCTGTAATACGTCAGCTTAACCTCGCCTTCCGCTGTTGCGCCAACGGAAACCATGGTGGTCAGCATCAGCAGGGTGAGTACGAGCGCAAGAAACCGACTCTTTTTCATGGATGGATCCTCCTTATACTTTTTCACGCCCCTGTGGTTCGGGCCGTAATATAGTCTGATTATAACCCGGGCAGATGCCAATGTCAACCGTTTGACATTGCTTTATGAAAATAAAGAAGATTTCATCCGGAAGAATTATACCCCGTGCTTTTTCTTCTTCAGAAATGATGCTTCCAGCGCCCCTTGTTTCACAGAAAGATCAAACCCCTTGTCCTACAAAAAAGCGCTGCGTATGACAATAAACTTATCGTTCATTATCCCGCAGCATGTTTATTCTGTACCGAATCAAGTGCTTTCACGTTCGATCAGTTGAACGGGAAAAATCGTCTGAGAGGGTAAAGGCCGGTCGTTAAAATGCACGATGCTTTCCACCGCAAACCGGCTGATGTCCTCCACAGACTGCCGTATTGTCGTGATGGAAGGGGTATACAGTTCCGCAAGATCGATATCATCATAGCCGATCACGCGAAGCTGATCCGGCACAGCTATCCCGTTTTTCGTGGCAAAACGGATCAACTCCGCCGCGAGGATATCGTTGGAGCAGAACGCGCCGTCAATGTCGGAGTGAATTTCCCAGAACGTGGCGATAATGTCCTGATATTTCATGGAAATAAAACGATCCTCCAGATGGGTCTGGATGATGGGTTCTATGCCATGTCGCCGCAGAGCCTGTTCAAAACCCTGTTGGCGCAACGAAGCACTTAATCCTTTCAGCGTAACGCCGCCGCTGAAATATGCAATCCGCCCGCAGCCTTTCCGGATCAGCAGTTCCGCAGCGAGCTGCCCGCCGCTGTAGTTATCGGAACATACGGCGGAAATGCTGGGGGAAATGATACGGTCAATCGAAATAATAGGCGCATCAAACGAGACACTTTCGGCGATATCCTGCGTATGGCTGGCGATAATCACCCCGGCCACCTTGTTGGCGCGCAGCATGGAAAAATACTCGATTTCCTTTTTCCGCTCGTGGTTGGAAACACATAGCAGCAGCTTGTACCCACAAGCCGTCGTGTAATGCTCCATACTGTCGATCACCTTAGCGAAAAAGGCATTGCGAGCCGAAGGTACGATCAGGCCGATCATGTTACTCGTTTTCTTTGACAGGGAACGGGCAATCTCGTTTGGCTGATAATCCAGTTCCCGCATGGCCTGCTGGATCCGTTTAATCGTAGAGGGATGCACCTTATCCGGTTTGTTCAGCATCCGGGATACGGTGGTAACCGTAACCCCTGCCTTTTCCGCTACTTCCTTAAGCGTTGCCATCGTGTTCACCTCACGGCTTCAGTATTCACACAATAGCATGACAAACCTTGTTTGTCAACCGAGTGACACTCTGTTGTTCTTATTATCCGTTACCCAAGTTTCCACACAACAATCATGACCCCGTTTTCACCTTCGCCACGCAACTCTCCCGCATAAACGCCACGTGTCAGCCATGCATACGGGCCTTTCAGATCGCATGAAAAGCGAGGCGTTGTACGCAACGCAGCGTCCTGATGGAGCAAATCCAGCCAGCCCTCGTTTTCAACGGCAATCACAGCACCGTCATCCGTTTCAATCCAGTATCGCGCTAACACATGGCATAATTCGTCCGAAACAGTTACGTTCCAGTCCGCTCCTCCGGGGCATACGCGCCCCGAGAGTCGCTCACCTTCAAACGTTCCTCCAATAATTGGGATGATTGTCAGTGTTCCCTCAGGGGTCTGCCCGACCCTTTGCGGTGGCGCGACCCGCACATGCAAGGTTATGATTTTTTCCATCTGTACATCCATGTATCATTCACCCCGTTCAGTTAAAACGCTTTTTTGCGCTTCGCCTGATTTCATCCCAGTTTCAACCAGTCCATCGCAACCGGCGCAGCCTGGTTCCAGAATTCGAAATTATGCACGCCGGGTCGAGTCCACCATTCGTGCGCATACCCAATTTGATCCAGATAGGTGTGGAAGTCCGCATTTTGTGTATACAGGAAATCTTCGGTACCGCAGGCCAGAAACAATCGCGGCGCTTTCCCCTCCGCCAGCCGCTTCGCGGCCAGATGTCGTGGGTCACGGTCACTGCCCGGCAGGCTGGGAAGGTCCCCAAATGTGTGGCGAAAATAACCGTAGGACGCTATCGCGTTTCCGCCGCTTTCCGGCGTCATCGCGGCAACCTCCTCGGTAATCAACGCCGATGAAAGCCCAATAATCGAGCCAAAGGTGTCCGCATAAAATAGCCCGTTCCGTATCGCACCGAATCCGCCCATGGAAAGGCCGCCGATCGCCGTATCTTTCCGCTCCCGGGACAAAGGAAACATCCGACGCGTAATCTCTACCAGCTCCTCCCCCACATAAGCGCCGTAATATTCGCCTATATCAGGATTATCCAGATAAAACCTGTTCGCGCCGTCCGGCATGATCACTGCCCAGCCACGTTGCCCTGCCCAGGTTTCAATATCCGAACGCAGCAGCCAGTCGTTCCGGTTGCCGGAGAAGCCGTGTAACAGGTACAACGTCGGCCACGGACCTTCGGTATACTGTTGTGGCCCCGGCCCTTCGGGCGGCGGGTCTATCGGCAAAATCGCCGTAAAGCTTTGAAATCCTACCCTTGCACGTGAGTAAAAATTACAGGAGATAACCGCCATATCAATTTCCTCCCTTTCCCCTATATCACTTCAGCTTTAATTGAATCAGCCGGTCCTAACCGTAAAATGTTCAGGAACGGCTCGCTGTCTTTACCGGTATTGGAAAGGTTCCCCGGATTCCACATAAGTAACGGGGATGTCGCCGGTAATGGATTTCATCCACGCCCCAAGGTGTTTCATGCCCCATGCCTCGCTGCGTTCATGTCCCAGTATGATGATCGCTTTCGCCATACCAAGCTGATATGCGTCACGTACGTACGCAGGCAATGTCCATTCCGTCACCTCACCGCACAGCATCACATCCAGATTGTATTTGCGAAGCCAATCCATCGGCATAGATTCCGAACCCAGCCCAAGGCTCCCTCCGCCCGGCATCAGCGCTACCCGCTTCACAGGTATCTCCGGATCGCCAATCAAACGGATCGTCGGCAGGTTCAGTCGCTGTTTCAAAAAATCTGTCAGGCTGCCCAGTGTGGTTTCCGGCATTTGGTAAAAACCTTTAAAGTGTTTTCCGCCCGGAAATGCGGGGCATTCTTCCTCCGCCATGCTATACCGATCCCACCCGGTTTCTTCGCTGAATCCGCGAAAAATTCCATCGTTGGGATCCATGTGCATATGGTCGTGAAAGCGCCAGATCGCAATACCCGCCTCTTGGATCATCGCGAGTTTTCTTTCATACACCTCGTCTCCCGCCAGCCACGCGGTATCGTCCGCACCGGTAAACCATGTCGGTTCATGGGTAATAATCAGGTTCGCGCCCAGTTCCGCGGCTTTCCGGATTACCTCTACCGTCGCCATAAAGGTGCTGACAATCCTGCTTACCTCCTGATGTGGGTTACCCGTCATCAGATGATCGCAGGTTTTATCATATGGCAACGGAGACACTCCTGTTTTGGCAATCATTCCATCAATAATCTGCTGTACGGTCACGGATCATTCTCCCTTTCCTTTTCACGCGTGTTATTTCTTGTATCTTTGTTTTTTAAACAAAGACGGTTCTCATCTGGTTGGGTTTATCCCGTAATCTGCATATCAGGGGGTAATATGGTCATCCCTTCACCGCGCCCAGCACAACACCTTTTACGAAATACTTCTGCACAAACGGGAACAGGATCAGGATCGGCAGTATTCCAATCATCGCCATGGCCATTCTCACTGAGGAACCGGGCAGGTCGATATTTTGTGTGCCCAGCAATGCCGTATTACTGCTTACCTTCAGGAACTGGATGTTGTTCATAATTCGGATCAGCAGGTTTTGCAATCCGTACATTTTTGCATCGGAGATGTAATACAAACCGTTTACCCAATCGTTCCAGTAGATCATTCCCGTAAACAGGCTGATCGTCGCGACCGTCGGCACGGCCATCGGCAGCATGATTTTGAAAAATATCTGCAGCTCACCAGCTCCGTCAATCTGTGCGGATTCCACCATCGCATGCGGGATACTGTTGGTATAGTAGTTACGGACGAGAAAGACGTTGAACGCCGTTACCAGATAATTCGGCACGATCAGCGCCCAAATTGTGTTTTTTATCGCAAATACACGCGTCCACATGATGTAGGAAGCTACGACGCCCCCATTAAACAGCATCGTGAAGAAAACAAAGAATGAAAGTACATTGCGGTACTTAAAATCCGGCCTGGCCATAGGATAAGCCAGTGTTGTGGTTAATAGAACACTCCCCAACGTACCCAGAAGCGTAACACTGATGGTAATTCCATATGCGCGAAGGATCATTTGGCTCTGCTTCACCATATAGTAATAGGAGTCAAGGCTCAGTTTTGCGGGAAGAAACGAGTACCCTGAGGAAACCAGTACATTTTCATCGGTTACCGAGGCAATCGCGATCAGGAGGATCGGCAGCAGCGCAAAAACAGCCAGAAGGGCAAGCATTGCCGTCGCGAATCTCTGAAAGCGTTTCACATCATTATGCGGGCGTTTCATGGTTTCCTCCTAAAATAACGCATTTTCGTTATCCAACCTGCGCACAAGAGCGTTTGCGCCCATTACCAGCAGGAAGCCAACAATCGACTGATACAGCGCTGCGGCCGCGGACATACCAACGTCATGCAATTCCATCAGGCCCCGGTACACATAGGTGTCAATGGTCTGGGTCACTTCAAACAACCGGCCGGAGTTTTGAGGCACCTGATAGAACAGCCCGAAGTCAGAATAGAAAATACGTCCGACTGCCATCAGCGTCATAATGACAATAGTCGGCTTCAGCAGTGGGAGGGTAACGCGTATAATCTGCTGGATCTTGCTCGCTCCGTCCAGTTGCGCGGCTTCGTATACACTTTTATCAATCCCGGCTATGCTTGCGATATAAACGATGGAAAAATAGCCGACGTACTTCCACAGGTAGGTTATCAGCAGAATCACCGGCCAGGGGCCGGGGGTGGAATACCAGCTGATCGGCTCCGCGCCAAAGGATTTTAGCAATGTATTATTGATAAATCCCGTGTCGGCGTTTAAAAACGCGTATGCGATAAAGCCGATCACCACCCAGGAAAACAAGTTGGGCAGCATCAGTGCGGATTGGAAAAGCTTCACCCGGCGCTTCTCCCCCAGTTCGTAGATTAAAATGGCAATAAAGATTGCCGCAATTGTTCCGATCACGATAAAGGCAGCGTTATAAAGCAGTGTATTGCGGGTCATCACCCATGCGTCGTGGGTTTTAAACAGAAAACGGAAATTATCAAAACCGTTCCAGTCGCTTCCAAAAATGCCCTTCACGTAGTTATAGTCTTTAAACGCCAGAAATACGCCAAACATCGGCAGATAGTTATTAATCAGTAAATACAGGATGCCCGGTGCCGCAATTAAAAGCAGCGGTCCGGTCTTGGCGAGGCGTTTTCCCCTGCGCTTTCCCATGTGCATACCCCAAATCTTCATCAGAGTCGAATAATGCGGATTGAGTCAGCAGAACACGATGTTTGCGGCGCGGGACAGACAACCTGTTCCGCGCCGCAAGGAATCTGTTTGCCATTATCGCCTGTTAACGGTTGTGGCAAGGAGCGTTGGCTTTACTTTGTCGCGGCCCAGGTATCCAACTGCGCCTGTTTGGCGGCGATGATTTCCGGCAGCCCGGCTTCCTGAAGACGCTGCAGGAATGTTGGGATTTCCGTTGCGGGATCTACACTACCGCACAGCAGGCCAGGCAGATACTGCTCAATCACGTTGGTAACGGCTGTGTATTCGGTCTTTACGCTGCTGTTATCAAAGGTAAATCCCATCGCGGCGGAGGTTTTCGCGCTCTTGTTCTGTTCCAGTTCCCACGTAAGCGATGCGGGATCCGTACCAGCCATGGGATACATGAGGAAGAAGTTTCCAAGGGTACCGCAGGAAAGCTGCGCAGTGTAAGGCACGGTGGAAGCTTCCTGTCCTTCGGGATAACTAACGGTTCCATCGCTGTTTTTTACATAGTCGCGGCCTTCGATACCATAAATCACGAGGTTCACAATCTGCGGATCGGTAAAGGTAAGGTTGAGGAACTTCAGCGCCTTGTCCGGCACTGCGGAGGTCGAGGCAATCATCCAGCTCAAGGCATTGATGGATGAGGTATCCAGGAAGGCTGAACCGACAATTTTAGCGCCCAGTTTGTATCCGCCGCATTGGGCTTCCAGGCTGGCTGCGGTATCCGCCTCGGGGTAACTGTATGCCGCGAAATAGCCGAAGTAATTTCCGGAGGACATCAGTTCCGCAGCGGTACTGGTGGTGGTCGCGGCATCCTTCATCACAAGGCCTTTGTTATACCAGTCGCGGGCAAGGGCGCAGGTATCTGCGAATTCCTGTGTGGCGTAGTAATCCACAACTTTCAGTTCGTCGTTCAGCAGAACGCCCTTGGGATGGTACATATCATCGGTCAGGAAGTCAACATTCGGGATTGCGCTGCTCATGCCGATGTTGCCCGTGTTCACGGCGGCAAGCGGCGTCATGTCCGGTTTGGCGTCCTTCACCTTTTGCAGTATGCCGGTAATGTCCTTCACGGAATTGACGGTGGACATGTCCAGCCCCAGTTCATCCGCAATGTCCTTGCGGTATACCAGCATCGGTGTCAGCGCGATCGGTTTATACGTCGGGATTCCGTACAGCCGGCCGTCATGGCTGCAGGCTGCAAGCCATTTATCGCCGATCAGCGTCTGGCTCTCGGCGGCATCGCCTGCCATCATGTCGGTAATATCCAGCGCCATGCCGGTGCTGATGGCGGTGTTGAGATCGCCCAGGCTCTGGAACACGTCGATTTGCTCGCCACCCTGCAATGCAAGGCTGACCGTGGAGGAATAATCCCAGATTGAGATGGGTTTCAGTTCCACTTCGGCGCCGATCTTTTCACGCGTGATGGCGTTAATCGCCTCCTCAACGCTGGCGAGGCTCTCATCCGTAGGAATGTTGTTGAACGTGGCATAGGCGTAAACGATTTTGTCATACGTTTCCGCAGCAGCAACGCTCGCCGAACCTGCGATCAGGCACAGGGACAGCATCGCGGCAAGGGTAATCCGGGAAAGCCTTTTTGAAAATTTCATAGGTTCGCCCTCCTTTTCTTATGGTGAGTATAATGCAAACCCCTGAAATTTCTCTTTCAATTTCGGGCTATTCTTTTTCGATTTTGGGAGATATTTCGCCATATCAGAAAACCATATTTTTCGTTTCATATTCTCAATGTTATACGCCAGTCATTCAAAATAAAACCATTTCTCGATATTTTGGATTGTATCTCGCCTTATAACATACATTTACCATGTGTTTCATTTTGACCCGTACTCTAAACTTGGCTTCAGGCATCCCCGCAAAAAAGCGTCCTTCCATGCTTCCCTTTGGTTATTCGACGGAGCGCTCCCGGTCCGGGTCGTGCTGGTACTCCTGTGGTGTGATGCCGACTTCTTTTTTGAAAACCGTTGAAAAATATGAAAAGTTATCAAACCCGATCGAACCGGCAACGTCGCTTACACGCGCATTCGGATCGCGAAGCATTCGTTTTGCCTGTTCAATGCGATAAATACGAATAGCGTCTTTCAGCGACTGGTCGGTTTTCTTTTTATACAGTTTCGCCAGATATTCCGGGGCAAGGTGGAACTCCGCCGCGATTTCGTTACGGCCAATCTCCTCCTGATAATGCTTTTGAATATAAGCGTTGATCCGTTCCACCAGCGTACCTGCCTTTCGTAATTCTTCATCGCAGGCAAATGTCCGCTCCAGAAGGTAGTTCGCCCAACGGATCATATCTACGGCGGAACGGCATGCCTGTTCTGCAAGCCGAACGGAATTGTCATCCGCAAACAGTCGTGTTGCCTGCACACCCGCCTCGGCCAGATGGGCATATACCACCTGGAGCATCTCCTGCTGCATCAGGTACAGGGTACGTTCACTCAGGATTTTCATGGCTGTTCGGTTTGCCAGCGCATCTTTCAGCGCATTCAGCAGGGATACTTTATCGCAGCGGATCAGCATTTCCTTCAGTTTTTCCACTTCCAGTACCTGCGTCTCTTCCCCTGCGGTCACCGCTTCGCTTTCCGTGAAAACCTGAGAATAAAATGCCACGTTGCTCTCCACAAGCCGCTGTAGCGTCGTCGTTCGATCCGGAAGCGCTTCAATCTCCGCTTCTCCGCCAATACAACAGGTAGCTTTCACATGCGCCGCTTCATTGCAGGCGGCGATTACCTTTACGCAGCACTCCCGCAGATCGGCTTCCGATCGGTTCTCCACAGCGGTAAAGTACCAAAGGCTGTTCGGGCCGACACGTCGTATGGAACGGGCATTCTCTTCCCGGCCAAACAGATTGCGGGCATGCGCGTTTTCTATAATGTAATGCAGCAGACTCTGCCCCAGTTCCTCCGCCTGCGACTCATACTCCGCAATGCGGGTTACCACCATCCGATACCCGGCATCCGCGTCAATCGGTAACCCGCGCGCCTCAATCTCCCTGCGAATCTGTTCACGGTCACGTGGCGCGCTGCTGTTGTACAGTGAAAGCCAGAAGTTAATCTCCTCGCGATGCAGGTTCTGCGAACGCCATTCCCCATACCGGCTGCCCTCCTGCAAACGCCGCTTCTCATGGATACGGGAGACTGTTTTTTGCAGAGACAGCGCCATAATTTTCGCGTTAAACGGCTTGGTCAGGTATTCCGCAGCATCCAGTTTCAGGGCGCTGGCTGCGTAATCAAACCGTTCGTGACAAGTTAATAATAAAAATTCCGCCACAATGCCATTTGCGCGAACCCACTTCAGCAGATCCAGCCCTGAACCTTGCGGCATTTCAATATCACTGATTACGATATCCGTTTGCCCGTTCTGTAAAATCCGTTTCGCCTGCGCAACGCTGTAGGCAACTTCCACCGTGTCAATGGCATAAGTATTCCAGTCGATGGAACGGCGAATAGCCTCCACCGTAGGGATATCGTCGTCCACAATCAACAGCCGCATTCGGTTCCCTCCTTCTCGAATTACTCACTTATCCAGACCGTTTTTTCCTGATACTCGTGCACGGGTGCGCGCGGCACACGGATCAGGTTCACACATCCATGCGGCTCGATGTTAGCCAGTTGAATCAGGTCTTCCCGTTCGTACATCAGCGCCATCATACGCCTGATCCCCCAAAGCCCGATGCGCTCACCGTCGTTGGCGGGGTGAGGAGCGTTACCGTTCATATATTGGAGCACATCCCGCGGATACCCTTTTCCGTCGTCCTCAATGCGGATTAAGAGCATTTCCTCATCCTGCAACGTTTCCAGCGAAACATGGATGAGAATCGTCAGCACATCGTCAACAGATAACGCATATTTATATTCATTCTCCACAAAGGTCTGTATTACCATTTGCGGGATTCGCCACTCCTCCAGTTCTTGCGGAAGATCAGTAAAGTGGAAGATGCAACCGGGATATTTGCACTCCTGCATTGCAAAGTAGTTCTCCACATGGCGCATCTCTTCCCGAACCGGCACGGTGTGAAACCCGGATTTGAACATATACCGTATATTCCTGGACAACGCATCCGCATAGGTTTTCATCTCCTGCTCCTTGCCCTGGCTGCCAAGGCTTGACAGGGTTGTGATTGCATTTAAAAAGAAGTGCGGCCGCAGTTGCAGCCGAATGCTCTTCAGCTCCATCTCCCGCAGTTCGATTCGCTTTTCATAGGTTTGTATCCGCAGGTGTACAATCGTATCCATCAGCCGATTAAAAGTATCTTTCAGCTGCGTGAATTCCTCTGTTCCGTAATCGTCCTTGATGCGCAGCGTATCGGTCTCGCCGTCCATGCGGCGCATATCCTCCGTCATGCTCTCCATCGGCCTGACCATTTCCCGGCTGATGTAACGCACGATTAACGCGCCAAAAATCAGCGTTATGATAATGACCGCAAGGATTACCGCCATCACGATACGGGTCTGGTTCCAAACGATTACACTGCGGATGCGCAGATGGAGCAGCACCTGTCCTTCTGCAATCACATACGGTTCGGCGCGCGTTCCCTGGGTTTGTATGGTAAACAGGTTCGCTCCAACCTGTTGCGCATTCAGCGCGCTGCCCGTGAACCCGATAATGATCCCGTCCGTATCCGTTAAAATCAGGGATTGAGCATCTCCGTCCGCACGAGGAACCGTCGCCAGGAAATCGTCTACCGTGGTGTAGGCTGCCGCCGCGCGCCCATGGTATACATACATCTTGTACAGGTAGGCACGACCGCGGAGCGTAACAAATTGCCATGTTTTGGGGATATCCTCGCGAGAAGCACAGGCGACGGTATACTCCCTTAACGCCGTTCGGTCCCAATATCCCAGCGATTTAGCGGCTGCATCCACACAGATTCCATAATCGTTATCCGCCACCACAAAAGCGTCTACGCTTTTATCGGTTTGCACTGCGTCGCTGATGGAATTGTGGATATCCTGCGAAGCGTAAAAACGTTTGGCTTCTTCCGTACTCTTCAGCAACAGCAGTTTCGCCTGATTTTGCAGCAGAAGGTTCTTAAGCGCGGTATCCATTTGTGTTACCCGACTTTTCAGCTGTCCGCCGTACACATCCAGAATACCGGTCGCCTCGGTTTGCAGTTCATCGTTCAGGATGGAATAGGAGGAAAACGCATAAACCGCCAGCAACGCAGCCAGCAGCACGATTAATATAGCCATATAGGATATGATTCGGCCAATCAGTTTCTTTTTCTTCATCACAGGGCCTCCAGGTACGTCCGGCAGCACGTCGGGCGGCCACGTCGGTTTCCGGTTATCGGTTTTCCACTGTGCCCATCGTAGCATACCTTTGAAAAGGATGCAATCACCGTTTCCGGTTTCGACAGGCCCCGGCAATTGTATTCTCCTTTGGCCGATCATTACAGAATAATTTGGTTTTGAGACTGATCATGAAGAAAAACACATAAAACCGCCTCCCCTGCTATCCGGGGAGGCGGTCGATGCAGATGTCGGCGCATAGGAGGATACGCCGACGGAGTTTACTTTACCACGCCTTTTTTAAGAATCACATTGGCATACAGCGCCTTTTCGCCCGTGGCAACACATGCGTAGCAATGACGGCCTTTTTCATAAAACGCGGGCTTTTCCAGCGTCTCTTCACGCAGGCCCTTTGCTTCATGCTTGTTTCCAATCGCGCGGTATTCTTCCCAGATTTCCGGTTGATAGGGGTCTCCGGGAACAACGGCCATCAGGGACGTCGGATGTTCCACGTATACGTCCAGCGGAAAAAACTGAAGGATCATCTCCAGAATTTCGCTGATGCCGTGTCCGTCCATCCGCACGCAACGCTCCGGGCAACCGAACTTGGGATAGTTGCCGTCACAAAGCAGCAGCTCATCTCCGTGGCCCATTTCCAGCATGATCTTCATCAGTTCCGGGGGCATTAAAGCCGGTATATTCTTAAGCATTCTTTCTCGTCCTCACTTTACGATAAAACCGTCTTCGTCCCACAGATCATGCCAGTCCTTCGCGCCTTCCCACAGGAACACCTGGCCTTTAATCAGGCGGCAATTCCGTTCCACCGTCTTGAGTTTCGCCATTTCAGCATCCGTCAGCGGGTCGACGACTGTGCATTTCAGGTTGGACACATACTCGTTCTCGTGGATGGAGAACGGGATGGGAATCTGTCCGCGCTGAACTGCCCACTTCAGGCAGATCACGGCGGGGTGGACATTGTGGGCCTTCGCGATTTCCACCACTTCCGGCACCTGGATATCGGCAATGTCGTCGGGCGTCATATCCCGTTCCGGACGGGTCGGGCTGCCAATGGGGCAGAAACCGATCGGCTGGATGCCGTGAGCTACGACATAGTCATACAGTTCCTGTTGCTGGAAGCAGGGATGCAGCTCCATCTCGATCACAGAAGGTTTAATGCGGCACAGCGGCAACACCGCCTCCAGCTTGGGGATGGTCATGCTGCTCATGCCAATGTGCCTTGCCAACCCCATATCGTACAGATGTTCCATCTGCCGCCACGTTGCCATAAACTCTTCCACCGAGAAGGGTCTGCTGTTGGGGTTGCGGCTGTCGCCGTCGCATCCCGGCGCATGGGCGTTGGGGAACGGCCAGTGTACGAAAAACGCGTCAATATAGTCCAGTTTAAGGTCGCGCAGGGTTTTTGCACAGGAAAGCAGCACATCGCCCTTGCCATGCATATCATTCCATACCTTGGAAGTGATAAACAGTTCTTCGCGTTTCACAACGCCATCAGCAAATGCCTGTTCAAACACCTTGCCGATCAGGTCCTCGTTGCCGTAAATCGCGGCGCAGTCGAACATACGGTAGCCGCAACGGATCGCTCCGCCAACCGCGCTGGATACCTGCTCGGGTGTGAAACGGTCGCTGCCGAATGTACCCATACCGATGCAGGGGATTTCCTCACCAGTGTAAAGTTTGCGTTTGGGGACAATTGTGGGATTGATAAATTCCGCCATAGGATACCCTTCTTTCTTTCGTGTCATTCTATCTACTGGATCTTTTGAATCTCCACCCTGGGAGTTAACGATTCCAGATCTCGCGGATCGTACCCGCCCGTGCTCATTGACAGCGCGTTAGCCGCCGATACCGCCACCGCCAGCCGCAACTGTTCGGCGGGCGCAAGGCCGCGTACCATGCCAACCGCGAACCCGGCCACCATGCTGTCACCGCAGCCAACTGTGTTTTTCGGCTCAATATGCGGTGGTTTCCCCCAGTAAGTACCCTCGTCGCACGTTGCCACCGCGCCGTCCGCGCCCAGAGACAACACCACCATGGGAATTCCTTCTCTGTGCAGGGTTTGTGTTGCGTTGATCAGTTCTTGCTGTGAAACCGGCACGTTCCCCAATAATTGGCCGATTTCGTCAGTATTGGGTTTGATAAAAGCCGGTTTTACTCCAACGCCTCTGCGCAACGCTTCGCCACTGCTATCCAGCAGCACTGGTTTCCCCGCCTTGCGGCACAGAAGAATCATCTGCTCGTACATCGACGCGGGCACTCCCTGCGGCAGACTGCCGGAAAGGGTTATAACGTCAGCCTTGAGCAGTTCACGCCGGAAATGCTCCAGAAAGCTCTCGACTTCCATATCAGTCACCGGTGCGCCCGGCTCAAGATATTCGGTGCTTTTTCCGCAGGACTGATCCCAGCCGTTGATGCAGCTGCGCGTTTCCGACGCGACGTGGGTAAACGACTTGCGAATCAGCGGTTCCGTAATCAGGGACTCGAAATATTGTCCGTTATATCCGCCGACAAAACCCATTGCCGTTACCGGCTCACCCAGCTGCGCGGCGATCCGCGATACGTTCAGCCCTTTTCCTCCGGCGGTGTTATGTACCTGCCGTACCCGCATTACGGTATACGGGTCCAACTTCTCCAGCATGTACAGCTTATCAATGGAGGTGTTCAGCGTTACTGTCAGTATCATCGGTCGGGCCTCATTCGTTCACCAGCATGATTTTGCCGTGTACCTGCGAAGGATCGTGATACAGTGCGAACGCCTCCGCCACGCGGCTCATGGGGAACGTACGGAAGATAAAGGCGGGATCAAACTTAAGCTCTCCCGTAGCGAAGTAGTGCGCGGTCAGTTCCCACTCGCGGCCGGGGAAGGGCGCAGAATAGCTCATCCAGCTGCCGGTAAGGTAGAATTCTTTCCGGTTCATATTTTCCCATTGCCGGGGTGTAAAGGTAACGTCGGTATGCGGGGTGCCGATAAAGCACACATGGGCTTTGTTGGCCGCCAGTTCAAATGCCATGCGCATGGTAACGGGGTTTCCGGCGGTTTCAAACACATGGTCAAAACCTGCGCCGCCGGTTAACGCCATCGCCTTTTGCAGGTAATCCGCCTCCAGCGTGTTCACCGTTTCGTCCGCGCCCATGCGTTTGGCCAGCGCCAACCGACCCTCGTCAATATCGAAAACCACCAGCTTCTTCGCGCCGAAAATTTTGGTCCATTGTGCGGTAAAAATACCGATCGTTCCGCACCCAAGGATCGCGACCGTACCGCCGCCGCGATAATCGGACTGCAATACGCCGTGTACCGCCACGGTCGATGGTTCAAACATCGCCGCCTGCTGGTACGGGATTGACGGATCATATTTCACCGCGTTTTGGGCAGGCATGACCACATATTCGGCAAAACTGCCCTGTTCCCGGCTTCCGATAAAGCTGTAGTGCTTGCACAGTGCAAAGTTGCCGCGCTGGCAATCATCGCATTTCATGCAGGGCACCAGCGGCGCGCCGCTGACGGTATCCCCCACGGCGAGGTTGCTCACCCCTTCGCCAACCTCCACCACATCACCGCTGAATTCGTGGCCGAGAACGACCGGGTAAAAATGCGCCCCATTGTGGAGCACACGCGGCACATCGCTGCCGCAGATGCCCGTCGCCCTGATTTTCACCTTCACCGTGCCCGGTTTGGTTACGGGTGTTTCCCAGTCGTCATAGCGGATGTCCTCATTGCCATACAATACAGCCGCTTTCATTGTTCGTCCTCCTTTATAGGGTCTGCCTTCTCCGCCATCATCGGCGCAAGCCGCTGATACAGTTCGCGATAGACCTTGTATCCGTTTTGATAAACGTCTTTTTTCGCTAGATCCGGCTCGTGGGTTCGTTTCACCGCGACCGTGCGGGCGGTTGCCGTTTTAAAGTTTGGATACACACCGGCACCTACTCCCGCGAGGATCGCTGCGCCCAGCGTCGTGGCCGTGTCGCTGGCGGGCACTTCGATGCGCCTGCCGGTAATATCGGCTTTTAACTGCGTCCATACCTCACTGTTCGCGCTGCCTCCCATGGCGCGCAGCGTGCCCGCGATCGCGCCGGCGGATTCCGCCGTTTCCAGATTGTGGCGCAGCGCGTAACCCACGCCTTCCATTACCGCGCGGATCAGATGCGCGCGGGTTCTGGCATAATTCAATCCAAAAAACACGCCGCTTGCGTTCGGGTTCCAGATTGGGCTTCGCTCTCCGGCCATATAGGGCAAAAAGATGACTCCATCGCTCCCGGCGGGGACGGTTTCTGCCAGCTCGCTCATCTGCGCAAAGCTCAGCTCCGGGCAGATATTTTCCCGCAGCCATTTCAGGGCTCCGCCGCCGCCTGTGGTTCCGCCCTGCAGCAACCAGCGGCCGGTTGCGACGTGAAAGCTCAGGATCAGCCTCGGATCCGCCGCGTAATGGTCAATGCACAGACTCATGCCACCCGCCTGTCCGCCCTGCTCCTGGGTTTCCCCCGGTTCACTTACCCCTGCGCCCAGTGTGCCGCAGGCAGCATCCAGCCCGCCCGCCACGACGGGAGTCCCTTCCGCAAGGCCAGTGTTTGCCGCGGCCTCACGGGTTACCCGGCCCACAACGACATGGCATGGATAAAGTTTCGGCAACAGTTCCGGCCTTATCCCTACTCTTTTGGCCATCGGCAGATCCCATTTCGCCTGCTTCATATCAAAGCAACATAGCCCGTATCCCTGCGAAATATCCTGCGTAAACGCTCCGGTCAGGCGTTGCACAATAAAACTGTTGGATTGCAGGATATACGCGGTCTTGCGGTATACATCGGGCAGATGGTTCTTATACCATAATATTTTCGGTAATGTATAGCTCGGCTGCACGGGGTTTCCGCACAGGGAAAACAGTTCCTGTTCCGGTACGCGCGAGCGAATCTCATCACATTCTGTACGCGCACGGGTATCCGTCCAGATCGGGGTATTGCAGAGCGCGTTTCCCTGCTGATCCGTAGCCACAGCAGACCAGCTTTGTCCGTCTACGCCGATTCCAGCGATGTCTTCCGGTTGAACGCTGCTTTGATTCAGCGTTTCCCGTATCGCTTTGCTAACCCCCGTCCACCAGTCCTCGGGCTTCTGCTCGGCCCAGCCGGGATGGGGATAGTACACCGGGTATTCGCTGAGGGCCTGCGCCTGCACAGCACCGTCCTCGTTAAACAGCGCGACTTTGCAGGCAGAAGTGCCCACGTCAATCCCCAGCAGATATGTGCTCATGCTCAGGCCTTTCCATCCGATCCGCACAGTCGGATCAGCTCTATCACACGGGCTTTCACAGCGTCGCGGCCTGCCGCGAGGAACTTTTTCGGATCGAAGTTATCGGGTTTAGCGGCAATATTGGCCTTCACCGCATCGCTGAAGGCAATACGCAGTTCGGTCGCGTAGTTCACTTTGCAAATCCCCCGCTCGATACAGGCGCGCACCTGATCGTGCGGCACACCGCTGGTGCCATGCAGCACGAGGGGAATTTCAACCACTTTGCGGATTTCGCTCAGCCGGTCGATATCCAGCTTGGGAATGCCTTTGTAGACCCCGTGCGCGGTGCCGATGGCTACCGCAAAGCTGGAAATACCCGTGCGTTCCACAAAATCCACCGCTTCCGCTGGATCGGTGTACTGCGGCTTGGCCTCATGGTCGTCCTCTTTTCCGCCAACCGTGCCCAGTTCCGCTTCAACTGGCAGATCGCAGGCCATCGCCACTACGCTGCGTGTAAGCGTAACGTTACTGTTAAACGGTAAAAGCGAACCGTCGATCATCAGCGATGTATATCCTTCCCGTGCGCATTGTTCGGCCAGCGCAAGGCTGTTGCCGTGATCCAGATGAAGCGCGATCGGCGCTTTTACCCCGCGGGCCAGCCGACTGACCAGCCCGGCAAAGGCGCTGGGTGGCGCATATTTTAGCGTTCCGGGAGTGGTCTGCACCAGTACCGGAGCGTTCAGTTCTTCGGCAGCTTCAATGATTGCCTGTACCATTTCCATATTCTCAGCGTTAAATGCGCCTACGGCATAACCGCCGCGCTGCGCTGCCAATAACAATTCCCTTGAGGATACCAGCGCCATAAGAATCAACCCCTAACACGTAACGTTTCGTTTTTATCAGTATAGGCGTATCCCGTCGTTCTGTCAAGGTTTTTCGCGTATTTTTCAAAGGGATTTCTGGAAAACCGAATGCGTTTTTCATTGTAATCGTTTATGTTTTTTGTTATAATAGTTTTATTAAAAGGGATATTATGGTAATTTCGGAGGGTCAATCGAATGGCTGCCACCATGAAAGATATTGCAAAAAGGACCGGACTTGGGCTGGCGACAATCTCGAAGTTCCTGAACGGCGGCACTGTAAAACCGAAGAATAAAAAGCTGATTGAAGACGCCGTGAAGGAGCTGCATTTTGTACCCAACGAATTCGCCCGGAGCCTGAAAACAAGCCAATCACGTACAGTCGGCGTGGTGATACCAGAGCTTGGCAACCAGTTTATCACCTCCATCATCATCACTATGGAGGATATGCTACGCAAGCACGATTACGCCGTAATTGTCTGCGACTGCCGCACCGACCCGCGCCGTGAGAAGGAAGCGGTATCTTTTCTGGTTCACAAACGTGTTGACGGGCTGATTAACATGCCCACCGACAGCAGCGGCGACCACCTCAAACCGGCGCTGGATGCCGGCATCCCGATCGTTCTGGTAGACCGTATGATTAAAACGATGACCGGGCAGGTTAGTGCCGTGGTGGTTGACAATGTGGATGCCGCCGAGAAGGCGACGCGTTTTTTGCTGGAATCCGGCCATGAAGAGATTGGCCTGATCCTTGGCAACGAAGGAATATTCACCACGCAAAAACGTCGGGAAGGCTTTTTGAACGCCTGCAGCGAATTTTCCGTGCGCCCGCGCGATGAGCTGATTCGTTATGGAGATTACACCATGGACGGCGGTTATGCCGCTATGAAAGCGATGCTCTCCCTGCCCAACCGCCCCACTGCCGTATTCGTGACGAACTTTGAAATGACACTCGGTGCGATGATCGCGATTAATGAAGCTTCACTCAAGGTGCCGGAAAACATCTCCTTTATCGGTTTTGATAAGTTGGACTTATCCGGCGCGATCTTCCCCAACCTCGCGCTGGTGAAGCAGCCGCAAAATGCCATCGGTGAGTGCGTGGCGCGACAGTTGCTTCGTCTGCTTTCCGAGCCCACGGTCAACCAGATGCACCAGATCATCACGCTCTCCACACAACTGCACGAAGGCGGCAGTACGCGCAAGTTAAAAAAAGCTTAAATCTCAATTCTGTTTTCCCCGTCGTCAGGGGGTTGTTGCGTTCATAACAAGCAGAAAGCCGCGCCCCATCAAGAGGCGCGGCTTTTTTGCGTACTTGCTTAGTCGTACAGGTTGGGGGCGATTTCGTCAGAACCGATATTGGCGGCGGTGTAGAAAGCGCAGCCTGTGTCGGTATCCTGTACCGGTTCACCCTGAGCGGCAGCCAGCAACAGGTCAATCAGCTTTTGGCCAATGCCCACGGGGCTCTGCGTAACAGCGCCGTACATGGTGCCGGCGGTCACAGCTGCCTTGATGACGGTGCCGGAGTCAAAACCGACCGCGATGATCTGAGTGTCTTCGGAACCGCAGACGTTCAGAGTCTCGTTGGCGGTAATGATGCCTTCGGCGGCAACCTGGTTGGAACCGAAGATCGCGATGGTATCCGGCTGGTTGAGCACAACGCCGGCTTCGGTCGCGCACAGTTCCGTCGTGGTCTGAGAGGGTACATGGACTTCGATGATCACTTTCGCATCGGCTTCGGCAACTTTTTCGCCCTTGGAATCGTTCACATACTTGTCGTTGCCAGTCACGGCGACTTTGTAGCCATCGGCACCGGCCAGTTCAATGAACTTGTCGATGAAGCCCAGGCCGCGGTTGGTGATGGATTCGGAGGTGGCATCCTGGTTGATCTCGCCAATGCGTACAGGCGCGGTCGCGGCGGCAATGCGGGCCTTGATTTTATCGTAGAGGTTCGTGGCCACTACGGCGCCAGCCGCATAGTTATCAGTGGACGCATTCGCCAGCACAGCCCCTTCGGGAGCATTGGGCACACCGGAGTCGAAACCGATGATCGGGATGCCGGCGGCTTTCGCGGCGGCAATGTTGTCGTTCAGGGCGTTTACGTCCAGAGCGGCAAGGCCGATCGCGTCGGGCTTGGCATTCAGCGCGGATTCGAACTCGTTCACCTGTACAGCGATATCACTCTCGGAGTCGGGTCCAACCATGTTGAATTTGACTTTCTCGTAACCGGCGGCATCGTTAATCGTCTTGGTTTCAGCCTGGCAGCCCTTCAGAACTGCCTGCCAGTACGTAGACTGGAATCCCTTGGAAACGATCTCGAAGGAGTAGCTTTTCGCATCGTCTGCATACGCGAAGGAGCACAGACCGACGACCATAGCCAATACCAGGAACAGAGACAGCGCCTTTTTCATAGGTTAACCCCCTTTATTATTATGACGCCTTTTCCGGCGTTCATACTGTGAGAATGGTGCGTCACTTTTTCCGGCGCGCCATATCGACCGTTACCGCGGCAATCAGGATACCTCCTGTGATGATCTGTTGCCAGTTGGCCTGCAACCCAATATTGGGCAGACCGGTTTTCAGCAGGGAGATCAAGCATACGCCAAGGAATGTTCCTACGATGGATCCGCTGCCGCCCGTCATGGCCGTTCCGCCGATAATGGCGCCGCCGATCGCGTCCAGTTCCAGTCCCGCACCCGTACCCGGTGTAATACTGGTAAATGTGCATGCATAGGCAATCGCGGCCAAACCGGCGAAGAAACCGGAAATCACATACGCCATCACATGCCAGCGCACCACGCTTACGCCGGACAGCTTCAACGCTTCCTTGTTGCTTCCGATCGCGATAATATAACGGCCAACGCGCGTATGATTGAGTACAATGGACATAATCACTACCAACACGAGGATAATAATCATCCCGATCGGATAGATCGTATCGCCGATTTTATACTTTAGAATATCCCGGCACCAGCTGCCAGGCTGCCCCGCCATTGGCCATACCCCTGTCATGCCATTGGTAAGGATGGAGCCCAGCCCCCGAGCGATCATCATGGTGCATAGTGTGGTGATAAACGGCGGCAGGTTCAGTTTGGCGACAATGATGCCGTTTACGAACCCAAACGCAATACCCATCCCGATTGTGACCGCCATCGCAATTCCGATGGGCAGCCCCATCTGCCGCATGATGTAGCTGCCGACGATTGAGTAACAAACCAGCCCCGTGCCGATAGAAAGGTCCACTCCGCCTGTGATAAGCGGAAAGGTGACGCCAATCGCCATCAGCATGATGTAGTACATATAACTGCACATCGTGATAATCGTTGTATATTTGCGGAACGATGCGCTCATCAGGGAGAAGAACGCGAACAGGATCACGATTACGCCGACTATTACCAGCTGCTGCACACCCACTGCCTGCACGAGTGATTTCTTTTTTTGACCAGCCATCATATTTTGTGCCCCCATTCTGCTTTTGTGCGATGATCAATTCTTGCGTTTACGGCTTGTGATATCAGCCGTCACCGCGCAAAGGACGATCAGGCCGGTGAGCACGTACTGATAGGAAATTGTAAAGCCCATTGCCAGAATCCCTTCCTGCATCAGCGCCACGATGATTGCGCCGATGACCGTACCGAGGATGGAGGCTGATCCGCCTGCCATGGAGGTGCCGCCCATGACGCAGGCGGCGATCGCTTCGTTGTTGAATGTATCGCCCAATCCCGGCTGCACAGTGGTGTATGCACCGACGTAGAAGATGGCCGCGATTCCTGCCAGCGTACCGCAGAGAATGTAAGCAAGCATTTCCCACTTTCGTGTATCCACACCCGAGAGACGAACTGCTTCTTTATTACTGCCGAGACAAAGCATGTAGCGCCCTGCCGTCGTTCGGAACAGGATTACCGCGCAGATTGCCGCCACAATCAGGAAAATAACAAACCCTGTAGGAAAATTATTCCATTTCACCAGATCGCGGTACCATGAGATCGAAGGGTTATCCGACGGCCAGGTGACCGACTGGGTCTTGGTGAAAATAGAACCCACACCTTTGGCTACCTGCATCAGCGCCAGCGAGGTGATAAACGAAGGCAGGTGACGGTAAGCGACAAAGTACCCGCCAATGCTGCCGAAGATCGACCCCACCGCGATACTGATCAGGATACACAACCAAAGCGGCAGGTTGAACGTGGTCAGGCAATAACCGGAGATCAGCGCGGAGCAGAACATCACCGGCCCGATTGAGAAATCAATCCCGCCGGTCGCGATCACGAAAGTAACACCCAGCCCCAGAAAACCGATGAAGTACGCGTAATTGAACGCACTCATGATCCGGTTATAGTTCACGAACGACGAGCCGTTGCGAAGGATCGGCGTCAGCAGTGTGAACAATCCGTACATCAGGAAAATAATCAGGATCAATACTACGCGGTTGAAGCCGATCACCCTGACAAACTTCAGGTTTTTAAACTTCCGCAGTGCTTCTTTCACGATGCCTTTCCTCCTCATACCGCGATTTCGCGTGTCGCCGCATTCATGATTTTTTCCTGCGTCGCTTCAGACACGTCGAATTCAGCCGTCTTTTTCCCTTCGCACATTACGATGATTCGGTCGCTCATGCGGAGGATTTCGGGCATTTCGGAGGAAATCATGATAATGGATCGGCCTTCCTGAACCAGTCGATTCATCAATTCGTATATCTCCTGTTTCGCGCCCACGTCGATGCCGCGGGTCGGCTCGTCGAAGATAAGGATTTTGCTGTTGCTGATCAGCCATTTGGCAACGACCACTTTTTGCTGGTTGCCGCCTGAGAGGTTCGTTACCAGCTGGTCCACGCTCGGCGTTTTGGTTTTCAGCATATCAACAAGCTTCTGGGTGATTTTTCGTTCTTCCGCATCATCAATGATGTTGGCGTATTTAATATAATCATGCAGACAAGCCAGCGTGGAGTTCTCCGTAACGTTTTTCTGCAACACAACGCCATAACGCTTCCGATCCTCCGACAGATAGCCGATGCCCTCGTGCACCGCATCCTGCGGGGATTGAATATTCACTTTCTTCCCTTCTACATACACGTCACCGGAGTCTTTCGGGTCGGCGCCGAACAGGGCGCGCGCCGTTTCGGTGCGCCCCGCGCCCATCAGACCAGAGAACCCAAGGATTTCCCCCTTGCGGAGTTCAAAGCTTACATCCCGCACCATCCGCCCGGCATTCAGGTGATCAACTTTCAGCACAACCGGCGCGTCTTGGGGCACACGGCTTTGGGTTTTAGGTTCTTCGTAGATCACGCGGCCCACCATCATGTGAATGATGTCGTCCTTCGTGCATTTCGCGGTCACCAGCGTGCCTACGGTTTGCCCGTCACGCATCACGGTCACACGGTCGGTTATCTTCTTGATCTCATCCATCCGGTGAGAGATATAAACGATTCCGTATTCTTTTGCGCGCAGATCCCGAATAATGCGGAACAGCTGATCGATCTCCGCATCGGTCAGCGCGGCGCTGGGTTCGTCAAAAACGATCACTTTTGCTTCGTGCGATATGGCCTTAGCGATTTCGCACATCTGCTGTTTGCCCACCGTGAGTCTGCTCATGGTTTCGCGGGGGTCAATATCGATATTGAGTTGCCGGAACAGCTTGCGCGCTTCCTCGTTCATACGGGTGTCATCAATCAGGAAGCCTTTTTTAAACTCCCGCCCAATGAAAATATTCTGCGCCACGGTCAGGTGACCCATCATGTTGAGCTCCTGATGCACAATCACGATTCCTGCCGCCTGTGCCTCGCGCGGGCTTGCAAAACAAACTTCATGGCCTTCATAAAGGATCGTTCCGGCGTCCTTGGTATATATACCGGTAAGAACCTTCATCAGGGTGGATTTCCCGGCGCCGTTTTCCCCCATCAGCGCGTGCACTTCACCCTTTCGCACCTCGAGGCTGACGTGATCCAACGCATGGACGCCCGGGAACGATTTGTCGATCCCTTCCATCGTCAAGATGACCTCGTTCAACAACGACCCTTCCTTCCGGCTACGCTTCAGAGGACGTTACCCGGAACGATTCCCCACGATCAGGCATCGTTCGGAGCTGTTTGCGCGGTTGAAAAGCGATTCATACATTCATAAAAGCGTAACGTTTCTTTTTGACTATAATATACAATGATGGCATCCAATTGTCAAGCATTTTGTGAAATTTCGAACAATTTTAATTGATGATCAGGTCTATTATTCCATATATGTTGCATTATCTAAAACGGTATAATAGTTTCGTTTCGCTTTATATAGCGCCGTCACATTCTTCCTCCCGATAATCAATTTCGGCCCATCCCTGCGTTCCCAGCGGAGCACAGCTCATCAGACGCACGTTTGAATCCCGGCAGGCAGCATGATGAACCGATTCACCCTGCATCGCGCCGTTTCTTTCTGAAAAGCCGGAAAAGAATTTTTTCTCTGGAGGGCTTGAAAATGGGAACGCTTGTTTGTATAATAATGGCGAACTCTTGTTCTTTTCCTGCCGTTTTCATGGGGAAGCACGCTTGGGGGGCAATGAAATGGGTAAGGTTGTTTTGCACGCGGACTTGAACAATTTCTATGCTTCGGTTGCCAGCGTTACGCACCCCGACTGGCGGGAAACTCCGCTGGCTGTATGTGGAGACCCCGCGCTTCGCCACGGCATCGTGCTGGCCAAAAATATGGCCGCCAAGCGCCGGGGTGTCATCACGGGGCAGGCCGTATGGCAGGCCCGGCAGATCTGCCCGAACCTTCGCACGGTAGCGCCAGACTTTGAGGAGGTATTGCGCTACAGCGGCATCGTTCGCGGGATTTTTGCACGCTATACCAACCGCGTGCAACCCTTTGGCATGGATGAGGCCTGGCTGGATGTAAGCGGCCCCGGGATGGACATTGACGATGGGTTTTCTCTGGCCAATCATCTGCGCCATACCGTGCGGGAGGAAACCGGACTTACGCTGAGCATCGGGGTAAGCGATAACCGGGTTTTCGCCAAACTGGGCAGCGACCTGAAAAAGCCGGATGGCGTGAGCGTGGTCTGCGAACGCAACCGCAAAACAATCCTTGACCCTCTGCCGGTGGGCGATCTGCTTTTTATCGGGCGGGCGACCGCGCAAAAGTTGCAGGCCATCGGTATCTTTACCATCGGCCAGCTTGCGGCGGTTGACCCCACCGTGCTGAAGGCCGCTTTGGGCAAAGCCGGGCTGATGCTGAGCGGGTTTGCCCGCGGAAACGACGCGGCTTCGGTGATTGCCGAGGATACCCAGCCTAAAATTAAGAGCGTGGGCAATTCCATCACCACCGTGCACGATATCCTGGCCCTGCACGACGCGCGCATCACACTGTATGGCCTGTGTGAAAGCGTTGCCTCCCGGATGCGCAAGCACCACGTGGTCGGGCGGGTAGTGCAGCTTTCCGTGCGCAGTACAACGCTGGAATGGTATCAACGCCAGCAGAAGCTGGCCTTCGATACCGATTGCAGCTTTGACCTGTTCGAGACCAGCTATGCCCTTTTGCTTGCCAACTGGCAGGAGGGCACTCCGCTTCGCTCCCTCGGCGTCAGCGTAAGCATGCTTTCCCCCACCGGGGCGCTGATGCAACTTTCCTTTCTGCCGGAGGAGGCCTCCCGCCAGAAACGGCAGATTCTGGAGCAGACGATTGACGGAATCCGCGAACGTTACGGCCACTTCGCCATTCAGCGCGCCATCATGCTTTACGACCGGGGACTGGGAAAGATCAACCCGGAAGAGGAGCACGTGCTGCATCCGGACCCTTATTTTAAATAAAAAATGCTCCCGCAGAGGATGCTCTGCGAAAGCCCGTATCTTTATGGTTCAGGACATTGCCCCGGTCCTGATCCCCTTTCGGCAACAGATTTCTTTTCCCCCGCCTTCCGGCTTCACCATCCGATTTGCCTCGAACTCCGGAAAGCGACAGGGAGCCCGCGAACGGTTCCGAAAGGGAGAAACCGTCCGGGGCTCCCACAGGAAGGCCCCGTGCAAACCCCACAGGGAAGGGTTTACACGCATATCATCACCGGGGGTTTTCAGGCATGTACCGTTTACCTTTGCTCCCCCGCAAGCGCATTCCGCGCCGCTGTATAATCGTTTATTCTACATCCTGCAGGGCATCGTAACCTTCTTCTCCGGTACGGACCTTCACCACATTTTCCACGTCGTAAACGAAGATTTTGCCATCGCCGATATGCCCGGTGTACAGCGCGGCTTTCGCGGTTTCAATCACCGTACGAACCGGAATCTTGCATACTACGATCTCCACTTCAATCTTCGGCAACAGGGTAGTTTCCATCTCAACACCGCGATAGTATTCCGGACGGCCTTTCTGCATTCCGCAGCCCAGTACCTGGGTAACAGTCATACCGGTCACGCCGATCCCGTCCATTGCGGTCTTGAGCGTCTCAAACATGCTCTGCTTGGTGATAATCGCCACCTTGCTGATCTTCGTGCCATCCGCGCAGGGTTTGGATTGATCCACTACCGGCACAGCCTGATGGACAGGCACAGCGGGCGTAACAGTCTCCTGTAAGACGCCGATGGGGATTTCGCCCTGGCTGAGCATGGGCATAAAGTCCGCATAGCTGCTGATCAGTCCGTGCTCCTCAATATCCAGACCGCGGACTTCTTCCGTGGCGGATACGCGCAGCCCCACAGTTTTCTTAATCACCCAGAACACGACGGCCATCGTGACCACCACATAAGCCAGCACGGAGGCAACACCCAAAGCCTGTACGCCCAGCATGTGGAACCCGCCGCCGTAGAACAAGCCGCCGTTTGTGGCGAACAGACCCACCATCAGGGTGCCACCCGCGCCGCACAGACCGTGCACCGCAATCGCGCCGACCGGATCGTCAATCTTCACAACCTTGTCAATAAACTCAACGCCGAACACCACCAGGAAACCGGCGATCAGGCCGATAAAGAACGCGCCTACGGGATCCACCGCGTCGCAACCCGCGGTAATGGCTACGAGACCGGCCAACGAGCCGTTCAGCGTCATCGAAACATCAGGCTTCTTATAGCGGATCCACGTAATGATCATCACGGCGCAGGTAGCGGTTGCGGCGGCCAGGTTGGTCGTCATAAAGATATTGCCCGCCAGCGTCGCCGCAGCGCCTTCGATAGCCAGCGTGGAGCCGGGGTTGAAGCCGAACCATCCGAACCAGAGGATGAACACGCCCAGCGCGCCCAGCGTGAGGCTATGGCCGGGGAAAGCATGCGATTTACCGTCTTTGTCATACTTGCCGATACGGGGCCCGAGCATCGCAGCGCCTACCAGCGCCGCCGTGCCGCCTACCATGTGAACCGCAGTCGAACCGGCAAAGTCATGGAAGCCAAGTTGAGCCAGCCAGCCGCCGCCCCAGATCCAGTGGCCGCTGATCGGATAAATAACAAGAGAAATAATGGCCGAATAAATACAATAGCTGATAAATTTCGTGCGTTCGGCCATCGCGCCGCTCACAATGGTCGCGGCGGTAGCCGCGAATACGGTCTGGAACATCACGAAAGTAAATTTGGAGAGGTTCGCCGGAATGGAAAACATGTCGCCGCTCATCAGCAGGCTGAACGAACCGATCAGACCGCCGTTGTCTTTGCCGAACATGAGGGAAAAACCGATGACCCAGAACACCACCGACCCGATCGCAAAGTCCATCAGGTTTTTCATGATGATGTTGCCGGCATTCTTGGCCCTTGTAAAGCCGGTTTCCACCATTGCGAAACCTGCCTGCATGAAGAAAACCAGCGCGGTAGCGACCAGTACCCAGACGGTGTCCAGGCTTGATACGGTTGATACGATCGACTCCATTGCTTCTCCTCCTTATTTTGGGTATTAAAAAACAAGCCTGCCATTCGCTCATCGTTGAACGATGGTTTGCCGTCTGAGGAATCGCTTTCCGGTCACGGCTCAAGCTTGTTCTTTGATCCAAAGATAGTGGGGAGCGCCACATCGTTGTGCGCTCCGGATGGGGCATCCGTCAGCCCCGCGACTTTCTTCACGGAAGTGGGCGCATGGCCTTCTTCCGTGAAGAAAGCGTTCGGTTAACGTGCCGGATTCGGCAACGCATCCGATTATACGTACATCAGAATATCCTGATAGGTAGGCATAGGCCAGTACTTCTTGGCCACAACGCCTTCCAGCGCGTCCGCGTGTTTACGCAGCTCTGTCATAGCGGCGATAATCGCATCCCGGCAGTAAGTGGCCTGCTCAAGCATGCCTTTTTCGCTGTTCTGTCCGGCGATCGCCTTGTCCAGCGATTCAATCGACATATACAGGGCGTCGGTTTGCGCGCTCAGCTTGGTCAGGATCGCTTCTTCGGCTTTCAGAGAGATCGCGCTGGAAACGCTCTTTTTCAGTTCCGCTTCCTTAGCTACTTCCTTGGTGTATTCCAGCACGGCGGGCAGGATCATCCTGCGGGCCATATCGGACATGCACGCCGCCTCAATATTGATCACTTTTACGTAATTTTCCAGCTTGATCTCGTAACGGCTGTGCACTTCGGACTCGGAGAATACGCCGTGTTTGATAAACAGGTCGATATTCTTCTTGGCGATGTAGCTGGGCAGCGCGTCCACAGTCGTTTTGAGGTTCAGCAGACCGCGTTTTTCCGCCTCAGTGATCCAGGCGGGGTCATAACCGTTGCCATTGAAGATAATCCGTTTATGCTCGCGCAGCACACGGCGGATCAGGGTGTTAAGGGCCGCGGTAAAGTCCGTCGCCTTTTCCAGCTCATCGGCAAAGTTGCCAAGGCTTTCGGCGATGATGGTGTTCAGCACCACGTTCGGGCCGCTGATCGACTGGGAAGAACCCAGACTGCGGAATTCAAACTTGTTGCCGGTAAACGCGAAGGGCGACGTACGGTTGCGGTCCGTAGTATCTTTGGGGAACTTGGGCAGGATGTGCACGCCCAACCGCATCTGTTCGCGTTCACGGCTCTTATAAGCGCTCTCGTTCACGATGGATTCGATGATCGCATTCAGTTCTTCGCCCAGGAAAATGCTGATGATTGCGGGCGGGGCTTCGTTAGCGCCCAGACGATGGTCGTTGCCCGCATACGCGATGGATACGCGGAGCAGATCCTGATAATTATCGACCGCTTCAATCACGGCTGTAAGGAACAGCAGGAACTGTGCGTTTTCGTTGGGGGTATCACCCGGCTCCAGCAGGTTGACGCCGGTATTGGTGGACATGGCGTAATTGTTGTGTTTGCCGCTGCCGTTGATTCCGTCGAAAGGCTTCTCGTGCAGCAAGCAGACCAAACCGTGCTTGTCCGCAACGCGTTTCATCATTTCCATGGCAAGCTGGTTATGATCTGCCGCGATATTCACGGTGGCAAACACCGGCGCCATTTCGTGCTGCGCGGGCGCAACTTCGTTATGCTCGGTCTTGCTGTAAACGCCCAGCTTCCACAGTTCTTCGTTCAGTTCCTTCATAAACCCGGCCACACGGGGACGGATCGCGCCGAAGTAATGATCGTCCAGTTCCTGGCCCTTGGGCGGCTTTGCGCCGAAAAGGGTACGGCCGGTGTTGATCAGGTCGGGGCGCTTTTTATAGTCTTCCTTGTCAATCAGAAAATATTCCTGCTCCGGGCCTACCGTGGGGAATACATGCTGCAAATCCTCGTTGCCGAATAGTTTCAGCACGCGCAGCGCCTGCTTGTTCAGCGCCTGCATGGAGCGAAGCAACGGAGTTTTCTTATCCAGCGCTTCGCCGCCGTAGCTGCAGAAAGCGGTAGGAATGCACAGTGTGCCTTCTTTAATGAAAGCGAAGCTGGTGGGGTCCCACGCGGTGTAGCCGCGGGCTTCGAACGTGGCGCGTAAACCGCCGCTGGGGAACGAGCTGGCATCCGGCTCGCCGCGAACCAGTTCTTTGCCGCCAAACTCCAGCAAAACGCTTCCATCCGCTTTGGGGCTGATGAAAGAATCGTGTTTTTCAGCAGTAATGCCGGTCATCGGCTGGAACCAGTGCGTGTAATGGGTGGCGCCCATCTCAAGGGCCCAGTCCTTCATCGCGTTGGCGACCACGCTCGCGATCGCGGGGTCCAGCGAGCGCCCCTCTTCGGTCGTCCGTTTCAGGGCTTTGTAGGTTTCCTTGGGCAAGCGCTTCTGCATGACAGCGTCGTTGAATACGCACTCTCCAAACTTCTCGCAAGAATTTTTCACGTGCTGTCCCTCCTGTGTATTCTGGCCTTACAACCGTTGGAAATACGACAAACGGCGCTGATGGAATGCTAAACAATCCACAGCGCCGTTGCTGTATGGGTGGAGTATATACCGCAAACCCGAACGTGTCAAGCCCAAATCTGTATTTCGGTTGTATTTCACCGTCCCTGCGACGTACAGGGATTAAGTCGTGGGGCTTACCGAAGGCGTGTCTGTTAGTGCGACGGGATCGGGCGTGGCGGTCGCGTCGGTTGGCGCGGCCAACGTCGGTACATTGGTTGGCGCGGCCGTTATCGGAGTTGCCGCTGCATCCGGCGCAGCAGACCCTTCCGGCGAAACCGTGGCATCCGGCGCGGTGGACGCATCTGTTGAAACCGTTGCGTTCTGTGCGGTGGGCAGCCCTACGTAAGGCAGGAACAGCAGGCCGCCTTTCACGCCCGCCTGCGCCAACAGCGCCTGTAACGTACTCTCGTCCATGTTGTCAAGCGAAATCGCGTTCGCCGTATCCACAGGGTCGAGGGTCCATTTACTCTTGGTTTTCCCGTTAAGCGTCATCTTAAGAACTTCCGGCAGCTGCTCGCTGGATACAGTAACGGTGATGTTGGCTTCGGTAGAAGCATTTTTTGCCTGGCCGCTGGTAAACACGCTGTCTGCCAGAACATCGACCGGCGGAAACACGACGTACTCCGCCTGCTGATCCGCTGTCGGTGAAGTTGTTTCGTCCTGATCGTTCTCAGGCGTATATTCCGGAGCAAGCGAAAACTCAATATGTCGGGTCACCGTGTCCTTTCCCGACTCATCCGTACCCAACTTCTTTTCGCTGGTCAGGGTAAAGGCAGTTGAAAATGTTTTAGCTCCGGTTTCCGCACCCGACTGCGAATCCACTTCGTACGTTTCGGTTCCCTGGGGCTCCCGAAGCAGCGTGCCCTGATATACAGTTGTCCCGGTCAGTGTGGAATAGGTCTGGTATTTCAGGCGGAGCAGACGCGTGTCCGTCTGCAGTTCCAGGGTATTCTCATCCGGCACATCGCCCTTGCCACGGCTGCGGTCATAACGGATCGTCGCTTTGCCGCCACGGCTGTCATACAGCGGAAGCGCCAGGGAGAGCGCCAGCGTATCTCCCTTCAGGCTTACGGTACGAGAAATGGTAAGATCACTGTCGATCGGCAGCATATCGACCGTGTAAAAATAGTAGTTCTGCTGGGCCGGGTCCAAAAATTGCGAAATGTCTTCTTCCGGTAAAAGTGCTTTTAGGGCCTGAAGCATCGGCTCGTCGGCCAGCAAGTCCATCACCATCTGCTTCAGCTGCGCTTTAACAGCCGTGGCGGGTATGCTGTAGTCCACCTTCATAGTGGCTGTGCCATCCTCAGTCTTGTCAAGCACGGCATCCTGCCGGTATCCCTCCAGCCAGAGATCAACCTTGGTTGAATACGGCTCCAGCAATTCCGACAGTTTCGCCGTATCCGCACCGATTACGCGATTGGCCAGCTTCAGCGCAAACGCCGTCAGCCCCGGCAAACTGGCCTGATTTACCAGATTCTTCGCCGCGCCGCCGATCGCCCCCGCCGCCTGCGCACCGTTCGCCGCAGTCGTCTCCGCCTGAGTATCCAGCGTATACCAACCGTCTCCCAGCAATGAGCTTGTCATTGCCAGCAGCCCTCCGCTCAGGGAAAATCCCGCTGTGCCCAGCGATTTCTCCCCGTCAGTAAAGGCAAGAGAAATGCGGTTTTCCGCAGTGACGTTTGTTGCCGCGTCCGGTCGTACATAAATATAACTCACATCAAAAGTTAACGGTTTAAGGGTTGTAAAGGCATCGCTCTCGCGCCCTGCCACAGCATCGGCTTCCACGGTCAGCGTACCCTGGAAGCCGCTTCCCGCTTCCAATTGCTTTATCAGCTTCTGTTCCACCGTATAATCCAGGTTATCAGTCGTTTCCGCTACAGCGCAGGTTACGAACAGACCCGCCGCCATGACACATGCCAGCACGCGCTTCGCAAACCGTTTCATAAACACCCTCCTTTACCCTGTACGGCCCTGTGGTCTTCCGGAGTTCTCTTACAGCGCGCCCAGCAGTGCTTCGAACGCGGCGTAATCCTGATCCGTCATTCCGTCCTTCAGCAGCGCCCGGTCCTCCTCCGGTAGTGCGGCCATAGCCAGCACCATTTTGCCGGCCAGATTCTGGGCTGCCTCTGCCAGCAGGTTTTGCACTACCTCCGTATTCGCATTATCCAGATCGATGTTTGTCTCCGCAGACGGCACCGTGTATGTCTTCGTGCCTTCCGGTGACGAACCTACCAGATATTCCGTCCCGGCGCTTGGCGTCGCTGTCGCCTGCGGTGTATCCGTCGCAGTCGCTTCCGCATACTGCTGCAACGAGCTGGCGGGAACTGCTGAAGCCGTCGGTTCCGCAGCCTGCGAGGTCGTTGGGCTGGCGGCATTCGCATTTTCATCCGCTTTCAGGCCGCTACCGTCCCACGGTGCGAAAGTCCAGATCAATTCGGTCGCGGTTCCGTCGTTCCCTACAGTTTTACAATCCGCTGTGCCTGTAAGGGAGCAGGCATTGCCCGAAGGTGCGAACGTGATGTCCGCCTCGGTTGAGGAACCGCCCGTCGTGGTTTCTCCATCTTCAATATGAGTGGTGTCGCTCCCCACCGTTCCTTTACAGCTCAGCGTGCCGTTTTCATCCCGGCTGCCGGTCAGTTTTATCGTGGCTTCAACCGTATCGGTGATCTTATTACGTTTCAGGGTCGTTTCGGATTCGGACTGGATGGCAAGACGATCGCTTTTACTCTCCTGGGTAAGGTTCGCGGTGATAACGCGTTTGTCCGTTCCGCCGGATGTTTTTGATACTGAGAACTGATACAGGTCCTTGCGCTCCAGTCCGTTTGTCGTAAATGCCCACTGAAAGGCAACCTTACGTTTCGTTTTATCCGGCATGGCAGCGTTGCCTTTTAAATACACACACAGGTCCTGATGATCCACATTTCGATACAGAGCGACGACAAACCCTTTTTCAAATGTCATCTGGGCGATTTCCGCCCGGTACGCATTGTCCATCCCACAGGCAAGCACCGCCCTCAACTGCTCTGTCAGGCTCTGGCTCTGTTCTGGAGTCAGTTTGGCTACAAGGCTGTAACTCCCTTTACCGATCCCTTTAATATTGTAGTTGGCCTTTTTCTCTGTTGTATAAGGCTGGATCGCATTCGTGAGCGCCTGATAGCATTGCTGCAACTCCGCCACCGCATCCAGCGCGGAAAAAGCAGAAGCAGGGTCGATCGCCGTATCGTCCGCCTTTGGGTTCGTTTCCCCTGGGGCAGTCAGCAGATCGGCGGGTGGTTGTTTCGCCGACGTCAGGGTACGGTTGGGCAGTAAAGATGTCGTCAGGGTATATGCGCCGTTTTGAAGGCGTTCCGACCAGCTTGCAAGCGCTTGGCTGTCTATCGCGATCTGTGCGTCGGTTTGGCTGTCTGTCCCGGTAAAATTCAAAGCGGCGTTGACCGTTACATGTTTCAGCACGCCGTTAAGTAGCGTTACGGTCGCATCGTCATATGGAAGCAGCTTTTTAACCTCCAGCGAGGCCGCAAACTGTACCGTGGGCATATCCTTCAGCCAGCGGGACAGCGCCGTATCCAGCGCGGTAATGTCCGCCTGTGCGGGCAGGCAACATCCTGCGATGAGCACAAGGCATAAAACAATGGAAAGCAAACGTCTGGTCAATTTGGTTCCTCCTGTTCTGCCCGGGTGAAGAGCGCCTGTAAAAGCGATTTCTGCTCTTCCGTGGTACCCGCGGTGTTCAAAACCCGTCGCATAACCGCCGCCCCGCGGACGCCTGCGATATAATGCCCGATATGCGTACGCATTTCCGTAACGGCCAGCCTTTCCCCTTTATAAGCCACCATACGGTCAATGTGTTCCAGTGCCATCGCCAGACGCTCCGCAGGTAAAACCTCTGTCTCCGTCTCGCCTGCAAGCCGCTCCCTGATCCGGCGGAAAAGCCATGGGTTTCCCATTGCGCCGCGACCTGCCAGCAGTCCGGAACAACCGGTTTCCTCTAGCGCCCGTACCGCGTCATCCGGGGTAAACACATCGCCATTGGCAAGCACGGGAATGTCCACCTGTCGCGCGATGGCCGCAATTGCCAAGTAATCGGCATGGCCCCCATACATCTGCGCGCGTGTGCGGCCGTGAATGCAAATCCATTTCAGTCCCAGCGCCTCCGCAGCCTTCGCCAGCAGCAGCGCGTTCATGCTGTCCGCATCGTACCCCAGCCGTGTTTTCACTGTAACCGGCAGGAAGCTGTGCGTTTTTACCGCTTCCATAATTTTTACGGCCAGCTCCGGCGTGCGCAGAAGCGCGCTTCCTTCTCCACTCGAGGTCACTTTGCGGGCGGGGCAACCCATGTTCAGGTCAATCGAAGTGAATCGGCCCAGTTCGCAGGCGCGCGCGGCGGCTTCCGCCATTACCACTGGGTCCTTGCCAAACAGTTGCACCGCCGTGTTGTACTCCTCCGGCGCGGTTGACAGCAGAATCTGATAGGCAGGATTGTTGGGCTTGGCGCACATCCAGCCAACGGCGCTGACCATCTCTGTGCAGGCATACTGCGCGCCCATTCGGTAGCACAAAACCCTCATTGGCTGGTCGGTCACACCCGCCATGGGCGCCAGTCCGATCAACGGAAGGGGGTTTACCATTTCCCGCAAGGTACTCATGTCCGGCGGGACGCAAGAGGAAATGCAGCAACGCAGCCCTGCGTATCCGCGTATGGGAGCAGGGTCAGCTCGTATGCTTCCCCCATGCCGCATCCCTGCGGCGGCGGCATCATTACCCCGTTACGTGCACGCCACTCCTCCACAGCACAGGCGTCTACCCGCACACGGGGACGGCCGTTTTCCCAGTCCACTTCCATCGCCGCTTCTTCGTCCAGCGCGTATTGCCACGCGGCGGCTTCATCCGGCACCGGCAGAGCCATCAACAACGCACCGCAGTAGACGCTCACGCTGCCACGGAATCCATTTTCCAGAAACGGTTTGCAATCCAGGGTCAAAGTGATGGTGTCACCCGTTTTAAACAGACGCCGCACGGTAAACAGTTTTCCGCTTTCCGCGGTCTGGGGCCGTTCGCCGTTTACGGTTACGGAAGCGCCCCGCGCATAGGAAGGCACACGCAGAGAAAGGGCAAATTCCGCCGGTTGCCGGGTCTCCAGCGAAAGGGTCAGCGCGTTGGCCGATTGCTGCGCCGTCAGACGCACGGGCGTACCGTCCATCCGGGTCAGGCAACAGCCTTCATACGGCAGCAGCATAACCAGTTCGTCCTCGCCTTTGAGCATCCAAATGGAACGGCGCACGGCGTACAGGGCTCGTAAAAGCGCCGTGCTCTGCGCAGGCTGCGCAAAGCCTGCGGTGTGCTCCGGATTTCCGGGAAAGCTGTTGACCGCCTGCGAGGCGCAAACGCCCTCTTCCCGCAGGGCTTCTGCCAGCGCATTTTCCACGACGCGTTCCATACGCTCCGCAAAAGTCAGCTCGCCGCTGGCTTCCAGCAGATCATGAAGCGCCTCCAGTTGGGCGCACACAGAAAGCAGGTCGGTATTGCGCGCGGGGTCCCGCCCCGCCAGATAGGGGTCTGAGGAATAAGCGCCGTGCGGCATACCATGATAGCGCTGTAACGCCGTAATCCCGGCCTTGGCTGCCCCGGCATCCCGGGATGATCCGGTATACATCGCCATCAGCGCTGTAATCGCCAGCGCATCCGCCGTAAGCACGCCGGTTCCCAGCATCCGCATGCGACGGAAATACTGCGAAGCCTCATCCATGGCATCATCCGCCACCGGTTCCGGCGTAAAGGGTTTCAGAAACGGAAAGGAATGGAACATACCCGACACGTCCGGCAACTGCGCGCGCAAACGCTCCATCAGCGTTAATAAAAACCGCTGCCCCGTACGTCGGTACAGCTCCGAGGACACCCGCATCACATCCGCGCCCACGGGCATCAGCATATTCTCTGGAATGTTTGGCATTGCCGCCTGAAACGCGCGCATCGCGTCCAGAACGTTGACCATTGCCGCTTTGTCGCGCGCCGCCGACGCAATCATCAGCCCGGCATGAACCGCATCGATGAAATCCCGTGGCCGCGCGGGCAGATAGGCAACCGCCGCCGAAAGATTCGGCATGGGCGGCAAATCGTCGTAACCGCTCAGTTTGGTTGCCAAAGCCGCATCCAATGGGGAAAGCGCGGCAAGATCCACCGTCCCCAGCGCACGACGGATCATCTTTTCCAGAGTTCCTTCCGTATGCACAGCGTTATCCGGCAAGGCCACACAGGCAAGGTCCGCCAACGGGGCGCGGCAAAAGGAGTCGTAGGTGGGCATCGTTCCATCCATCCTTAAAAGCTGATCCTCTCAGCCGATATTATTGGCTATTCTACAACATTATATATCGTTTTTCAGGTGCGTCAACCCTTGCGACCCCGTTGTTTCAGGCATGAACCGTTCCTCCGCCCCGCGGTATCGACAACGCGCGGTCAACCGTGTATAATGGGCGCGGCGGCCAACGCCATGGAGGAGGAGTATCCATGATACGGCATATCGTGATGTTCTGGTTGAAAGAGAAAGACCCAAAGGTGATGGAAGACACCATCGCACTCATCAAAGGGATGGAAGGGCGCATCCCCGGGATGCTTACGCTGGATGCGGGAACCGACTTTTTAAGCAGCCCCCGCAGCTGCGACCTGTGCCTTTGTGCAACCTTTACCACCCGCGAAGCGCTGGAAGTTTATCAGACTCATCCCGTTCATTTACCGGTGAAAGCGCACATGCACGCTATTATGGATCATTCTGCCAGCGCCGACTATGAGGTGCCGCAGGCGTGAGCACAGCGGCAAAAAAGCAGCAGGGCCGTTTATGGGTACGGCTGATCCGCGGGCACCGCGCCGTTCGCGACCTCACGTTGCCCTGTCAGGCGGATGACCCGTTATCTGCGTTGCGCGAGGCAACGCATGAGCTGGATTTATCCATGCCTGTCTGGCTTCCGCGCCATCAGACGGACTGGAATGAATTTCGCCTGACCCGTTTCACACAGGATCATTTTATCGATCCGATTGATTTTGACCGAATGGAGATCACCTATATCGCACCCGACGAAGAACGCAAACCACCGCGCTTTACCGAGTAAGGAGGGGCTTCCCTTGCGGGAAAGGCAAACGCTTTTCCGGGCATACTGTGACGCCTGGCTGAAACGGGACGGTTCCCGCCTGGGGGATTTCTTTGCGGATCATGTGGTGTATATTGAAAGCGACGGGTCCCGGTACGAGGGGCTGGATGCCATACGCGACTGGTTTTCACAATGGTTGCTTCATGGGGATGTGCTGCTTTGGCGAGTGCACCGTTACACGCATCAGGGCCGCGTGATGATCGCCGAATGGACGTTTCGCTGCCGCTACGACGGCACAGAAAGTCTGTTTGACGGGGTATCGGTTGTAGACTTTGATAACGATGGGAAAATCATCCGTCTGCGCGAGTATGCGGGGCAGCTTCCCGGATCGTCTGCATCCGCCGCGGTCAAGTTGTGAACGTTCGTCATTTTCCGATTTTTTTCGTTGAAAACGGCCAAAGCATTGCGCAGGCCGTTTTTTTTCAACCCTTTTTATGATATACTAATGAAGATTATTCGGTTTCCACTTCAACAGGTTTGAAAGATCATATCACCGTCAGGGGGTTTGCATATGGCTACCGGCACCTTCCACCCGGCGAGGCTGCGGGGAGTGGCTTCTGTTCCACCTGCAAAAAGCGAAGCACATCGCGCACTTTTACTGGCGGCGCTGGGACGGTCGTCCTGCCGCCTCCATGGCTTTACACCGCCGTTATGCGATGATACCCAGGCTATGATCAACGGAATCGTCGCCCTGGGCGCGACCGTTTCACAGGACGGGGATGTGATCACCGTTTCCCCAATCCCCGATGACCGCCCTAATCCGCTCCCTGTGGAATGCGACGTGCATGCATGTGCCGCGGCGCTGCGCATGCTGATACCCGTTTTTCTGGCGCGGGGGCGGGCCGTGCGTTTTACCATGGATGACGGACTTTTTTCGCGTCCGCTGGACGCTTTCGGGCCGCTGATCCAAAAGCTGAACGCGACTTTGATCCGCACGCCCTCGGCGTCGGGCCGCCGGGCAACGGTAGAACTGTCCGGCCTGATGCCGGCGGGCGATTACGTAATTGACGGTTCCCTGTCCAGCCAATTCGCCTCCGGATTACTGATTGCGCTTGCCCACGCCAGAACGCCGGACGGCTTACCTGCTCCGGCAACGCTTACGATCAAACCGCCGATTGTGAGCCGTCCCTATCTGGATATGACGCTTGCGCAGATGAAGCGTTTCGGCGCGGAATTTGAGGAGCATGGCGGCGGATTGTTTACCTTGTCGCCTCTCACGCAGCCCGGCCCGGGCGACGTAACCGTATCGCCGGACTGGTCACAGGCGGCCGTGCTGCTGTGTGCCGACGCGATGGGGTCTGGTGTGATCCTTTCGGGACTACGGTCACCGAAAGCGGGCGAAGCCAGCCTGCAGGGCGACGCCCGGATCGTATCTATCCTCCGGGAGATGGGGTTGCGCATTCGCAATCTGCCGGAAGGGCTGATGGTTTGCTGTCCCTCTCACGCGGGCCTTTCCCCCATCGAGATAGATTGCAGCGACATCCCCGATCTGGCCCCCATTCTGGCGCTCACACTGACACAGGCAAACGGCGTGTCCAAGCTGACCGGAGTCAGCCGCCTGCGGGTGAAGGAATGTGATCGCCTTGCCGCGACGCAGGCCCTGCTGACCCATCTCGGCGCGCATGTGGAAGTTACCGAGGACGACGACACGCTGCGCATCTGGGGACCTGCTCCGCTTGTGGGCGGATTCACCGCAGATGCCCAATCCGATCATAGAATGGTTATGCTTCTATCCGTCGCCGCACTGAAATGCGGCGAACCCATCACGGTAGAGGGCGTCGAATCCATAACGAAATCCTGGCCGGGTTATCCGGCAACCTATCAATCGCTTGGAGGAAACATAACATGAGCGGCCGCATCGGGCGCGCGCTGGGCGTGCAGGTTTTCGGGGAGTCCCACGGGCCCATGGTCGGCGCAACGGTGGATGGCCTCCCGGCGGGGTTTCGAGTTCGCATCGATGAACTGTCTGCATTTCTCCAGCGCCGTGCCGCAAAGGGCGGCGAATTATCCACGCATCGGCGCGAGGCTGACGAACCACGTATCATTTCCGGCTTAAAAGACGGCGTGACGACGGGGTATCCCATCACGGCCCTGTTTGAGAACGCGGATCCGCATTCGTCCGATTATGCTTTTCTGCCGGACCGCCCCCGTCCCGGTCATGCAGATTATCCGGCCTATGTGAAGAGCCACGGATATGACGACCTGAACGGCAGCGGGCACCACAGCGGTCGGCTCACACTGCCCTATGCTTTCGCGGGCGGGCTGGCGTTGCAATATCTCGCTTCCCGCGGGGTCACGGTCGCATCCCATGTGCTGCGTATCGCCGGGGTAGCAGATCAGCCGATTGATCCGCTCCGCCCGGATATGGCCGCCTTGATCGCCTGCCGTTCCCAGGCCGTGCCCACCCTCTCTCCCGAAGCTGGAGAAGCCATGCGGCAGGCGATTGTCGCGGCCCGCAACGCGCTGGATTCTGTTGGCGGCGTCATAGAGCTTGTGGCTGTCGGCCTGCCTGTAGGGCTCGGTTCTCCCTTTTTCGAAGGGGTCGAGGCGGTTGCGTCCACCCATCTTTTTTCCATCCCCGCCGTAAAAGGGGTGGAGTTCGGGGCCGGTTTCGGGGCTGCGGACATGTTCGGCAGTGTCTATAATGACCCTTATACCGTCTCGGGCGGCCGGGTGGTTACCACTCAAAATCACGCGGGTGGGCTGTTGGGCGGGCTGACCGACGGAATGCCTGTAATCGCGCGCGTCGCTTTTCGTCCCACTCCATCTATTGCCAAACCGCAACAAACTGTCAGCCTGTCCGGGATGCAGGACGCGGAACTGGCCGTTCACGGTCGGCATGACCCCTGCATTGTCATCCGTGCTTTACCGGTCGCGGAAGGCGCGCTGGCGCTTGCATTATGCGACCTATGGCTGCAGGCGGACGGCAATGCGAATACGGAGGAGAAATGATGCTGACTAAAAACCAGGAACTCACGCTGACCTGCGAAGGGTTGGGAGCAGAGCTGGAAGGCGTTTGCCGCTACGAAGGACAGGCTGTTTTTGTGCCCGGTGCCCTCCCCGGTGAAACGGTAGAGGCACGAGTGCTGATGGTTCGCCCCACCTTTGCCTATGCACGGCTGGACCGTGTCGCCGTTCCTTCCCCGGACCGCCGGGAACCTTTTTGCCCCGCGTACCGCTTTTGCGGCGGCTGCAGCGGACAGCACATGAGCTATCCCGCCACGCTTGCGGCGAAACGGCAGCAGGTATTCGATCACCTTACCCGCATCGCCAGGCTACCCATTACCGAAGCGGACGTACCGCCGGTAATCGGCGCGGATGATCCCATCCACTGTCGTAACAAAACAAGCCTCCCCATCGGCGGCACCGCGCAGGCGCCGATGCTCGGTTTTTATAAACGCCGCAGTCATGAGATTGTATCCATCGAGAATTGTCCGGTCGCCATGGGAGATTTAGGAAGTGTAATCGCAGCGGTAAAAGCATGGATGCGCGAAACGGGTGCGCCGCCGTATGACGAAACCACCCATCGCGGATTGCTCCGGCATCTGGTGGTCCGCACCAGCCGTGCCGGAGAAGTATTGGTGGTTCTTGCCGCCACATCGGCCTCGCTGCCCAATCCGGAGAACCTGATCCGGCGGTTACAAACCGGCGTACCCGGTTTTTGCGGTCTGCACGTAAGCGAGAACCGGCAGCACAACAACGTCATTCTCGGCGAAACCAGCCGGAAGTTGTACGGGGCCGACGTTATTACAGAAAATCTGCTCGGCCTGTCGTTTGAGATTTCTCCCTTGTCTTTCTTTCAGGTCAACCCCGCACAAACGGAACGCTTGTACCAGCAGGCGCTTGCATTCGCCGCCCTTACCCCGCAGGATACGGCGGTGGATGCCTATGCGGGCGCAGGCACGATTTCACTTTGCATGGCACGGCAATGCAAACGGGTCATCGGACTGGAAATCGTTCCTCAGGCCGTGGAGAGCGCGCGTCGCAACGCGGCCGCCAATCATATCGAAAATGCCGAATTCTCCGTCGCCGCCGTGGAAGAACGCCTGCCGGAACTTGTTCGGCAGGGGCTTCGCCCTGACGTAATTGTGCTGGACCCGCCCCGGAAGGGTGTGGAACCCGCCGTGATAGATGCAATTTTGCAGGCGTCACCCCGCCGCGTTGTGTATGTAAGCTGTCACGTGCCCACTCAGGCGCGTGATGTGGCGCTTTTAGCTGCTGGCGGTTACCGCTTCGCGGGCTGCCAGCCGGTCGATCTGTTCTGTTATGCCGGTGGCGTCGAGAACGTGCTTTGCATGGAACGTGTGGCCGATTGAATCTTCCGGTTCCCAACGGTAAAGAAACAGCCTGCTAAAGAGCGTCCGCGTCAGCATGCATGTCGCGCCTTCCGCCGCATCGTTCACGACAGAGTATCGACATACCGCCGATCACGGATCGGGTCTTTTACAGGCTGTGGGCACGCAATGCGCGCCTCTTCGCATCGGCCCCGTCGGGAGGACGAGCCTTCGGGCATATACGCACAGAATATTCCGGCGCATGCGCCATCCGTCCCTCGCCGTGGCGGGGTTTATCTTCCCATGCGATGGGCAGCGGCGGGGTTCCCGCCGGAAAATGCTTAACCGACTTTCGCCGCGCTTGGGATGGCGGTCAGGTGTGCGCCTTCCGCTTCTTCCAACGTCAGCTCACGCTGATCGCAGGCGCTTGCGCGGGCCATAGCGAGCGCGGCGTCTGCCAATACTTTATGCCCCTCGTCGTTGGGGTGAATCCCATCGATGCACATCAGCTGATCGTACTTCGGCTGGGCTAAAAACGCATCCCGCAAGTCCAGCAGGCGGCAATGCGTCGCCAGCGCCACACTGCGCACGGCATTGGCGTAGCGTTCCTGCCAGCGATAGATATGGTTTACATCGCCAAGCGCGGTCAGAACATTATCCGCGTTCAACCCACGGGTAACCCACATAAAATACTTCTGCGGGTCCAGCGGCAGCGGCGTAATCAGCATCGGTCTCATTCCGCGCGCGCGTATTTCCGCCACAAACATGGATAAACCCGCTTCAAAATCCGTCAGTTCCACGCGCGCTTTCACGGGTTCATTCGGATGTTCGGATACGTAACGCCAGTCCAGGTCGCAATCGTTTCCGCCAAACTCCACGGCGTTCAGCGCTCCCGGTTCCGGGGTGAAGGCTTCAAACAGCTGCAAGCCATCCAAAACGGTTGCCCCCATGTTGGAGTGGTTTATCACCTTACGGTTCAGTTCCTTCTCCAGCCGGTTTACACAACGTTCCCGCGAAATTGCATAGCGTTCCTTCTGCTCGTTATATAAAATTCCTCTTGCAAGCGAATCTCCCCATACATGAATATCAGAACACATCACGCACATCCACCGTCCTGTCATCTAGTATCGTTTACCAGTATACGCCATAATATTCATTTGTCAATATGATTCATGTAAAATTCTTGTCGTTTTCTTTATCGTATGTTATACTATATTATCCAATCATCCCAGCACGGAGGTGCCTTATGGAAGACCGTCAGCAGTTATTCGCAGATCGCCTGGAAACCTTTGCGCCCGTACCCTGGGAGCAGATTCCGGACTTTGGGCTCTACATGGATCAGGTTGTTACCTTTATTGAAAAGCAGTGCCGCACCCTCTTTGTGGAGGGCGAACGGGTGTTTACGCCCGCTATGGTGAATAACTACGTAAAATTCGGCCTGGTTGGTCGCCCGGACGGGAAGAAATACGGTCGGGAGCAACTGGCGCAGCTGCTGATGATCTGCGTGCTGAAGCAAGCCGCTTCCGCCGACGGTTTAAAAGCCCTGCTCAAGCCGGCAGAGGGACAGACCCTGAAAGAACATTATGAGCTGTTCTGCCAGACAGAGACGGAAACCTTTGCCACTCTTGGCAACGCGCTTCCATTACCCTCCCCCATGATCTGCGCCATGCGTGGGGCGGCTTATCAGTTTCTTTGTAATGCCCTGCTTGCAAAGCCACCGCAGCCCGCGCCGGAACCACGGCACGCGCCAAAGCCGGAAACCGTCTCCGCCAAACCAGCGGAACCGCTACAACCCGCCCGGGTGGATGAAGGAAAACCCATTCCGTCAGAATCGGTCAAGTAATCCCGCACCCTTCGCGGGCACCGTTCATACAGGGATACGCTTGACGCGCATAAGGAAAATAGTTACAATAACATCAGGTACATCATCCGTAAGCACAGAATATTTGCAGACCGGTCAGCAGGAAACGGGGCGTGATGGATGGGCAGGCGAAAAAACCGCATCAGGGTGCCCGCGATCGTCGCGTTGATTGCGGCGCTTACGCTTTGCGCGGCGGTCGCAGCCTACGTCGCTCTCTACCCCAGCGCAGACGGCACGGTAACTTTCGCGGATGACCCGGTTTTTGTGGATGCCAGCCACACGGATCAGGGGTATGTCATGGTCAGGCATCAGCCGACCCAGAAAGCGATCAAGCTGCGCATCATCAAAGGAAAAACCACCTACACCTACGACTTGAATACGGATAACGAGTACGAAACATTTCCGCTTCCCCTCGGCAGCGGAAAGTACAGTCTGCAAGTCTTTAAGCAGGTCTCCGGGAAAAAATACACCCGCGAATCCAGTTATAATTTTAACGCGGAGCTGACCGACGACACGCTCCCCTTTCTATATCCCAACCAGTATATATGGTACACTGCGGACAGTGCCGCCGTGCAGAAAGCCGCCGAGCTCTGCGATGGTCTGGAAACCGCCACAGACAAAGTGACGGCAATCCGGCAGTATATCGACCGGCACATCACCTATGATTACGCGCTTGCCATGACGGTGAAAAGCGGTTATGTACCTGCCGTGGACGATGTGTTGTCCAAGGGCCGCGGCATTTGCTTCGATTACGCCGCATTGCTCGCTTGCATGCTGCGCACTCAGGGTGTGCCCGTTAAACTGGTGATCGGTTATGCCGATCAAAGCTATCATGCCTGGAACAACGTATTGGTCGACGGGCAGTGGTATCGTGTGGATACCACCGCGGAAGCCAACGGTATGAAAGTTGCGAAGTATACTGAAGAGCGGGTTTATTAACCTCAAGGAGGGACCTTTCCATGGCGCAAGAGCGGAAAGCAAAGCCACGCCGTTCACGTTTGGACGCGGAAGAACTGTCGATCCTGTGTGAACAATTCGCGCTGATCCTGCGGTCCAAACTGCCACTGCATGACGGTGTGGAAGCCCTGAGTGAAAACTATCGCCACACCCATCTTGCCGATCAGATGGAGGCAATGCAGCAATCGGTCATGGCTTCCGGTTCCCTGTATCGCGGCATTGCGGACGCAGGGATTTTCCCACGCTATATGAGCGAGATGGCTCTGATCGGCGAGCGGACGGGCGAACTGGATAACGTGATGGAAGGACTGGCGCAGTACTATCAGCGGGAAGCAAAAATCAGGCGGGCTGTCATTAATGCCGTTGCTTATCCGCTGATCCTGCTGGCCATCATGGCTGTTCTGATCGCTGTGCTGATTACGCAGGTGCTACCGATATTCGAAGGGGTTTTCCGCGGAATGGGCGTTGACACGGCCGGCAGTCCGTGGATCAGCGCGGGGATCGGCACAGGCCGGGTTGTGCTGTTTGCGGCGGGAATCGTTATTCTGCTCACCCTGCTTTCATTGTTGCTGATCCGGTTGGATCGCAGCGGCCGTTTCCGTGCGTTCCTTTTCCGCTGCATTCCTCCGCTTCGACATACGGAAGAAAAGATCAGCGCGGGTCGCTTCGCGTCGGTCATGTCCATGATGCTGAAGAGTGGCTTTCCGCTGAATGAAAGCCTGCAACTGGTCAGCGGGGTGGTAAACAACCGCCAGGTGGCAGAAAAGGTGGAGACAGTACGACAGCGGATGGAAAAAGGCGAATCCTTCCCCGACGCCGTTGAGCGCATGGGCATTTTCGAGCCGCTGCACTGCCGGATGATCCGTGTAGGCGCTCAGGCCGGGCAAACTGATGTGGTCATGTCGCGCCTGGCGGCGTTATACGAAGATGAGGTAGATGATTCTATCACCCGCGCCGTTTCGATGATCGAACCTTCGCTGGTCGCACTGATGTCTGTGATCATCGGCGCTATCCTGCTCTCCGTGATGTTGCCGTTGCTGTCACTGATGGGCGGTATGGCCTGATCAGCCCCACTGCATCGAAAGGAGGCCGCGCATGAAAAACAAACCCTTGCTGAAGGGGATTCTGATCACGCTTACCTCGTTTGCCGTCATCCTGCTTCTTTTCATCGCGGGTTTGTCGCTGGTAAACCGTAAAGGCACCGGCGAGCTGACAGAATCGCTGAAAACCTCCGTTCTTCGCGCGGCGCTTACCTGTTATGCCGTGGAAGGGCGTTATCCTTCCGATTCAGCCTATCTTGAGGCTTATTACGGGCTTTCCTACGACCATACCCGCTATATCGTTTCGCTGGACGCTTTTGCGGATAACATTCTGCCCGACATCTCTGTTTTACTGATTGGGGAGGTCTGACATGAAAAAAGAACTGTCCCCCCTGTCGCACAGCATCCCGTCCGCGTTCCTTTTTCTGCTGATCGGGCTTTTCGCCGTATCATCCATTACACTCACGCTGATTGGCACACGGGTCTATCGTCGCGTTACGGATACGGCCGCCCACAACAGCGACTCGCAAATGGTGCTGAGCTACCTGTGTAATAAAGTGCGCACATTCGATAAAGAAAACAGCGTGACTCTGACAAAATGGGACGGCCTGAATGTACTCAGCCTATATGAAACACTGGATGGGGATCCCTACGAAACGGACATTTACGCCTGGCAGGGCGCTATGTGGGAGAATTTTCAGTCTACCGGCGACCCGTTCGCACCGGAAAACGGAGAACGGCTGGTGGACCTTCAATCGTTAACCTTTACTCTGGTATCGCCCCGTCTGCTGGAAGCGTCTGTTGTGATGCCAAACGGAGAAACCCGAACGTTGCGAATAGCGCTCCGCGCGGGTTCGGCTGAGGAGGCGAATTGAGCATGCGAAGCCATCAAAACAATCTGCTGTTGATCGAAATGGTCATCGTGATCCTGTTCTTCGCTCTCTCGCAGGCCGTCGTTCTTCAGGTATTCACCAAAGCACAGCAAATTAACCAGAACGCAGAGATTGCCGATCATGCCCTGATGCGAGCCGAGGATACGGCGGAAACGCTGGCGGTTCAAGCTGATGCGGAAGCGGCATTGCTTTCGTTGGGTTTTTCGCTGCAGGATCACCAGTACATTCTGACAGACGAAGATGGATACCGGCTGGAAGCCGGGATTGATCGTTTATCACAGCCTGCCGGAACCCTGACGACCGTAGAAATCCGTGCATACCAGAAAGACCATTTGCTTTTCACACTGCCCGCAGTACAGTATCGGGAGGCGACCGCCCCATGACGAATCTCCGTAAATCAGGAAGCGAATATCGCGTTGGCGTCGGCGCCAGTTCCGTACTGATGGTGCTGGTTGTGCTTGCTCTTGCAGCTCTGAGCCTTCTGTCGCTTGGCAGCGCGCGCAGCAACGCGTCGTTGTCTGACCGAAACCGCACGATGACCCTTGGTTATTATCAGGCGGCTGCACAGACCCAGCAAACCCTTGCAGCGATGGATGAACTGGCGCAGGAGAATGCTTCCGTGGTAACGGATACCAGTGGATGGAACGCTCTGTTTGCTCGAAACGGTCTGGGCAACATAACGATCGGCGAGGATGGTAACTTTTCGTTTGCTTTAGATGCCGGGGCGCAGCGTTCACTGGTAGTCGAGGGAACCTTTTCGCCTTCCCTCTCGCCACGCCTGAAGCTAACACGGCATGAACTGGTAAGCCAATCCATCGAAATGGAAAATACGTTGAATCTGCTGGAACCGTAAACCGTTGTCCACCCTGACTGCGGCAGAAAGAAACAGGTGAAATTGAATGGACGAGAACCCTTATCTTCTTGAGGATATTCTACGCGGAATACTCGACCAGAAAGGCTCCGACGTATATATCATTCCCGGCGCACCCGTTACCCTGAAAGTGAACAATCAGCTTAAACCGTTATTCTCAAACAAGCTGATGCTTTCGGAGTGTGACGACCTGATCCATCAAATTTACGAGCGTGCCAGTCATCGCCCTACCCAGCGTCTGCTGGAAAACGGAGACGATGATTTTTCCTTCGGTTTGAAGGACCTTGGCCGCTTCCGCTGCAACACCTTCAAACAACGCGGTTCGCTGGCAGCGGTACTGCGTGTGGTGCCCTTTTCTCTGCCCGACCCGAAGGTGCTTCATATCCCGGATTCGGTCCTATCGCTCAGCCATAAAAAGCGTGGCATGGTACTGGTGACTGGCCCCGCCGGCAGCGGAAAAACCACGACGCTTGCCTGTCTGATCGACCAGATCAACATCAACCGAAGCGGTCACATCATCACTCTGGAAGACCCGATTGAATATATTCATCCGCATAAACACTGCCTTGTCACCCAGCGGGAAATTGAGAACGATACCCTGAACTTTGCACACGCGCTGCGCGCATCGCTCCGTGAAGCGCCGGACGTGATCCTGCTTGGAGAAATGCGCGATTACGAAACCATGCAGACTGCCTTGACCGCTTCTGAAACCGGGCATCTGCTACTTTCTACGCTGCATACGATCGGCTCCGGTAAAACGATTGACCGGATTGTGGATGTGTTTCCCGCGGCACAGCAGCAGCAGGTACGTATTCAGCTTTCCATGGTGCTGCAAGCCGTTGTAAGTCAACAGCTAATCCCCACGGTCGACGGAGGAATCGAGCCGGCTTTTGAGGTGATGATGGTCAACAGCGCTATCTCCAACATGATCCGGGAGAACAAGATTGCACAAATCGACAACGTGATTTATGCCTCTTCCTCCGAAGGGATGATCTCGATGGACAGCGACATCCTCCGCCTGTATCAGGCGAAACGGATTTCCCGCGAAAACGCGCTGCTGTATGCCATCAACCCGGACACGCTGGCAAAGCGGCTGTGAGTATGGAACGAATCCTGATCGTAGGATGCAGTGGCAGCGGTAAATCCACTCTTTCCCGAAAGCTTAGCGAGCAAACCGGCCTGCCCGTGATCCATCTGGATCAGTTGTTCTGGCAAAGCGGCTGGGTTAGCGTCAGCCGGGAGGTTTTCGATCAGCGTCTTTCCGATGAACTTGTAAAACCAAAATGGATCATTGATGGTAATTTTGACCGCACGCTACCGCTTCGGCTTGCCCGTTGTGATACCGCGATTTGCCTGGATTACTCCCGCCGCACCTGCCTTGCCGGCGTTGTGAAACGTGTGGCGGCCAGTTACGGACGAACGCGACCCGATATGACCGAAGGCTGCCCTGAACGGGTGGATTGGAGCTTTCTCAAGTGGGTTTGGAATTTTCCAAAGAAACAATTGCCCACACTGCGGCAGGCTCTGGCGGACGCGGAGGGGCACGGCGTTCGGGTACTTCGATTCAAAAACCGAAAAGCCTGCCGGGCGTGGCTGGAATCGCTCCCGGTTGGCAGCGTTGGTTCAAACGATAAATGTGATTCTGTTGCAATTTGAAGCGGCGCGACCCTAAGCGGGTCGCGCCGTATTGATATTCGTATGATGAAAGCATGCGGTTGAAAAACCGTTATTCTACCTTTTGCCCGCACTCAGGGCAGAATTTCGCATCCGGTTTCAGCTCTGCGCCACAGGTTTTGCACTTTTTTACGGTGTTCTGGGGAGCGCCGCATTCCGGGCAGAATTTACTGCCAACCGGAATCGGTTTGCCGCAGGCAACGCACGGTACCGTGGCAGCCTGCGGGGCGGCTGCCGCGCCGTTCATGCTTTGCGCAAACATCTGCCCCATTGCCGCGCCGGCGCCCATGCCCACGCCCATACCGGCCATACCACCGCCCGGGTTATTGGCCGCTTCGCGCATCGCCTCAGCCGCCTGGAACTGGGAATAGCGGTTCAGATCGCCTACCACGCCCATGGAGGTACGTTTGTCAATGCTCTTCTCCACTTCTTCCGGCAGGCTGATGTTCTCAATCACAAAGCTGGTCAGCGACAGCCCGAGGGATTCTACCTTGGGGGCCAGCGCCTTCAAAGAATATTGGCTCAGTTCTTCGTAATTGGCGGCCAGGTCCAGCGCAGGGATTTTGCTCTCGGCAATCGCGTCGCTCAGCCCGGAAACCAGCGTGCGGCGAATTTGCCCTTCCACATCCTCCACGGTAAACATGGCGTTCGTGCCGAAAACCTCTTTCAGGAATACTTCCGGGTTCGTTACGCGGAAGGCGAAAATACCGAAAGCGCGAATACGGATCATCCCGAATTCGGCGTCACGCATCATCACGGGGTTGCTGGTGCCCCATTTGCGATCCAAAAACTGCTTGGTATTGATGAAATAAACGTCCGATTTGAAGGGCGAATTGAAGCCGAACTTCCAAGCTTTCAGCGCCGTCATGATCGGCATGTTCTGGGTGGTCAGCTCATATCGACCGGGCTGATATACGTCGGCCAGCTGTCCTTCGTTTACGAAAACCGCCACCTGGCTTTCGCGCACGGTCAGCTGCGCGCCCATCATGATTTCCTTGCCGTTCATATCATAACGGTGCACCATGGTGTTTTGCGTATCATCCGTCCATTCGATCACATCGATAAACTGGCTGCTTACCACGTTCTTGAAAAAGCCCATCTGTATTCCCTCCTCCTGTTATTCCGCACGTTCGTCGTGAACACTGCACTCGGCGGCAAAATCCACCAGCCCGTCGCGCATCCGTATTTCCGCAACGGTCATGGATAAACCCAGGTAGTTCCTGATCTGTTCGATGGTTTCATCAATGTATTTTTTTGCTTTCGGCAGGGATGCCGAATGTTTTGTCTCACCAGCGGGAGGACAAAGAACCACACGTACTTCTTCCGGTGAAACGACCGCCACATGGATGATCAAATGGTCGAATGTTTCGCCGAAGAAATTCTGCAGCGCCGTGCCCAGGCGTTCGCTTCCGTAATGCCAGCGTCCGGTAATAAAGGGATCCCCTTCCGGAATGGTCATGCGCGCATAAACGCAGGGGCTGCGCGGATCATCCGGGCAACGGTACATCCGCTCATGCTTTAAAATATCTTCCACCGATGGCGACAGCCCGGCAATCAACCGCTTCTGCCAGCGTTCCCGTGAAAGCTTGAAATAATAACTTTCATCGTAATCATCGTTGGAGTCATCGGTATGCAGCTGATTTAAAAGCAGCTCAATTTCGCGGATCGCTTCCAGCTGCTTTTCCTCGTTCTCCGCGATCCCAAAGATTGGGATGTTCGGCGCGTTCTTATCCAGCCAGCGCTCCAGTTCCGCATAATCCGGGTCTCCGTCCAACGCAATGGCGTCGATATGGTGCTTATGCATGCACTCAATCGCATCTGCCGTCGTTTTCCGCAAACGGGGCTGTTTGAAGCCCATGGCTTCCCAGCCCTGCATGGAGTTGAACAAATCCTCAACCCGTTGATCCCGTGTGACAATCAGTAGCCTGTACACGCGCAACCCTCCATGCTATTTCACATTCGTAACCATTATACCCAATTTGGCGCTAAATATCAACGCCTTTGGCAAGTGGTTTCCACAGCCGATTCTTTCGATTATCCAATTTTGCAAAAAAGTATAAAAGAAATTCAAGTTCCGCTGATTATGCAATCGCCTGGCAGGCGGACTTTCCCTTGTTTCGTTTCATCATATACAATTGTTCGTCCGCGGTGTTGAAAAGGGTATCATAATCCGTTCCGTGGTAGGGACACATCGCGATTCCAATGCTGCAGGAAAGCGCGCAGTTGAGATTTTTTAACTTTGTCTCCCTCACCGCTTCACAGATCGCCTCAGCACGATGAATCACCATTTCCGGGTCTTCGATATTTTTCATCAGCACCATAAATTCGTCACCGCCGACGCGACCTACGATATCCTGCGAACGAAACAATCGAAGCAGAGCATCTCCAAAGGCTTCCAGTGCTTCGTCCCCTGTCTGGTGCCCCAACTGGTCGTTAATCTGTTTAAACTGATCCAGATCAATCACCATCAGTGCGGAGCTCTGTTTGTTTGCGTAATGTTCCAGATAACTCCGGGCGCAGGTTTCCACAGTTGTCTTGTTCATCAGCCCCGTTAACGCGTCCATACTGGAGCGGCGCATCAGTTCGCTGCGCAGGCGATATTCCTTCAAACGTACGGAATAAAGCTCGGTAATACCAATCAAACCGAGTAGAAGCGTTGCGGCTGCAATTGTTAAGTCAATCTGAAAAGTGAACGTATCTTTTACGGTGGCGCTCATCCACGCGAAATAGATCGTCGTCAGCGTAAGCGCGGTATAACTCTGCCAGGCAGGTAATATGAATATCATCGTAAGCACAATGGTAAACGGAGCAAAGTAAACTCCCGGGGTGTCTTCCATCCCATAAGTAGACAGGTACGCAGCCAGCGCCAGCATGGAAAGTAAAAAAAACAGTGAGAGGATGCGGATCAGGCCGGGTCTTTCACGAAGCGCCCGCCTGCGCGCATGAAGCGCAACACACAGAAAAAGGTGCAGCATCAGCACAACCGCGCATGGGGCTTCCAGTTCCCAGCGCTGATCCGTTGAGAACATTAAGATTAAAGCGCCTGCCAGAAGCAGTGTCGTAATCAGGCTAGTCCTCCGCAGCGCGTAAAAATTCGTATTGTCAATTTGCTCCTGTCCGTTCTGGTAATATTCCCTGAACAGGGCAAGATCATTTTGGAAATATCGAATCACCCGCTGCATCTGCGTCCCCCCCTGCCAGCGATAATATAAGAAAACGAACATGGTTACACCGGAATGTACATGATTATATCTTACATTTCGTCAAATTGCAACTATTTTGCTAATTTTCTTATATTTTACATTTCAAAGCCGTAATATTCCGCCTTCCGGTTGGGATATTACGGCTGATCGTGCTGTCTCCTTGTGTTTTCAGGGGATTGCAGGCCTTGATTTATCTAGCGTTGAAGTCTGCGGCCAAGAGTATTTACGATTTGCACTCCGCTTTTCAATTGTGGTAAGGGTATCCGGGTATCGTTCTCCTCGTACGTTCCGGTCCGTAACGTCGGTAGCGGATCGGCAATCTGGTCATACTGAAACTGTGCATTGGGCAACGTCGTAACGACAGCCGGCCTGCCATCCGCACGGAAAGCCTTATATTGAAAAGCGTTTCCAGTGTTGGGCATCATGGGCATCGCTTCTTCTGTATGGTGTTCGAGGCAGCTTTTCGCGGATTGTTCCAAAGGTGTCGGCTCGGCAGGGGCAGGGACCTGATATAACCGCATTGGTTCAAAGAATTCGGTTACTTCAGGAGGAATTTTCACCTCAGGAACGCTGTTTTCTCGTCTGGCAATAATGACGCGCTCATCGGTAGTCTCTCTCGTTTCCCATTCGGATGCGTCTGTCATCGGGCGCTCCGCATGATCCTCCGGTTGGTCGGAACCTTTCGGCGCGGTTTGCGTAACAGGCGTTTCATAAGCCCAATCCGGGTTTTCCGAATATGGCGTAAGCCGTGGCGTGGGTTCCTCCTCCACCGGGTTGTCCATCTGAGAAAGCGAAATTACTTCCGCCTGAGCACTCAACGTCGATTGTTGCGTCATAATTTCCGAATCATTATTTGGAAATAACGTTTCATTTCCTTCCATCGGGTTCGCAGAGAGCTTGTTTTCTTCAGGTTGCGATACTTTCAGGGGGGGCACGACGATTTGCGGACGAAAATCCTCTGTTGCAGGCGACCCATTCACAGAGGAGGCCGATTCCTGCGTCGGCAGGGAAGCGTCCCGGGCATCGGAAGGATTGTGATCGACGGAAGGATGTCGAATCGCCGCAACTTCCGCTTCGTCTGCTGGCACTTCGAACAAGGCTCTATCGGCCATCGTCCGAATCACTCCGCCGATTAAGAGTAACGCGATACCCCCTGCAAATACCAGATAATTTTCCGCAAGGCAAAAGGAGAGAACGGAATGCAGAATTTTAATCAAACCGCCGCTCTCTGTGGTGGATAAAGAACGAACAAACGCTTGCAATGGATCATAATCTATCAGCGGAACAGCGGTTGCGAGGATGCCCGCAATGGCTGCAATACAACCCAAGAAGCATAAAAAACCGCCTGTCCGTTTGATCCCCTTCATGAGCATAGGTCACGCTCCCTCTGCCGGACTGTACCGGCTCACGCGCTACACAGGGTATCTTTTTCGACGAACAGCCAATAGCCTCCTTCCGAAGTATCTTCTTCCGACTGTAAAATCATACCTGAGCGGAAGGGAAACTGGCTACCGTGAAGAATACCTTTATACGCCAAAACAAGGTGGCTTATTTCTGTTCGCCTAAGGAGGAGAACATGGAACCGTATGAGCTGACCTATTCTGTAGACCTGGTTTTCTGTATTGACGCAACCGGCAGCATGCGTCACGTACTGGAGATGGTAAAGCATAATGCCACCCGCCTGCACGAGGATATCCAACATGCTATGGCAAAAAAGAATCGGAGCATCAGTAAAATGAGGATTCGCGTAATCGCTTTCCGTGATTATCTTACGGATGGCGAGCAGGCCATGATGGCCAGCGACTTTTTCACATTGCCGGAACAGACCCAACCGTTTTACGATTGCGTAAACGGTATCACCGCGCAAGGCGGCGGCGACATACCGGAAGACGGTCTGGAAGCGTTGGCTTACGCGATCCGCAGCGACTGGACGCGCGAAGGAATCAAACGCCGGCATATCATCGTCGTCTGGTCAGACGCCCCTACCCACACACTGGGTCACGCAAAAATCGCGCCCTGGTACCCGGAAGGCATGGCGAAAGATTTTGAAGAATTGAGCCTGTGGTGGGAAGATGAACAGCTGGGCGGAACAATGGATGAGAAAGCGAAGCGTTTGCTGATGTTTGCACCGGACGCTCCGGAATGGAACCGAATCTCCCGGGAATGGGCACAGGTGGTGCATGTGCAAACCGTCACCGAAGGGTTAACGGAGTTGGAATATCAGCAGGTGATCGACGCGGTGTGCAATACCCTGTGAGCCTGTGAGGAACGCGGTTGTTGACCAAGAACAATTCGAATGAACCCGGTTGCCGCAGCGGCCGCCGGGCTTTTCTGAATCCAAGGGGGCGAGCGTCACGAAGATAGGCCCTTACCTTTGTGAAACATCCTTCAAGACCTTCGGTAGCGGAAGCGCGCAGTGGTGCTTTGCCACACTTGATGGCAAGCGCTTCTTTATTAAGCGCTTTCTTTCTCCGGTTTGCCCCACCATTTCTCCAGACGGTCAATCCGCTCTCCAACAGGCAAGGATGGCGCGCTGCGAGGCTTTTCTGCAACATAAACAGACTGTATACGACGCATTGTCCTGTGTTTTGGGTGATTGGGTTGTACCCGTAACGGATTTTTTCATCCATGATAATCATTTCATCGCGGTTTCCGAGGCAATCGATCCAGCTTCGCAGACCTTTGAGACATTGAGCCACCAACCTCCGACCCACGCGAGAGAGCTGCTGTACGCACTGGCCTTCTGTCTTGCGCGGCTGCATGCGCAGGGCCTTGTGCATGGCGATTTGAAACCGGAACATATCTTGTTGCAACGGCAAAACGGCCAAGACCGGGTTCGACTCATTGATTTTGACAGCAGTTTTTTAGCAGGGGACAATTCAGTGGAAGCCGGTCAAGCGGAAGGTGACCCCCTCTATCTGGCGCCGGAGACATTTCAGCGTATGGCGGGAGGCTCCCAAAGGTTAACGTACAAGGTGGATACCTTCGCGTACGGATTAATCGCACACCAGCTGCTATCAGGGAACCTTCCGGACTTCGATCATGCCCGTTTTCATTTTCCCTGTGAAGCGGTTCTTTCCGGGAACCCATTACGACTGTCCAACAGCTTGCCAACTGCATATCGCTGGATGATCCGGAAAGCTCTTTCCCCTAACCCAGACAGCAGACCGGAGGATAGTCTGCTCCAACGGTTTCTTACACCGCCGGGGTTAAGGTATATTCCTTCCGGGTTGCCTGTAAACAGCCTGAGCCGTTATTGGAAAACAGGTTCATGAAATTTGCCAGGCGAATGCTTTATCTTTCGGCGTTCCGCCTACCCGCATCCACCCCAACGCTGAGAAACCCGGACGTTTCAAAACGTCCGGGTTTCTCAAACTCTCTTTTGATTACTTTGCTCTTATCCACCCATGGTCCAGATAATGCTGGTTATCCAGACTCGGGCTTTGTTCTCCGTTATACACCAGCTGGTGCATTATTTTACACAGTGCGAATTTCAAACGCACTCCCAATCTCATCCCCTTGCCGCCCGCAAGCGCACGGCGCGCCCTGTGGGCCAGTCTGGCAGTTTTGCGTCGCAGCATTATCACATGCTTTTCCGTGATTTTATCCCAAAGAATATCGCCGAACATCCCGGCCCCACAGGTGTAGACCCTGGAAATTCCAAGCCAGGAGAGGCTTGTTTTTACGTCCTTCTGCGCGGAACCGTTCGGTGCGCCCACGCTGTTGGTAAGGATCACCGCAGTTTTGCCAAACAGCCGCTCGTCGGGCCGGTGAACCATCCAGTGTACACACAGGTGGTCCAGCAACGATTTAACACTGCCCGGGGCACGCAAAGCATAAACCGGGTAGGCAAACACCAGCAAATCCGCTTCCAGCATCGCATGCCAGACCGGTCCGGTTTTCTCGATGTGCGGGCACAGTTGCTCACCCCGGAAAAAGCAGTTCTTACAGTCTACGCAGAAGCCGGGGAGGTCGCCCGGATAAAACTCCGTTACCTCGCAATCCGGCCGGAAATGTTCCAGAAACATTTCCTTCATATGCCAGGTAACGCCCTTGAGCGGCGTACCGTTCACCACGACGATTTTCATGCCAGCCGCCTCTTTATCCATCCATTTCATAATGGGGCGAACAACGCAATGCCTTTCGGTATCGCCGTTGTTCACCCCATCCAGCAAGCGTTTATACGTTCATTTTTTTCACTTCACGCCGAATTGTCAGCAGCGCGGCCATATCCAGCAACGCTTCCAGCAGCAGGGACGCGCCGATAAACTGAGTTACGACCCCGGCCAGGAATGCGGGCTGCGTAACAGCCAGAACACCCAGCACGAACGAGAGCAACGCACCGATCAGCATCAGCCACCAGCGTTCGCGATCCACCCGGTTTAAGTCAAACGCGACCTGCACCTTCGCAAAGCCGCCCGCAATCATGGCCACGCCCCACAGGAACGGCAGGATCGTAATCAGAATATCACTGCGGATCATTAGCACAATGCCGATCAGCAAGAGAATCAGGCCTTTGGCAAGGCCATAATTCAACATCCCGTCCAGCGCTTCGCCACGGATGTATCCGGCAATCATCACCAGCGCAACCACGCACAACAACGCCGCTAACGCATAGTTGGCGATCATCAGCGCCAGATTGGGCCACAGCAGAAGCAACAAACCGCATACCGCATAGAAGACAATCGCGGTCCACCCGGTAAAGTTCCAACCAAATGATTTGATTTTCACGGGTAAGGCTCCTTTCCGTTTGTCCGTCATTTTCAGTTCCGTCAAGCGTAAAACTCATGTAACGCACGGATGACCGTATCGCAGTCCTCCGCCGTAAGACCATAATACATGGGCAGACGTAGCAGGCGCTCGCTTTCCCGGGTCGTATAGCGATCCTCCCCATGGAAACGCCCAAACCGGCGGCCAGCCGCCGCGGAATGCAGGGGAATGTAATGGAAAACCGCGTTGATTTCCCGTTGTTTCAGGAAAGATGTAAGCGCAGTACGCTCAGCAATATCGCGGCACTTGATATAATACATGTGCGCATTGTGTTTGCAGCCTGCCGATATTGTCGGCAGGTCGATCTTCCCGGCGGTTTTCAGGTCCTGCAGAGCTGCGTTATACTGGTTCCACCGTTCCATACGCCACGCGGTAATCTGTTCGTGGATTTCCAGTTGCGCCAGCAGATACGCCGCGTTGATCTCGCTGGGCAGGATGGAGGAGCCGATATCCACCCATGTATACTTGTCCACCTGCCCCCGGTAAAACCGGCTGCGGTCGGTGCCCTTCTCCCGGATAATTTCAGCACGTTCCACAAAACGCGGATCATTGAACAGGATGGCGCCGCCTTCGCCCATGCTGAAGTTCTTCGTTTCGTGAAAGCTGTAGCAACCCATGTCCGACAGCGTTCCGGCCGCCTTGCCGTTCAGCGACGCATCCACCGCCTGCGCTGCGTCTTCCACCACGAAGATACCCCGTTCCTTCGCCATGGCGTTGATGGCGGCCATGTCGCAGCACACACCCGCGTAATGCATCGGTACGATCACTTTCGTTCTTTCGGTGATTGCCGTGCGGATGCATTCCGGATTGATATTCATGGTGTCCGGGCAAATGTCCGCGAAGACCAGCGTTGCGCCGCGAAGCGCAAACGCGTTGGCTGTGCTGGAAAACGTAAACGACGGCAGGATCACCTCATCACCCGGGGCTACGTCGCACAGGATCGCCGCCATTTCCAGCGCGCTGGAGCCGGAGGTGGTCAGCAGTGCCTTTCCGGTGCCTGTCATCGCCTCCAGCGCCGCGTGACAGCGTTTGGTGAACGGCCCGTCGCCGCAGATTTTATGGTTATGGATTGCCTCCAAAACATACTTGTCTTCCTGCCCCGCGTATGGGGGTACGTTGAATGGAATCATTTCGTCCGCTCCGTTTCGTCGCCGCGAAACCACGGCGTTTTCGCTTTTTCAGTATAGCACAGGCGAAAGCGTTTGTCATTCCGTCTTCCAGTCGCACGCTTATAAAATGGCCTTACACGGTAATGTCGGTAAAGAATGTATTTATAACCTCTCTCGAATCTGATCCAGATACAGGCCCGCAATATCCATGCTGCTCACTTGATAAAGCATCCGGCTGCCCACCACGTCTTCTACTTCGCTTAAGACCGGGTGGCCGTGTTCATACAGAAAATCCACCCCGGCAAAGCACAGCGGGGCTTCCCCCTGCACAAACCGGGCGATCACCGCTTCAGCCAATGCGCGCTCCTCATCTGTAAGCGTATGCAGCTCCACGCTACCGCCGCGCTTGAAATTGCTGATGATCCCCATGTGGGCGGTTCGCAGAACAGCAGCGACGATTTTACCAAACAGCACGTAAACCCGCAGGTCCTTTCCCGCATCCGCCGCGGGTTTCTGCTGTACAATGTCCTGCGGAAGGATCTGATCCGCGGCGTCACGCCACTCGTATTCGTTATGGACCAGCGCCACGTTTTCGCCGCCGTGCCCGCCCGCGGGTTTAATCACCAGCGGATAGGCGCTTTCGCCCGGCGCCACGGCGTAACGGTGGCTTACAAAGGTCGTTTCCAGCATCGGCAGGCCCGCCAGAAACTGATGGGTGCGGCGTTTATCGTTGCATATGATGCAGACGCGCGAACCGTTGAAAACCGGTACACCCATCCGTTCAAACTGCGCGCTGGTCAGATCGTCCCGCTGTCGGGAAATCACAAAATCAGGGAGCGCATCCCGATTGTCTTTTTGGATTCTCAATGCTCCGCCCGCCTGAATTCCCAGCGTCAGCTGCACGGTGCGAACGGTTTCCAGTTCCAGGCCGCGCGCTTTCCCTTCCCGGGTCAGGTAATCGGCGAAATCGCGATTCTGTTTCAAATCCGCTTCGTCGTACAGAAGCCAGCCCTTCTTCATCCGTGTACCTCCAGGCGACCGCCGATCTCGCGAAGCAGCTCGGTCGCCATATTCACGCCTGTGCAGGCCAACGTCGTTTTAAAATGGGCATTGCTGTTCACTTCGCAAAGCAATGGGCCGTCTTTGCCAAAAAGCACGTCTACGCCGGCAAAAGTCAGCCCCAGCTCACGTACCGCGCGCAGGGCCAGTTCGGCTTCTTCCGGCGCAGCCGTATAATTCTCCATGCTTCCACCCAGTGTAAGGTTGCTGCGAAAATCGCCGTTGGTACTGCGGCGCAGGATGCTGGCAACCACACGGTCACCAACCACGTTGATCCGCACATCGCGGCCGTAGCTTTCACCAATCAATTCCTGAAACAGCATCGGCGTGCCCGCCAGCGCAGCTACTTTGGCACGAAGCGACTCCAGATCGTTCATCAGATATACCTGTTGACCGAAGGAACCGAAGCATTCCTTCAGCACCAACGGAAAGCCCAACCGCGCTGCCGCCTCGTCCACAAATGTGGTGTCAGGATATCCGATTGCCGGATAGGTTTTAGGGGCAAGTATGGTTCGCGGCATCGGCAGTCCGGCGTTTTTAAGCGTCAGGTAGGTAAGCGATTTGTCATCACAGCGCAAAATACTCTGCGCGCTGTTGAATACGGGTAGACCTCGCTGTTCCAGCTGCGTGGCCAGCGCCACATCCTTGTCCCAGAAAAGTACAAAGTCATATTGCTCCGACGCAAACTCTGCGCTGTCTACCACAGTACAAAGCTCTGCGTTGGTACGTAAAGAAAGCTTCATTCCGCACTCCCGCGCGGAATGAAGCAGGATTTCATAAATTTCGTCAAACTTGGCCGAATGCAGAAACGCATTTACAACCATCAGCCCATGCGGCATTCCGTCAGCTCCCTTCGGAGAATTCTCCCGGGGACGCAACCGGTTGTCTACAAAGCAATTTCGCCGGGGCGGCCGTCCAGCCCGTTCAGGCGGTCGGTCAGGTCGCACAGCGCGTCCAGCACGCGCAAAAAGCAGTAATCATCGTAACCGTTCATCAGTAACCGTGTGTTCAGTTCCAGCTGCAGGGCGGGGATATGGCAGCGGGACGCGACTGTGGCGCTGACGGTGTTGGGGCCGCTTGCGTCAAAGGGTTCATCCACCGTGATATGCTTAACTCCCTGTTGATGAAAGCACTCCTGTGCGATGGAGGTAATTTCACCGCGTCCCTGCAGGTTGCGGCCCTTCGCAGTACCGATGCAAAGGTCCACCTTGCGTTCCGGTTTCATCTGGTGCAAATCCAGCACCATACGGATATCGTGCTGTTTTACATATCGGCACAGCGCGTCGCGGTAGTCGCTGATGGGATCGTGGTTGGCGTCGTCGCGAAGGTGACGGGTTTTATAAATAACGGGGCATCCGATCCGTTCGTGCATCAGCCGACAGAGCATCCCGGTAAACCGCTCCGCGCATTTGATGGCGCCGTCTCGGGTTTGCAGCATGGCATGGGGGGCGCTTATCAATACTCCGCCTGTGCCGTTAAGCAGCTCGTAGCTGCAGGAGTGGTCTTCGTCGGTAAAATAAGCCAGAGCACGGTCAATCTGTTGCTCAGTGGTCACAAAGGTACCTCCTTGGAATGATCCATACCCGTTGGCCCTTATCTGTAAAAGGTTTCAGAGGGGTACCAACGAGGATAAATCATAGCACTCAGGAGGGTTTTTGTCAAATTGGAGGGGGTGCTCAAACCGTTGAATTTGTTACGTTTGAGAGCACTTGTAAAATTGCGTCTTTCGAATGATGAATTTACCTGCACTTTACCTCGTTTTATCGCCTGCCAAATCCGTTCAGCCATGCCCGCTGATCGTTGGGCAGCTTGGCGGGACGCTTGACCGGTTCGGCGGCACGACCGACAGGCAGGAAGCAAACCAGCTCGTATTCCGGAGGCACGCCCAGCACGTCCGCCAGTTTACGACCAAGGTGGTCGTCATCGGTAATGTATCCCTCTACCCAGCAGCTTTCATAGCCGTGATCCACAATCGCCAGCAGCATGTTTTCGATTGCCGCAGAATAGTCCTGAACGCTGAAGCACTTATCGCGATAAGCATGAATCCTTCGCGTAAGTACGTAGATTACCGCGGGCGCAGTGTCGCCCACGTGGCAGGGTACCGCTTCCCGCAGACGGTTAAGCAATGTGGGATCATCCACGGCGATCAGGCTGGTCGTCTGTTTGTTGCATCCGGAGGGGGCGGCCAGCCCCGCAGCCAGAATTTCCTCCAGATCGCTGCGCTTTACCGCTTCCGGCAAGTATTTCCCCCGGTAGCTGCCGCGCGTTACAATTGTCTCCATCGTATTCATCTGCATCCCCGCCCTTTCCGCCGTATATAGCGGTTTTTTACGCGTGCACCCGATAATCTTTCTTCATCCCGTGCGCGCCGAATATACGCCATTCCCCTACGCCCAACCGGCCAAGCACCCCATCCCGCTCACGAGCGCACAGTTCCGGGTCCGTATCGACAGACGTCATCAGGATCGGCGCGTACCGGTTGTAAGCCGTCTGCTCGGGCGTCATATCCTTTAAATTCACATAAATATCCCCAGTAAAGATGATTCTATGCCCGTAATCAATCAGCACCAGTTCGCCCGGGAGATGCCCGCCCTGCCCCTCCAGCAGTTCGAAATTCAGATCGCCAAACCGGTAGCTGCCCGCCGGAGCGAGCGGTTCGGTCAACGGAATCGTATCCCCCGCGATCACCCGTATTCGATCCGGGTCCATGGGCCGGTACTCGGTCAGTGTCTTACAGATGCGGATATACGGGCGGTGGAGCGGGTTGCGCTCGCGGTATCCGTCTTCCCCGGCGGCTTCCAGGCGAATACACTCGGCGCTTTTTGCGCTCATCTCCACCTGATCAAACATTGGTAGCAGCCCGCAGTGATCCAAATCTGCGTGGGTAATCAGCACACGTTTCGGTTTATGGTCATAGTCCGGGATCAGCTTGCGAAACAACGCCAGCATTTCTTTCCGGTAGCAGGCGTACCCCGTATCAATCATCAGTACGTCGTCTCCGTTTTGCAGGATCGCCGTGTTGCTGCCGCAGGGCGGCTCGATCAGGGTGAGCTGCGTTCGCTCGGTCAAATGGTGCATCGTCACCCGGGGCACAAACGCGCCGCCCCGGTGCAGCATCAGCAGATCGGCAAAACGGCTGATGCTGTCAAACGTGCGGTAAGGGGAAAGACCCTGCTCATCCAGCACCTGCATTGCCAGATTGACGTTAATCAGCAGTTCCTGCCGGGCTTCGTCCGTCATCCCCATGCGCCGGGTGAGGCCCGCCGCGTAGGAACGGTAGAAAATGCTGTTGTCAAAGTTCTTTTCCGCATGATTATAATCAATCACGCGCACAGGGCACAGCTTTTCCGCCTGCGACAGAAACTCGTCGATTCTTTTCTGGTTTTCCACAAACAATCCCATTTTGAAAAGCTGATAATCCGTTCCGTTTTCCTGCGAGCTCATATAAGAGATGTTAAAGTTGAACGAACGGATCAGCTCCAGCACAGCGGTAATTCCGCCCGGCTCATCCTTCAGCTTGAATTCCAGTAAAACAATACTCTGGTCGGCTTCTTCGCTTTGCAGGTAACCGATAGCGCGCAATCGCTCGTCCGCCCGGGCCAGCTGTTCCGGCGTGCCCTCCGCCTCAACGAACAGGGTATGCGTATCCACCGCTTTATTATAACTTACGCGCGTAATATTCAACCCCAGGCTGCCAAAGCAACGACTTGCCTCCAAAAATGCGCCGACGTGGTCGGGCAGGGTCGTAACATACGTTTTCTTCATACCTGTTTTCAACCGCCTTTGAAGAATTCCATTCCATTATACCTTATGCGTATCGGAATGGGAATCGTATTGTTTGTCTCTTTTCTTCGGTGTTGCGGATTCGGGCGAGGAAGTACAAATAATCCACCTTGAAAAAAGGAATCGTTTCAGCTAGTATAGCAGTAGATGCGCCGAAAAACCAAATTCTCAGCGGTTTTGGCGCGATTTACAAATCAGGTATGAAAACCATTTCGGGAGGAGCGTAACACTGCATGGCACAATTTTCACCTGTCATGAAGGGCATGCCCGTGCTGCTGCACGGCGGCGACTATAACCCGGACCAATGGATCAAGCAGAAGGATACCATCTGGAAAGAAGACATGGCATACGCGAAGGAAGCGGGCGTGAACACCCTGTCCATCGGCATCTTTGCCTGGTCGATGCTGGAGCCGGAAGAAGGCAGATACGATTTTGGCTGGATGGACGAAGTCATGGATATGCTGGATGAGAACGGCATCAAAGCCATTCTGGCCACACCCAGCGGCGCGCGGCCCCCGTGGCTGGCGCAAAAGTATCCCGAGGTGCTGCGCGTTAACAATGTCCGCCAGAAAATGATTTACGGGGGTCGGCATAATCATTGCCTGACGTCCCCGATTTATCGTGAAAAAGTAGCGCAGATGAACGAGCAGCTGGCGTTGCGGTATGGCAAACATCCGGCACTGGGAATGTGGCACATTTCCAACGAATACGGCGGGGATTGTCACTGCCCGCTGTGCCAGCACGCTTTTCAGGAATGGCTGAAAGAACGCTACGGTACCATCGATGCGCTCAACGATGCGTGGTGGAACGGTTTCTGGTCCCACCGGTTTAATGATTTCAACCAAATCGAAAGCCCCACAACCCCGGACTGGCTGGGCGAAAACGAAAGCCACGGCCTTAAACTGGCCTGGAATCGCTTTACCAGCTGGCATCACTGTGATTTTTACGCCCATGAAATCGAACCGCTCAAGCGGATTACGCCGGATATCCCCTGCACAACCAACATGATGGGCACCTATCCAGTGATCAATTACTTTGAGATGGGCAAGCTGCTGGATCGTTCCAGCTGGGACAACTACCCTGCGTGGACCGGCACCGAAAAGGACGCGGATATTTGCGCGGATGCCGCCTTCAAGCACGACCTGATGCGTGGCGTGGGCGGCAATAAGCCCTTCCTGATGATGGAATCCAGCCCGTCGGCGGTCAACTGGCAGCCCATCAACTCTCTGCGGCGTCCCGGGATCGTTCTTTTGCAGGGTCTGCAGGCGATCGCCCATGGATCGGATACTGTGCAGTACTTTCAGTTCCGAAAAGGTCGCGGCAATTCGGAAAAATTCCACGGGGCGATAGTCGATCACGCAAACCGCAACGACACGCGCGTTTTCCGCGAGGTGTGCGCCGTTGGCGAGGCGCTGAAACGCCTGGCACCCGTTTGCGGCAGCGCGCCGGAAAACAAAATCGCCCTGATCTACGACTGGGAAAACCGCTGGGCGCTGGAAGACGCCCGGTTTGGCACGCAGACGAAGGGCTACGAGCAAACCGTGATTACCCATCACACCGCGCTGATGGCTAACGGTTACGGCGTGGACGTGTTGGACGAAACCGGGGACCTTTCCGGCTACAAACTGGTGATCGCGCCCATGTGCTATATGCTGCGCGGCGATTTTGCCCAAAAGGTGGACGCTTTTGTCCGGGCGGGCGGTACCTTTGTAACCACCTATGTGTCCGGCTATGTGAACGAAGAGGACCTTTGCTTTATGGGCGGGTTCCCCGGTCCGCTTCGGGAAGCGTCCGGTATATGGGCCGAAGAAGTGGATGTGCTGCCGCCGGAACAGGTGAATTCGTTCCGTTATCGCGGCCATGTCTACGAATGCCGGGAGTATTTTGAGCTGGTCCATGCGAATACAGCGGAAACACTGGCAACTTACCAGAGCGATTTTTACGCCGGAATGCCGGTCGTAACGAAAAACGTCTATGGCAAAGGTCGTTGTTATTATCTGGCTACGCGCACCGGGGTGGATTTCCTGACCGCGCTGTATCGTGACGCGGCGGATGAACAGGGCATTGTTCCGGTGCTTGCCAACCTGCCTGCCGGCGTAAGCGCCACGATGCGCATTGGCGAAGGCGGACGCGAGTATCGCTTCCTGCTGAACCCAACGCCTCAGGAAAAGCTGATTTCTTTGGATCACCTGCAGCGTGATATGCTAACGGATCGGATGGTCAGCGGTGATACCGTGTTACCGCCGCGCAGCGTGCTGGTACTAACCGACGAGCGGGAGGGATAAGCAATGGCCTGTTATCAGGAGAATTACAAACTGTACCGCCGCATGGGTACGGAGCTGCTCTGCATTGAGCCCTGGGGAGCCAATGCCCTGCGAGTACGCGCCACGCGCAACGCCGCCTATACGGGCGAGGATTGGGCGCTGACCGAAGCAGTATCCGCCGGCCACACCCCACAGATAGTGGTTTCAGAAGCCGGTGCGACGATCCGGAATGGAAAAATCGATTGCCGAATCAGCGCGGAAGGCTGGCTGACCTTCACTGGAGAAAACGGCCGAACACTGCTGACGGAATACTGGCGGAACCGCAACGATATTCACCGGTATTGCATGCCGCTCAACATTGACGGACGCGACTTTGCACCCGTTCCGGGGCAGGCCGCGTACCGGCTGACCGCCCGGTTTGAAAGTGTGCCGGACGAGCGTATTTACGGTATGGGTCAGTATCAGGACGGGCTGCTGAATAAAAAGGGCGCTGTATTGGAACTGGCACACCGTAATACCCAGGCATCGGTACCGTTTTACGTCTCCAGTCTTGGTTACGGTTTTCTGTGGAACAATCCCGCTGTGGGGCGAGCGTCGTTTGGCACCAATGTAACGGAATGGGAGGCCGAATCCACGCAGGAACTGGATTACTGGATTTGCGCCGGGGATACCCCCGCGGAGATCCTGTCCGCCTATGCCGATGTTACGGGCCACGCCCCGATGATGCCGGAATACGGCATGGGCTACTGGCAATGCCGCCTGCGTTACCGCACGCAGGACGAGCTGCTTTCCGTGGCGCGCCGGCATAAAGCCCTGGGGCTGCCGCTGGATGTGATCGTGGCGGATTTTTTCCACTGGACGTTGCAGGGCGATTACCGGTTTGATCCCATCGACTGGCCGGATGTGCCCGCTATGGTGCGGGAACTGGATGAGATGGGCGTAAAGCTGATGGTCTCCATCTGGCCGACGCTGGACACCCGCGGTGAGCATTATCAGGAAATGGCGGAAAAGGGCTATCTGGTCACGGTGGACCGCGGCCTGGCTATCCATATGAACTGGATGGGCGAATGCGTTTTTTTCGACGCCACCAACCCCGGCGCCCGGGAATACCTCTGGCACAAAGCGAAAGAGAATTATTACCAGCACGGCATCCGCATCTTCTGGCTGGACGAGGCCGAGCCGGAATACGGCAAGTACGACTTTGATCTGCAACGCTACCACAAAGGCCCCGCCCTGCAGGTGGGCAACGAATACCCCGCTATGTACGCCAAGGCTTTTTACGATGGCATGACCGCCGAAGGACAGACGGATATCCTCAATCTGGTTCGCTGTGCGTGGGCGGGCAGCCAGCGGTACGGCGCGCTGATATGGAGCGGTGATGTGGACTCGTCTTTCCGTTCCATGCGGGAGCAGCTTGCCGCGGGTCTGTCGATGGGCATGGCGGGCATCCCGTGGTGGAACAGCGATCTAGGCGGTTTCATCGGCGGCGCGCCTGCCGACCCCGCATTTCAGGAATTGCTGGCGCGCTGGTTTGCGTGGGGCGCTTTCACCCCTGTGATGCGCATGCACGGTGACCGCGTGCCCTACGAACCCCCTAAGGAAGAGTATCGCGGCGGGGTACGGCAGTTTGGCAGCGGCGCGCCTAACGAGGTGTGGAGCTTCGGCGAAAAAATGCAGCCGCTTCTCAGCAAGTATATTCGCATTCGCGAAGCGCTGCGCCCCTATACCCGCAAAGTAATGGAGGAAGCGCACCAGACCGGCGCGCCCGCCATGCGTCCGCTGTTTTACAGCTATCCCGGCGATCCGGCCGCCTGTGCGGAAGAAACAGCTTACCTGTACGGGCCGGACCTGCTTGTTGCCCCCGTGCTGAAAGCCGGAGCAGTCGAACGCGAAGTGTATCTGCCTGCCGGAGAAATCTGGGTGGAACAGGCGACAGGCCGGGAGTATGCGGGTGGCCAGCATGTTATAGCCTACGCTCCGCTGGATGTGATTCCTGTATTTTCCCGCAAGGGTTCCGGCCTGCAAATTGAGGGGCTAAAGCATGAGTGATCCCTATAAACTATGGTACGGCAAACCCGCGGAATGCTGGGAAGAAACCCTCCCGCTCGGAAACGGCCACCTTGGCGCGATGGTTTGGGGCGGCATACAGACCGAGCGGATCGGGTTAAACGAAATCACACTCTGGTCCGGTTACGAGCACAGCAAGGATCGCCCCGAAGCGCTTCATGCGCTGCCCAAGGTACGTGAGCTGGTCTTCTCAGGCGAATACTTCAAGGCGCAACAATTGCTGGAGCAGCGGATGCTGGGCGAGTTTACCGAGAGTTACCTGCCGCTGGGCAATCTGTACGCGGATTTCACTTCACAGGGCACCGTAACGGAATATAGCCGGGAGCTGTCCCTTTCGGATGCCTGTGTTTGTGTGCGATATACCCAGAACGGCGTGCATTTTACCCGCACGGCTTTCGCAAGCCACCCCCACCGCGCGTTGATTTTACGCTATGATGCCGACAGGCCGGTGCTGAACGTAACGTTCCGCTTCGACAGCCTTCTGCGTACCACAGTCTCCACAAGTAACCGCTCACTTGAAATCGAGGGTCGCTGCCCGGAGCATTGCGATCCAAATTACGTCGTTACACCGGAACCCATTGTGTGGGGCGAACGCGGCCTTCGTTTCAAGGCGGCGCTGACCTTGCTGGATACCGACGGAGCCGTTAGCGCACAGGATGGTGAACTGCGCATAACAGACGCGGGCTTCGCGGTACTTGCGTTTACCGCGGTAGAAAATCCAGACCTGACCGAAACCTGGGCTTCGCTCGGATACGACGGATTGCTTGAGGCGCACCGCAACGATTACCAGGCGCTTTACGGCAGGGTCTCCCTTACCCTTGGCCCGCAGCCGGAATTGCCCACAGATGAGCGCCTGAAGCGGCTTCAGGCGGGCGGCGAAGATCCCGGTCTGTTCTCGCTGTACTTTCAGTATGGGCGATACCTGATGATCGCCGCCTCCCGGGACGCAGCCCTGCCCATGAACCTGCAGGGGCTTTGGAACTGGGAGATGCAGCCGCCGTGGAGCTGCAACTACACCACGAACATCAACCTGCAAATGAATTACTGGCCCGCACTGTCCTGTGCCTTGCCGGAATGCCTGTCGCCCTATTTCACCTTCGTAAAACGCCTGTGCGAGAACGGAAAGCAGACCGCGCTCCTCCATTTCGGTTGTCGGGGATTCATGCTTAACCATAACACCGACCGTTGGGCCAGCACACAGCCCGTGGGGAAAATCGCCGGTCACACCGAAAGCGAAAAAGGCAGTGCCCGTTATTCCTTCTTTCCGCTCGCCAGCGTGTGGGTCTGTCAGGAGTTATGGCGGTATTATGAGTACACCGACGATTTAGTTTTTCTGGCGGATACGGCTTTCCCCCTGCTGCGTGATGCGGCGCTGTTCTGTGTGGACTGGCTGATTGAGCACGACGGTTATCAGGTGGTTTGCCCCTCCGCTTCCCCGGAAAACGCTTTTCTGACCCCAACCGGAGCGGAAGTTTCTGTCGCCTATGCTTCAACGATGGATATGACGCTTGTGCGCGAGGCCTTCGACCATTTTGAAAAAGCCTGCGCCGCCCTCAACCGCCGTGATCCTCTGTTGACCGAAATTGCGGTGAAAAAAGCAATGCTGTTCCCCTATCAGGTGGGCCGTTATGGGCAGTTGCAGGAGTGGTGCGAGGATTTCCCGGAATCAGAACCCGGGCACAGGCATCTCTCCCATCTGTATGGGTTGTTTCCGTCGGAGCTGTTTGACCAGGATGAAACACTCAAAGCCGCCTGCCATAACGCGATTGACCGCAGGATGCAGCACGGCGGCGGGCATACCGGCTGGAGCTGCGCATGGCTGATCAATCTTTACGCAGTATTGGGAGACGGCGAAGGGGCCTACCGGATGCTGCATACTCTGCTTACCCGTTCTACCGCCCCCAACCTGTGGGATCTCTGCCCGCCTTATCAGATTGACGGCAACTTTGGCGGTATCGCAGGAATCGCCAATATGCTTGTTCAGGATCGCGGCGGCGAAGTGCGGCTATTGCCCGCTCTGCCCAGGGCCTTCCCCAACGGAAGCGTAAAGGGGCTTCGGCTGAAAGGGAACCGCGCTGCGGACCTTAGCTGGCACGATGGCCACCTTACGGAACAACGGATTTACTCCTGTAAAGAATGATTCCCTTTTTCGCCACGCAACGGTTTTGCGTGGCGTTTTTTCATTTCTGCCTGATTTCTCCTGATTTAATTTCAAACACCCTTTCAAGCAGGGGGTTACGTTTCAGGTTTTTATGTTGTTTCCCGTCTGCTTGCCCGAATGCAGTCGGCTTTGTTTGCTGTTCTCCAGAAAAATATCAGGGAATAAAAATATAACAAAACCGTTTTCGAATTCCGCAACGTTTCGCCATTTTTCTTTTGTTTTATAGCAATTTTATGAGGTTTCTGTGTGAATTGATCTTGACATTCAAAAACCTTTTCGTGTATGATAATGCTAGATTTTCTATGTGCTGGCGCTTTTCTCTCCTTTTTTCCGTTTATGGGACTCCGTACCGTTTGATTGGCCCTTTTGTTTACTGGATACTGCATTTCATCATCCCTGTCGCCTTGCGTTTAAGGTACGTTTCACCCTCTTCAGAATATTTTTGTTACATTGTTCTACTGCTGAAGCATCATTAACGTTCACACAATGAATGTAGTTTATAACAACGAGTAAGCGAAAACGTTTGAATTGTTGGGAGGATTTATGTGAAAAAACGAATTTGGATCGGTATATTAATGCTGATACTGTTGGGCAGTCTTTTTATGCCCTTTTTTACCGTGTATCCTCACATGGCGCTGGATCGTCAGGTCGCGGCTGCTTTTCCGGGAGATGTCAGCGGGCTTGCGCTGATTACCAAAGGGAATGGCATCCTGCCCCTTTCCCTGATGCCAGCGCTTGGAAGCGTACCCTTTCGGCAGGAATTGCTCGCCATCGGCGTTGCGCTTACCCTGTTGGGCGGGTTTGCAGCATTATCTCGCCGCCGTCTGTTTCCGCAGGTGGCAATGCTTCTGGGCGGCGCAGGCCTGACGGTGACTCTTCTCTTCTCCTTCTATTTCCAGCAGTTAGGTCAAAGTATCCTGTTTCATGTATTTCTAACAGTGAAGTGGTATCTGTGGGTTCCCTTTGTGGTTTCGCTTCTGTTGTTTCTTACCGAAACGCTGCAGCTGCGAACCTCGGAGCCCACCCGGATTCACGTTCAAAGCTGGCGCAGACTCTCCGCGATTTTATCCGTGCTGGCCTTGCTTACCCTGCTCCTTCCCTTCGCAACCACTTATGTACCTGCCGGCACATTCCCGTCGCCCGCCGAAGACGCGCTTGCGCAGCGCTCGATTAGTGGATTGGAATGGATCACGGACGGGGAACCTTTGCTGAGTGAGCTTGGCGGCGATTCTTCCCTCTTTGTCGACCCGGCATCCGGCGGCGAGATGCAAAACCTGATTACGTTAAGCGGCAGCAGTGAGGATGTTAAAAATCTGTTTTTGATTCCCACCCACGGGGGAACCGTACACGCGTTGGCCGTCGCGAGTGCCGTATTACTGCTGGCTGCGTTCATTCTTCTTTTATTGCGAAAAGTTGATCCATGGTTCCCGACAGTGTTGTCTACGGCAGGCAGCCTTCTGCTTCTGTCGGAAGTGCTCGGTACCCTCCCGATGGACAGTTCCTATCAGTTCATCGGAGCCACTACCCAAATGATGTATCTCGGTCTGGGCGGCTACACAATATTTCCATTGTTGATGACAGCGCTGGCGATCGCTTCCTCGGCGTGTGCCATCATCAGCATTCGGATATCCGATACCCCCTATTTCAATAATCCCATTCCCAGAAATAAGCGTTTGCTGGCCGTGAGCCTCAGCCTTGCGGCAGGCGCCACATTATTACTGCTGACCCCTGTTTTTCAGATCAATCTCTACACTCCCGGAAAAATCAATCAGGCCAACCCCACCGTTGTAAGGCCCATGTCCGGCGCGGAACTGTTGCTGTTTTCAAAACCCGACGAGCTGATGACGCCCGCGAACAACCGGGGCAAAGCGCTGTACAGCGAGGCGGCTTCCAAAAACGGGCTTACGCTTGCGGATCTTCAGGCCACCGTGAGCACTGCCCTTAGCAAAATCAGCGCCATGCTTTGGGTCACTTTCCTTGTTACGCTTGCCGGTACGGTTCTGGTGGTGCTCCGCAAGCGCAACAAGCGACGGATCGTTTTTTTCCTGCTGCTGGCGGCAGGGTTACAGGCTGTTTCTCTGCTTGTCTCTACGCTGCTGATCCCCAAAGACATCGGTTTCGTGAACGGCCTCGCGCCCGTCTATATTTCCATCGGTTTCAGCGCATTTGGCGCATTCTTCGCCGGTTTTCTAGACTACGAAGAACTGCCAAAGAAGTTTAAACTCTTTTTAATGATGCTCCCCTTTCTGGTCGCGGTGTTCCTGTTTTCCTACCTTCCCCTGTCCGGTTGGCGATATGCGTTTTACAACTACAAGCTTGGCATTCCGATGGACAAGCAGGAATATGTTGGCTTCCAATGGTTCACGTCGCTTTGGGCCAATCCCGCGCAGGCCACGGAGACCATTCGGGTGCTTCGCAACACCTTTGCCATGAGTGGCCTTGGGTTGGCTACCTCCTGGTTGCCGCTGGTATTCGCGATCTTCCTGACTGAAATTAAAACAGGGTGGTTTAAAAAGTTCGTTCAAATATTCACCACCCTGCCCAACTTTATCAGCTGGGTGCTGGTATTCTCCTTCGCGTTAACACTTTTCTCACTGGATACCGGTGTTGTAAACAGTATGCTTTTAAAACTCGGATGGATTCAGCAACCGGTCGCATACCTGAACTCCAGCGAGCATATATGGCTTAAGATGTGGCTTTGGAATACTTGGAAAACGCTGGGCTGGAGCGCCATCATGTATCTGGCTGCTATCGCCGGTATCGATCAGGAGCTGTATGAGGCCGCCAAAGTGGATGGCGCAGGTCGCTGGCGGCAAATCTGGCATATTACCGTTCCCGGTATCCTGCCAACTTTCTTCGTTCTGTTGCTCCTCTCCATTTCTAACATCGTCAACAACGGCATGGAACAGTATCTCGTTTTCCAAAACGCGATGAACAAGAGTACCATCGAGGTACTGGATCTATATGTTTATAATATCTCCCTTGGAACCCGCAGCACCAACACCATTTCCATGGCGACCGCCATCGGCATTTTGAAATCGCTGGTCTCCATCGTGCTCCTGTTCCTCGCCAACCGTTTCAGCAAAGCCGTTCGCGGCGAGTCGATTGTGTAAGGAGGCGGTGCCGGATGACAAGCCTTGACCGGAAGCCTATGGTAATCAAGCGGCGGAAGCATCACCGCAGCGCGTCGGATACTCTGTTCAACATCATCAACTATACAGTGTTTGCGCTTTTTACCCTGATTTGTATATTCCCGTTTTACTATCTGTTTATTAACACCATCTCGGATAACGAGCTGGTCGCGCTGGGCCGGATCACCCTTTATCCACAGGGAATCCAGTTCCAGAATTACGTTGAAGTACTGAAAATCGAAGGGTTATCCTCCGCGGCGCTCACATCGGTTGCCCGAACCGTGCTGGGAACGATCTGGAGTGTTGGCGGCAGTGCTTTCCTGGGATATCTGGTAACCAAACAGGAGATGTGGCATCGCAAACTTTTCTACCGGCTCATTATTATCACCATGTATTTTAACGCCGGACTGATCCCGTGGTATATGAACATGCGCGCTTTGGGCTTTCTTGACAATTTCTGGGCGTATGTTATTCCTGGTCTGGTATCGCCTTACAACGTAATTCTTGTTAAAACATTTATTGAAAACGTTCCCCCTTCGCTGGAAGAAAGCGCGCATCTGGACGGGGCGGGATACGTTACCGCCTTCGTAAAGGTTGTGTTGCCGTTAATCACGCCCATCATGGCCACGCTGGCCATCTTCAGCGCCGTATACCAGTGGAACAGTTTTGTGGATACCATGGTGCTGATGCCGGGCGGGAAAAACTACACGCTCCAGTATGTGCTGTATAAATACCAGAACGAGGCAAGTTCCATCGCCGCCATGATGCGCTCCACGCAGGACGCGACCTCCATCGCGAATCTCTCCACCAAACAGACAGCGCTTTCCGTGCGTATGACTGTCGCCATGGTCGTCGTATTCCCCATTCTGCTGGTATATCCCTACTTCCAGAGTTACTTTGTCAAAGGCATTATGATCGGCGCCGTGAAGGGTTAAACGGTATGTAGCCGGCATGTTCGAATCGCGCCGGTACAAATAAAAAGGAGGAACAGTCTATGCGGAAACTCAGCAAAGTCCTTTCGATACTGGTTGCTCTGGCAATGCTCGTCAGTATGACCACAATCGCAGCCGTTGCGGAAGGCAAAAGCGACACCTATCGTGAGCCCATCACCCTGACCGTTTTCGACGAACTGGCCAACCAACAGAGCACCGGCTGGTTTGCCAAACTCCTCAAGGACAAGTTCAACATTGAGCTGAATATCATCTCTACCAACCTGGACCCCAACGCCTGGCAGACCCGTATGGCGTCCGGTGATCTGGGCGATCTGGTGATCTTCGGCGATACCGGCGACCACTTCATCAGCGCCATCAAGGGCAATATGCTGATGGACTGGAACGATCTGGACATGACCCCCTACACCAACATCTCCAAATACACGATGGAAGCCCAGCAGAAGATCAGCAACTTCGTCAAGAGCGCTACGGACATCGACGGCGTATGGGGCTTCGGCCATGATATCGGCTACAACCGCACCGACTGGGACGTCGTTGTGGAGCCGAACTACGGCATGCAGGTTCGCTGGGATGCCTACGTAAAAGCCGGCATGCCCAAACTGGATACCGTGGATGATCTGGTGCCGTTCCTGAAAGCTCTTCAGGACGCGATCCCCACTAACGAAAAAGGTGAAAAAGTCTATGCGTACGGCGGCTTCCCCGATTGGGAAGATTGCGTGATGAAGTTCACCTGGGACATGATGACCTGGTACGGCTATGCCGAACAGGATTATCTGGGCGTAAACTGGAGCAATGGCAAGATCGTGAACCCGCTGGAAGAGGGCAGCCTGTACCAGAAGATGCTCTCCATCAACAATCAGCTCTATCGCGAAGGGCTGTTCGATCCCGACTCCGTAAACCAGAACTACGACGCCTATTCTCAGAAAGTGGACGCAGGCCGTTACCTGATGGGGCTCTGGGGCTGGAAGATGCAAGCCTTCAACTCCGATGAAAAAGCTGCCGCCGGCACCGGGTATGTTACCATGGGCCCGCAGGACGATGCGCCTGTTGTGAACGGCACAGCGCCCTTTGGCAGCAACCGCGTCTGGACCATCGGCGCCAACTGCAAATACCCCGAACGCGTACTGGAAATGCTGGACTGGCTCACCTCTACCGAAGGGATTATGACCACCTGGAATGGTCCGCAGGGCCTCTGCTGGGATTATGACGCTGACGGCAAACCTTACGGCACCGAGTTTGGCTGGAAGTGCTGGAAAGACGAAATGAACACCGACATCCCCGCCGAATACGGCGGCGGCAAGTATGCCGATGGTAAGAGCGCGCTGAACAATTCCACCATTCTGATGAATGCTTATGATCCTGACGGTGGCTTCTGCTACAACCACGATGCGTGGCCCGATGGCATTGCCAAGCTGCAGAATAATATGCTGACTGCCTGGAGCAAGGATTATGCACAGGGTGCCAAGACCGGCGTGGAATACCTGAAGCTTACCAATCGCTTCTCGCTGCATCCCGCCACCATGTACACCGTAGCTGCGAAGTCCGACGACCTGGCCAACAAGCGCGCCCAGTTTGCTCCCATCATGAAGGAGTACAGCTGGAAGTGCGTGTATGCCGCGAGCGATGAGGAATTCACCTCGCTGTGGAATGAAATGGTCGAGAAGTGCAAGGCGTTCGGTTATGACGACGTCACCAACTTCTACCTCGGCGAAATCCAGAACAAGCTGGATGCGATCGCCCAAGGCAAGTAAGACCAATTCGAATTCCTGATCATCGGCAGGGCGAAAGCAAAGTGCTTTCGCCCTTTCCTTTTTTCGAGAAAAATCGGTTTAAGAACAACAAAATTGCGGTATTCTTTCCCTGTAGAAAGGAAGCGGTGGAAATGCAGAAGGAACGCCCATCAGGCATTCGAGCCTGTACCCCACGCCCGGCGGAGTTCTCCGGTTGGCAAACCTTTCGCCCTGTATGTTTGATTTTACGGCACTGATACCGTTCACATTCACGGATTGATAGAGAGGAGTATCATTATGACTAAGAATATCGGTAAGATTGATAAATGGATTCGCATCGTTCTGGGGATCGCCCTGTTAAGCATGTTGCTATGGGTTCCGGGCGGGTTGAAATGGCTCGGTTTGATCGGCCTGATTCCACTGGTAACCGCATTGATCGGTTTCTGCCCGCTATATTCGCTATTGGGCATCAGCACCAACAAAGAATCGAAATAACTGTTTGCCTGTAAATAAAGAAGCCCATCCGGAAAGTGTATCTGCCTTTCCGGATGGGCTTTTTTATTCGCATTTTTCTATAGCGGTACTGCGCGCTGTCTGCCGGTTTTCCCTACCTGCTACAAGCTATGCAGACGAATCCGCATCCGATTATGCTTCCATACGCGTATCAGTCACGCTGCGGATGGGACAGGTTCGCTCTCAGCGTTTCAATTCTTTTCAGGCTTTCCGTATACGGCGGGCGAGCAATACCGCATTCGGTAACGATGGCCGTTACCAATTCGTTCGGTGTAACATCAAACGCTGGATTATAAACGTGTACCCCTTCCGGCGCCATTCGCTTTTGATACCAGCGCTCGGTCACCTCCTCCTCCGGGCGCTGTTCAATGGGAATGTCCTCTCCCCGCGCGGTCTGCATATCAATCGTTGTGGTCGGCCCGCACACATAAAAGGGAATCCCGTAATACTTCGCGAGCACCGCCACCCCGGAAGTGCCGATTTTATTACAAACATCGCCGTTTGCCGCCACACGGTCGCAGCCGACAAAAACTGCTTGCACCCATCCGTTCTTCATCACCTGCGATGCCATATTATCGCAGATCAGCGTGGTATCCACGCCGTCGGCCATCAGCTCAAAGGCCGAAAGACGTGCGCCCTGTAGCAGGGGCCGGGTCTCATCCGTAAACACACGGAAGTTCATCCCGCGTTCGCGCCCCACATGGATGGGCGCCAACGCCGTGCCATACCGGGACGTGGCTAATTGCCCGGCGTTGCAGTGGGTTAGTATCCCGTCTCCATCCCGGATCAGCGTCAGGCCGATTTCTCCAATCCGGCGGCACATCTGCACATCCTCATCCTTGATCGCCATGCATTCCCGATACAACAGCGACACGATTTCCTCCACCGGGCGCTGTGTGTTCTCAGTTACAACCCGTTCCATGCGGTTAAGCGCCCAGGAAAGGTTCACCGCCGTGGGTCGCGCAGAATCCAGATCAGCTTTCGCCTGCTGAAATCGGCTAAGAAACAGCGAGTATTGATCCGTTTGCAGCTGTTTGGCCGCAAGGTAAATGCCAAACCCCGCCGCCACGCCGATGGCGGGCGCGCCGCGTACCTGTAGGGTATGGATGGCATTCCAGATTTCTTTTTGAGTGGTGAGGTGTAAAAGTTGAATATCATTAGGTAAAGCCGTCTGATCCAGAATCACAAGCGCGCTATTATCATCGTCCAGCGCAACGGTTTCATATTTCAGAATGGTTTTCTGTTCCATATTTCTCCCCTGCAGTCTCCCCTGCGCGCAAAATTAAAAGTCGCTCTGTCTGCGCGGCGGTAATGAATTTCTTCTTTTTATCATACTCCACCGATTGTTTGAAATCAAATATCATTTTTCGAATAAATCCGGTTTAACGTCGCACTTGACGGGTTATCCTATCAATGTTACGATACTGATCAGAAGGAACATCCTTACACTTCATATCCGTATCGTTCAGAGCTAAAATATCTTTCGACGGAGGGATTCACATGAATCGTTCGAGAAATTCGAAATACCTGCTGACAGGCGTATTACTGCTTTCATTGACCATTTTAACCGGTTGCACCACCGCCGCCGTAACAACCACCGCTTCTCCCAGCGCCGCGCCCACGGAATCGACAGTCGCTGTCCTATCAGCAGATGCTGCCGCAATAACCGACGTTACCGTTTCGGCAAGCGCCACGCCCACCGCAACACCGCAGGCGGTATCACTCCCGGTTTTTAACGCGACTGAACTGGCCAAGTATAACGGGCAGAACGGTAATCCGGCCTATGTTGCGGTAAACGGGAAAGTATATGACGTAACCGATGTGCCCCAGTGGGCCGGCGGTAACCATTTCGGTCGTTTTCAGGCAGGCGTTGACCTGAGCGAAGGCATCAAGCAATCCCCACATGGCACGGCAAAGTTGGACAGCGTGCCGATCGTCGGGCTTTATCAGCCCTGATCCGGAAAGGAGGCCATTTATGCGTTTTTTCCGTAGCGATTTTTCCCGCGTACACGCGGCTGTCGCATCCGCCGCGCTGATCACCATAGTTCTTGGATCGCTTATGTTTTTCGGTATTCTGCCCTATGTGCCTTTTGGTGTTGTCCATGGGATATTTGGCATTTCAATTTTCGCTCTTTTATTACTGCTTCCGTTGTTTCTTAAAGGGCGTTTTAAGATTTACCGTGCTTTCCTGGCGCGAATTTCTCTGCGAAAAACAGGTTTAACAGGCAACCGGATTTTCGCAACCTTCGCCAGGGTGACGACGTTGCTGATGGCTTTGCTATTTATACTTCAGCTCGTTACCGGCTTGCTGATAATGACCGGTCTTACCTATCAATGGTTCCCCTCCTTCGGCATGCTGTCTTTCCATACAACATTTCTTTACACCCTTGGAATCCTGATCCTTCTGCATGTCGCGTTCATGTTGCTGGCAAAGAGAAAGAAACCCGCTACAAAAAACTCCTGACCCGATCCCCCCTTGATGACACTCACGAAAGGAGAATGCTCAATGGAAGTAATGCAGTTCGCAATTACCATGGAAAAAGACGGTGAAGCCTACTATCTGGAGCAGGCAGCAAAGAATGAGGGAAATGCTCTGAAAGTGATTTTTCAGATGCTGGCCAGCGACGAGGCACGTCATGCTCAACTGTTGCAGGAAATGCAAGAGGATGTGCCTTACGAGCTTGAGAGCGAGAACAACCTGAAAGCGCATGATAATCTGTTTAGCGCAGCAAAGGATTATCATGCCAGTATGAAAGATCAGCCAGATCAGGTAGAGCTGTATCATACTGCTTTTGAGAAAGAAAAGGAAAGCATTGATTTATACAATCAGCTTCATCAGCAGTCTACCGATGAAGTATCCCGTAACATCTTCAGCTTTCTTGTCAAAGAAGAAACGACCCATTACCAACTCCTGGAGGAACTTTTTCGCCATGTCAACCGCCCCAACGAATGGGTAGAAGCCGCTGAATTTGGCGTTCGTGAAGAGTATTGATCCTCAGCGCCTGAGAGGTAAAGTAAAAAATCCCACCCGCCGCGTTAGCGACCGGGTGGGATTTTTACTTTCGCATGACCGTACACCTTGCGAAACCGGTTCGTTTTATCTGCTTTTTCTTTGTAGATAGCCAGTTGTACGGATCAATCCTGTTGATTCCTGATCCTCATGTATTCCTCCATTTTGGCAGTTGACAAACCTTTTTTCGCATGCTAGAATAATCGCACGGAATGGGTAAACGTTTACTCATCAAGCAAAAACCATAAGGAGGAACCACCCATGAAAAGGACTCTCGCAGTTCTGCTAACGCTGGCAATGCTCTTTTCCTGCCTAAGCTTTGCCTCCGCAGAGGGAACAACGGAAACTATTCAGGTCGCCTACATGCTCACCATGAATGCCGCCGAACAACGGCAAATGGTGCAGGATGCGGTCAACCAACTGCTCGCAAAAAAAGGCCTCGGCGTACAGGTGGAATTTGTCTGTATCGATTTTGCATCCTGGGCGACACAAATTAACCTGATGCTGACAGATGGCAGCGTGGATCTGTTTAACGCCTGCTTCATGCCCACCATATCGGTGCTGGCCGACAACGGTTCCATCGCTCCCATGGACGATTTGTTTAACCAGTATGGTCAGGGCATTCTCCAAACCCTCGGCGATTACATCGATTGCGCCAAGGTTGGCGGTGTGCTCTATGGCGCGCCCAAGATGAACGCCTTCTCCTCCGCGTTAATGTTCGTTATGAACAAGGACATCTGCGACGAAGTGGGCATTGATCCCACCACGATCACGGATTTTGACACGCTCACAGCCGCCTTGCAGAAGGTGCACGCGGCCAAACCCGATCTAACCATGATCGCCAACGGCAAATTAGGCGCTTACATGGACACCATTAATGCGGATTCTCTTGGGACCCAATACCCTCTGGGTTGTTTGCTTCTGGGCGAAGACGGTACCAGCCTGAAAGTGCAAAACTATTACGCCAGCGATACCTTTAAAAACCTGCTCGGTTATGTTAAGCAGTGGGCTGGCAACGGTTTCTTCATGAAGGATCCGATGAACGCTCAGGATGGTTCCATGGCATACATTTCCAACGGTCAGGCTTTCGGCGGATTCGTTTCCTACAGTGACGAAGCCACCGCTGTAAGCGTACAGCAGAAAGCGATTGGCAAGGATATTTACGCTGCGCAGATCACCGCCGCTCCCTGGGCGACCACCAACAATATCAACGGAATGACCTGGTGCGTCCCCTCGCTGAGCACTCATAAGGAAGCTGCCGTAAAGTTCCTCAACGAGTTGTTCACCGATCCCGAACTGTCCAACCTTGTATGCAACGGGATTGAGGGCGTACATTATGTAGTGACCGATCAGGGTAACATCACTTATCCCGAAGGCCTTGATGCAGCGAGCACCGGTTGGCCTTCTGGCATGGGTACCTTCTGGCCGAATATCTGCATCACGTATCCGTGGTCGCCCGATCCCGCAGATATTTATCAGAACTGGCTTGCCTCCAACGATACCTGCAGCAAATCCCCGGCGCTTGGCTTCACGTTTGATTCTTCCGATGTGGCTGACGAGGTTTCCTCCTGCGCGACGGTCGTTGACAAGTACGTGCCCGCGCTGCTGCTGAACATCGGCGATACCGATGCGCTCTACCAGTCGTTCCTGAATGAGCTTGAAGCTTCCGGCATTAATGACATTATCACCGCGAAGCAGACACAGCTGGACGCGTGGGCAGCCAGCAAGTAATCCCATCCCCTGATTGACGGTATTATTGCAGGGGCGCCGCGCACTCGCTCTTTGCGGGCGCGGCGCCCCCGCTGCTTTTCGGGAGAGGATCATATGCAATCGGAAAAGAAAAACCTGGGCCGTCGTATTCGCCGGCATTTACCCCTGTATTTTATGATGCTGCCGGGGTTGGCTTACATCATTATTAATAACTATATGCCTCTGGCAGGCCTGCAGCTTGCATTTAAAAAGTTCAAATATTCTCTGGGCATCTGGGGCAGCCCCTGGAATGGTGTGAAGAACTTCACCTATCTGTTTAAAACCGGGGATGCCTGGATCATTATCCGAAATACACTGGGTTATAACCTGATTTTTATCCTGCTGGGTACCCTGCTGGCCATTGTGGTCGCAATATTGCTTAACGAAGTGCAACGTAAGCGTCTTCAGCAAACCTATCAGACCGTAATCCTGATTCCGTATCTGATTTCCTACGTCATTGTGAGTTATATCGTCTACGCTCTTCTGGGCGAAAGTAACGGTATGATCAACAATTCCATTATGAAAGCATTGGGGCACAATCCCGTTCCCTGGTATACGGATCCAAAATACTGGCCCTACATCCTGACGATCGTACAACTTTGGAAGTCTTTCGGCTATTCTTCTATTATTTATTTCGCCACCATCCTCGGCATTGATAAAGCTTATTATGAAGCGGCCGTTGTGGACGGAGCAGGCGCATGGAAGCAGATTACAGGCATCACGTTACCCATGCTGAAACCTGTGATTATCACCTTAACACTCCTCTCTATCGGCCGTATCTTCTATTCGGATTTCGGGCTTTTCTATCAGGTGCCAATGAATACCGGCCTTCTGTACAACGCGACGAACACCATTGATACCTACGTATACCGCGGGCTGCTGGAGACCAATGATATTGGCCGGGCTTCCGCCGCCGGGTTTATCCAGTCCGTGCTGGGTTTCCTGCTGGTGCTGGGTACGAATGCCGTTGTCCGGAGCGTTGAGAAAGAACAGGCACTGTTCTAAAATGGAGGAGCCATGAACACATACGGAAAAACGTTCAACATCATCGCGAATATTGTGTTGGTGATATTATCCCTCTCCTGCGTCATTCCCCTGATCTTGCTGCTTACCTCTTCGTTTACCTCGGAAAGCGCGCTGATGCAGTACGGGTATACTCTTTTCCCGAAAGAATTCAGTCTGGATGCTTACCATTATTTATGGTACAGTCGTGCCCAAATCCTGACCGCCTATAAAATGACGTTGCTGGCCACCTCGGTTGGCACCCTGTCCAATGTGGCGATAACGACCCTGATGGCCTATCCGCTTTCCCGTAAAAGCTTGCCGGGACGTAACTTTTTCTCCTTTGCCATTTTCTTCACCCTGCTGTTTAACGGCGGTATGGTGCCCTCCTACCTGATGTGGACGCAGGTTTTCGGGATTAAGGATACCTTCTGGGCCTTGATCCTTCCCAACCTGCTGATGAACGGTTTTGGCGTAATTGTGATGCGCACTTACTTTACCACCAGCATCCCCAACGAAATTCTGGAAGCCGCGCGCATTGACGGCGCCGGAGAAACCCGGACGCTCGTTTCGATCGTGCTTCCCCTTTCCAAACCGATCCTGTCCACCATTGGGCTTCTCTCCGGCCTCGCTTACTGGAACGACTGGTTGAACGGCTTATACTATCTGGTTAAGCGTACAGATTACTATACGATCCAAAACCTGTTGAATCGCCTGATTGCCAGCGCGGATTTTATCAGCAACAACGCCGCCAATTCAGCGATTACCGCCGGCATCACCGTGCCCAGCGTGGGCGTGCGTATGGCAATCGCCGTAATTGCGTTAATCCCGATAATGGTGATCTATCCCTTCATGCAAAAAGGGTTTGTGAAGGGCATCGTGATCGGCAGCGTGAAAGGATAAAGGTCTCATGCTTAAGAATATCAAACCGTCACTTCCCGATTTTCCCTTCCCCTGCGACACGCCGGAAGCGGTTGGCATCCCCTCCGCCGCTGTGCTGGGTTTTCTGCGCGCGCTGGAAAACCATCCCTACCGTTTACATGCCATGATGCTGGTTCGCAACGGAAAGCTTTGCTTCTCCGCCGCGTCGTCGCCCTATACGCTTCAGACTCCCCATCGCGTTTACTCCGCCGGCAAATCCATACTGGCGCTTAGCGCCCTGTTCGCCATGCAGGAAGGCAAGCTTTGCGCGGATGATCCGGTAACCCGTTATTTTCCGGAGGCATCCGGAACGCGGTTCGATCGGATGACCGTTAGCGATCTCCTCACGATGCGCTCCGGGCAGACGGAAGACCCGTTCCCGATTCTACTGAAAGATCTCGATGCAGACTTGATCCATGCGTTCTTCCAGACCCTGCCCACTGACGAGCCTGGAAAAACCTTCCGATATAACAACTCGATTCCTCACATCGTATACGCGGTTACGGAACGCGCCACAGGGATACCTTTCGAACAGTATCAACAAAGCCACTTGCTTGATCCTCTGAACGCGCAGATATTCGCACCCACGAATCCCCAGGGTCAGTACAACCCCGTAGTCATGTCCATGTCCGCCATCACACTGATGAAAATCGCCCTCTTCTATATGCAAAAGGGTGTCTGGGAAGGGCGGCAACTGCTGGATTCGCACTGGATTGACGAGGCAACCGCGTCGCATACCGCAACCGGAATGGCCGGCAATGCCGCAGAATACGGCTATCAGATCTGGCGTAACGCTTTTGGGGGCTACCGCATGGATGGCGGTTGGGGGCAATACGCCCTGATCCTTCCGGAGCAGGGCCTCGCGGCTGTGCTTTTCTCCGATATGCCGGATTCCAGTTTTGCGCTGGAAGCATTCGGGAAAGAGATTGTCACCCGCCTCTCTCCCTCCGCTCTTCCAGAGGACAGTGCCGCCCACGCCGCATTGGAGGCGTACGCTCAGGCCATGTCGCTGGCGCCCAAAGGCGGAGAAGCTGATTCCACTCGGCGGGACGAGTGGTTCGCCAAACGTTATCGTTTCAACGATCCGGATATGGTACTGTCTCTCTCTCAGGAACCGAATGGGGTTCACCTTCTGTTAACTCAAAACGACGCAACATCGGAGTATCATTGCGGGTTGAACGGCGTCTGGCAGATCAATAACCGGCACTTTCTGGTTATGCCGGAACGTACTGTGGATAACGGCGTCTATTGCTTGAGCCCTGACGAGTGCTACCTGACCGGCGTATGGCGCGGACCCGAGGCCTTTGAAATGAGTGGTAAAAGTCTGGGCGCGCTGGGCGAATATCTCTATCGGTTTGTTTTTGATAAAGATGGCCTTACGCTCACCCTGCCAAAACGGGTTTGTCGTGGCGGACCCAGCCTGGAGAACGCCGTTTCTCTCCATGCGGAAGGGAGCGATAAAACTGATGCAAACTCCCCGGCCTGAGGAGCGACTTCTGAACCGTGCGTATCTCTCCCTCTTCCTGATCAACCTGATCGTATCCGCCAGTTTTTATATGGTATCCACCACCATTTCGCTGTACGTCACCGGTTTTGGCGCAACGGCGACCGTTGCCGGCACGATTGTCGGAGTACTTTCCATCGCCTCCATGTGTGTACGTCCGTTCAGCGGTATCCTGAGCGACCGATTCAGCCGAAAGAAGCTGCTCATCGCGTCGCTCTCCGGTATCAGTATTGGTATGGCAGGTTGTGGTTTGACCCGATCCATTCCCTTGTTGATCGTCTTTCGCGTCCTGCACGGATTCTCGTTTTCGATTGCCACCACCGTAATCATGGCGCTGGTTGCCGGCACGGTACCACAACGGCAGATGACGCAGGGTCTCGGCTATTTTGCCGTGGGGCAAACCATTACCTCAGCCTTTGCGCCTTCTCTTGGTATCTGGCTTGGCCAAAGTTACGGATATCCCGCCACTTTCTTAAGCGCCGCGTTGCTGGTCGGTCTTGCTATCTGTCTGGTCGCAGTGATCCTTCGTCCTCAACCGGTTCAGCATGGGCAAGTTCGCCGTAAACTAGCTGTGGAAGATTTTGTGTCTAAAGAAGCTTTACCCTATGCGCTGCTGGCTATCGTTGCCGCGGGGGCAACGGGGATTGAGAACGGCTTTGTCGCCCTCTACGGTCAGCAACTCGGTCTGGGAAATGTTGGCTGGTACTTCTCCATTGGCGCAGTTGCTTTGTTTGTTTCCCGCCTTGGGAGCGGAAAACTGTCTGACCGCCACACTTCGCTTGTCATGTACAGCGGTCTTGGGTTGATGGCGTTCGCCTTTGTTCTGCTGGGTCTTGGCGGCGTTTGGAACGCCTTTGCAACCTTCGCCGTCGCAGCTGTGCTTAAAGCGCTCGGGTTGGGCGCAGTTCAACCGACGTTACAGGCTTCCAGCCTGAAATCCGTCAGTGAGGAGCGGCGCGGAGCCGCTTCGTCTACTTATTACCTGGGCACCGACATTGGTCAGGCTTTCGCACCCATGCTGGGTGGTGTGATCGCGTCGGCTCATGGTTACGGAAACATGTTCCTGTTGTTTGCCATTCCCCAATTGCTGGGCATCGTATTTTATGCGTTTTACCATCGCCGTAAAACGATCTGACTCATTTTGAAAGGAAGCGTATCATCATGTTGGAATTATCACGCGTCACCCCGGAAAGCGTGGGGATTTCCAGCCGCGATCTGTTGGAAATGCTGAAAGCGCTGGAGCGTTGCGGCACCGAGCCTCACGGGCTGATGGTTGCCCGTCATGGGAAAGTCGTGCTGGAATGCTGGTGGGCGCCTTATACCCGCGATACCGTTCATATCTGCCATTCCTTTGGCAAATCCTATGTCGCCACTGCCATTGGCGCCGCCTGCACTGACGGGTTGTTAACCGTTGAGGATCGAATCGCCGACCTCTTTGCGGATGAGCTGAAGGAGTTTCAGATTCCCATCACAGAAAACTTGTCCCAATTGAGAGTAAAGCATGTATTGTCCATGAGCAACGGTATGTCTGTACATGCGCCCAGCGGAGAAAATGTGGTTCGAAATTACCTGAGCACGGATGTGGATCGGGTACCGGGAACCACATTTATGTACAACACCACAGGCTCCTGCATGCTGGGAGAGATTGTGCGCAAGGTGACCGGAAAAAGCGTATATGATTATATGAAAGCCCGTGTGTTTGAAAAAATCGGTCTGGATACTGAACATCTTGCGTGGATGACCTTCCGCAACGGTCTTCACGCTGCTCCCGGCGTGGCGGCCAATACGGAGAATAACCTGCGGCTTGGCATGCTCTATCTGCAAAACGGCAGCTGGAACGGCGAGCGCGTGATTGATGAACAGTGGATTGCCGACGCTACCCGCAAGCAGATTGATAACGGTGCGGATGGTTACGGGTATCAGCTCTGGCTACATCCCCTGCCTGGTGTTTTCCGTTTCTGTGGCGGGCATGGGCAGGATTGCGTGATGAGCCGTCCTCTGGACGTTGCATATTCCATCCAGCAGGCTGCGTCGGAGCCACACGATACGGACGCGGTGAACAGGATTACCACCCAATGGCTATTAAACCGGACATTGCCGGATTACCTGCCGGAAGACCCCGAAAGCAATGCCGCATTGCAACAATATATAGCGAATCTGAAGCTGCCGGGCAATCCCAGCGAACCCGTACACGCGTTTACAGATGGCTGGGAAGGCGTGTATAATGTTGCAGATGGGCGTTTCCACATCAATCCGGAGCTGCGTCCGTTTGGTGACAACAATGTTTATCGTGATTTCTATGACACCGGGGACGAGTACGTCCGGCAGGTTTCCATTCGGTTGAGAACCGATTGGGTGGAAATTATACTGGACGGAAAGACAGAACTGCACGCCCGTCTGGATGGCGCGCTGGTCCCCCATCGCACTTATTGCGCCCTGCCCTCGTATCCCTGGGAAGTCAGCGGAGCTGTTTTTGATCAGGATCAGCTGATTGTGGATACCTGGTTCTATCAGACATGTTTTAAAACCCGGCTGTGGTTTACGCGCGAGGCTGACGGCCTGCGTCTCCGGGTACGCAAACAGCGCCTGCATGACGACATCCCCTACCTCTGGTACGACGTCACCCTCAAAAAACAAGGTCAATAAAGGGATGAATCAGTCTTGAAAACAGATCAGCGCGTATCCATGCAGGAGGTTTCCCGGCTCTCCGGCGTATCCATCGCCACTGTTTCCCGTGTGATTCATAAAAGCGGGCGATACTCCTCCGCGACAGAACAAAGGGTACGCGAAGTAATGCGGCAGCTGAACTACACGCCGGATGTTGTGGCGCAAGGGATGCGGATGCATTCCATGCCCATTGTCGGGATCATTGTACCCGATATCATGGATGAGAATTATGCCCTGATGGTTCGAACCATGCAAAGCGAACTGTATCGCAACGGCTATTCGGTTTCCATTTTTAATACCAACGAGGATAGCACGCTGGCACAGCATTTTGTCAGAATGTTAAAAACGCAGCGGGCCAGCGGGATTGTCTATGTGCCGGATCGGAATGGCGAAGCCGCGGAAATGGAAGGGATCCCAACCATCTTTTTTGACCGTCGGCCACGTAATCCTCAGCCGGATAACAGCGTTGTGGTTGAGTGCGATAATTACGGCGGAGCGGAAAAAGCCGTTTCCCGCCTGGTTGCTGACCAATGCACCCGCATCGCACTGCTCTCGGACGAAAGAAATATCTCATCCCATCAGGATCGGATCCGCGGCTACCGGTCTGCTCTGGAAGCAGCCGGTCTGGCTCCCGGGCCCGAGTATCTTGTGGATCCTCAACGCACCAGCGAAGCCATTGCCGCATTGGATGGTGTGTTTATCAACGGTTTGCCTTTTGACAGTATCTTCTGTACCTCCATCCGGCTTACCATCGGTGCGCTTACTGTGCTGCATCAAGCAAACTTTACGCTTCATGATGCACCGGTGCTTGGCTTTGGGGAACATCGGCTGCATCGTTACGGCCTGTTACCCTACCGAGCCATTCGGGAACCGATCGAAGAAATGGCTGCGACAGCCGCGCGCGAACTGCTTCAATTAATGAGCGGCGCGGCACCCGCGACATCCAAGATCACGCTTCCGGTTGGCCCGTTAGCCTGGGAATGAGCTATCGCTAAAGGATATTCTTCAGCCCGGTTTGCTTTTCGGAAAAGCGAACCGGGTTTTATCGTTTCATCAGATATTCCCCGTTTACTTGTCTTTATATGTGCTCTTAACTGTTGCAGATTGAATTCCTATAAAATCAGGGTATAATAGGGTTGAAGGGGGCGTTTGCATGATGGTATCCACGAAAGGGCGTTATGCGCTTCGCGTGATGATCGATCTGGCGGAGCATCACACTGGCGAGTATATCCCATTAAAGGAGGTCGCCAGTCGGCAGGAAATTTCCGAAAAATATCTGGAAAGTATTATCTCGGTTCTTGTTAAGGCTGGTTTTTTACAGGGGTTGCGCGGCAAGGGTGGCGGTTATCGGCTGACGCGTTCACCGGAACAATACACGGCGGGCGCGATTTTACGGCTCACCGAAGGTTCGCTGGCACCGGTTGCCTGTCTGGAGAACGGTGCCGCGCCCTGCTCCCGTGTGACTGAGTGCCGTACACTTCCCATGTGGAAGAAACTGGATCATCTTGTGAACGATTATTTGGAAAGCATTACACTGGCGGAACTTGCGCAGGGTTCTGATGCCCGTGACGAATATGTGATTTAGTTTCTGTATTCCTATTGACTCTATGGGATTGATATGTTATAATCCGCATAATCCTACAGGAAAGGTTGGTTTATGTGGAAGCAATCCTGATTCGGTTGATCCGGCATAACTTCCGTTTCGGACGAATGTGTCGATGTTGTGCGTCACTGTAACACAACACAACGAAAGCGGAGGGATTGTCCATGTCTGTAAACCAATACCGGTTTGAAACCCTGCAGCTCCATGTGGGCCAGGAAACCCCCGATTCCGCCACGGACGCAAGAGCCGTTCCGATCTATGCCACCACCTCCTATGTATTTAAGGATTCCGCGCAGGCTGCGGGTCGCTTCAGCCTTACGGAAGGTGGCAATATCTATACACGGCTGATGAATCCCACCTCAGACGTATTCGAAAAGCGTATTGCCACACTGGAGGGCGGCGCGGCGGCGCTTGCTACCGCTTCCGGCGCTGCGGCGATCGATTACGCAGTTCGCAACATCGCCCGCACAGGTGATCACATTGTATCGTCTGAAACATTATACGGCGGCACTTACAACCTGTTTGCCAATACTTTGGCTGAATCCGGTATCAAAACGACGTTTGTGGACGGCAGCGATCCCGAAAACTTCCGGAACGCGATCCAACCCAATACTAAAGCGTTCTTTCTGGAATCGCTCGGCAATCCCAATTCCGATGTGCTGGATCTGGAAGCCATATCCGCCCTTGCGCACGAAAACGGTATCCCTGTTCTGATCGACAATACGTTTGCGACACCTTATCTGTTTCGACCCATAGAGCATGGCGCGGACATCGTAATCCACTCGGCCACCAAGTTTATCGGCGGTCACGGAACGGTGATGGGCGGCGTAATTGTGGACAGCGGCCGGTTCGACTGGGCGCAGAACGATAAGTTTCCAGGGCTCAGCCAGCCGAACCCATCCTACCACGGAGTGGTGTTCACACAGGCCGCAGGTAACCTGGCTTATATCATCAAATTGCGCACAACGCTGATGAGGGACACCGGCGCTGCCATCAGCCCGTTTAACTCATTCCTGTTGTTGCAGGGGCTGGAAACGCTTTCCCTGCGTGTGGAACGCCACGTGCACAACGCGTTGAAAGTTGTGGATTATCTGCGTTATCACCCATGGGTCGAACGCGTAAACCACCCCTCGCTCACCACGGGCAGGGCGAAACAATTATACGATCGTTATTATCCCAACGGAGCCGCATCAATATTTACGTTTGAACTGAAGGGCACCGAGGAACAGGCACGAAAGTTTACCGAATCACTACGACTGTTTTCTCTGTTGGCTAACGTGGCCGACGTTAAATCACTGGTGATCCATCCCGCGTCCACGACTCACTCCCAGTTGTCGGCACAGGAGCTGTATAAAGCGGGCATCAAACCCAACACAGTGCGGCTTTCCATCGGCACCGAACACATCGAAGATATTCTTACGGATCTCGATCAGGGATTCGCGGCCATCAAGGCATAAGTGAAGGAGGAACCATCATGTCAAAAATCTATACATCGATCGACCAGTTAATCGGCAAAACACCTTTACTGGAACTGCGTAACTTTGAAAAGAAACACGCACTGGGCGCGAAAGTGCTGGCTAAGCTGGAATACTTTAACCCTGCCGGAAGCGTGAAAGACCGTATTGCCAAGGCCATGATTGACGATGCCGAAGCGCGCGGCGTGCTTACGAAGGAGTCCGTCATCATCGAGCCCACCAGCGGCAATACCGGTATCGGCCTCGCGGCCATCGCGGCGGCTCGCGGCTACCGTATGATCGTGACCATGCCCGAAACCATGAGCATCGAGCGCCGTAACCTGATGAAAGCCTACGGTGCGGAGATTGTGCTGACCGAAGGCGCAAAGGGAATGAAAGGCGCGATTGCAAGGGCACAGGAACTATCGGAAAAGATACCGCACAGCTTCATCCCCGGGCAATTCGTGAATCCCGCCAATCCCGCCGCGCACCGCGCTACCACAGGCCCGGAAATCTGGGAGGACACCGACGGAAAAGTAGATATTTTCGTGGCCGGAGTCGGTACCGGTGGCACGATTACCGGCGTTGGAGAATACCTGAAGTTGAAAAATCCGAACGTGAAAATCGTAGCGGTTGAACCCGCATCCTCGCCCGTTCTTTCCACCGGCACTGCGGGCGCGCATAAAATCCAGGGGATCGGGGCGGGTTTCGTACCAGATGTGCTGAACACGAAAATATACGATGAAATCCTACCCGTGGAAAACGAAGACGCATTCGCGACAGGCCGTGAAGTAGGCAAGACCGACGGCGTACTGGTTGGCATCTCCTCCGGCGCGGCGCTGTGGGCTGCGCGGAAACTGGCCACCCGCCCTGAAAACGCGGGCAAGACCATCGTCGTTCTGCTGCCGGATACCGGCGAGCGTTACCTGTCCACCGCGCTGTTTAGTGAATAAGCCCGGATCAGTTCGTTCCTCAAAGTGCAAAACGGATCAAAAGAGTGGTGAGATTATCATCTCACCGCTCTTTGGCATATGCAGCTGCGATTGTTAAATCCTTACGGAAGCGTGTTCCCTGCAGCCTTGTAAATATCGTACCATTCCTGTCGCGTCAGCTGGATCTCCGTTGCCTTTACGCAATCTCTCAGCCGCTGAATATTCATCGTGCCCGTGATCGGTTGCATTTTCGCCGGATGCCGGAGCAGCCAGGCCATGGCGATGGTCGTATTGCTGACCGCGTATTTTGCCGCCAGCTCATCAATTTTGCGGTTGAGTTCCGGATATTTCTCGCTGCCCAGAAATACGCCTTCGAAAAAGCCAAACTGGAAAGGCGACCAGGGCTGGATTGTGATGTCGTTCAATCGGCAGAAATCCAGCACGCTCCCGTCGCGGTTCAGCGCGTCGTCGGACAGCATGTTCACATGCAGGCCGCTGGTAATCATCGTCGCGTTGGTAATGCTCAACTGCAACTGGTTGGCAACGATCGGCTGGCGCATATATTTCTGCAGCAGTTGCATCTGCATCGGGTTTTGGTTGGACATGCCAAACCAGCGTACCTTTCCGCTGCTGTACAGAGTATCAAACGCGTCGGCTACTTCCTCCGGTTCCATCAGCGCATCCGGGCGGTGCAGCAGAAGCGCGTCCAGATAATCCGTTTTTAAGCGTTTCAGGCTTCCTTCCACCGCTTCCAGAATATGTTCTTTGGAAAAGTCAAACCCGACGCCGCGTCGGATACCGCATTTCGTTTGAATCAGCAGCTTTTCTCGCACGGTATCGCTCATATGCACCGCCTGCGCGAAGATCGTTTCGCATGAACCATCTCCGTAAATATCGGCATGGTCGAAGTAGTTTGCTCCTTCCTCCAGCGCGGCGCTCACAAAGCGTTCCGCTTCAGCAGGGGCAAGGCTTCTGATACGCATACAGCCAACTGCGATTGTGGGTACCTGAAGGGTGGATTGACCCAATTGAATCGTTCTCATCGTTCGGCTCCTCCTTTTACCGCCTCAACGGCATCGTCACCAGGTAATGGTATCCGGGTCTACCGCGTACCCCACGCAACCTTTTAAATCCGCGATCAGTTGAACGTCTTCCGGTTCCAGTTCAAAGCCAAACACATCGGTATTCTCGCGAATTCGCGAAGGGGTAACCGACTTGGGCAGGGGCAAGTACCCCCTTTGCAAGCTCCACCGGATACAAATCTGTGCGATGGACTTACCATATTTTTCTGCCAGCGCTTTCATTTCCGGAACGTCGAAAATTCTCCCGACGCCCAACGGGCTGTAAGCTTCCAGCAGAATATGGTGTGCGCGGCTGTATTCGACCGTTTCATCCTGTGTTTCACCCGGGCACAGGCGAATCTGGTTCACCATCGGGGATATTCTGGCCGTCTTCATCAGAGCTTCCAGATGGTGCGGGCGGAAATTGCTCACGCCGATTGCGCGGATTTTTCCGGCATGATACAGCTCCTCAAACGCTTTCCAGGTCCCTGCGTTCGCTTCTTCCCAGCGGTCCCGGAATGCAATCGGATTGGGCCAATGAATTAAAAACAGATCGAGGTAATCCATATCCAGTCTTTTCAGCGACGCCGTAAATGCGGTAAGCGTCTTTTCGTAGCCATGTTCCGGGTTATTCAGTTTGGAGGTGATAAACAGCTCTTTGCGGTCGATCCCGCTTTGTTTTACGGCGATTCCCACGCTCTGTTCGTTTCCATACCCCTGCGCAGTGTCAATGTGGCGATAACCTGCTTCCAGCGCAGTAGCGACAGCCGATACCGCCGTGTCGCCATTGGGTGTTTGCCATGTTCCAAACCCAATGCAAGGGATTTGTACACCATTTGCAAGACGATAGCTGTCCGTTAACGATTTCATCATTGTGATTCCTCCTTTGGTAGGCTTGACAGGGATTTATGTTTTGTCTATGCTGATGATAAACCTTCATGTTAACGCGAAGTCAAGGGTTTATTCTCATTTTTACGGGGGGAATTTCAATGGAATATACGGTAAAAGCCGCGGCAGAACGTTCCAGCCTGTCTCCGAATGTGTTAAGGTATTATGAAAAAGAGGGGCTTCTACCGCCTATACACCGCAGTAAAGGCGGCATCCGTCGGTATACTGACGAGGATCTGGAATGGTTGGGTCTGATCTGCTGCCTAAAAAACACCGGCATGTCTATCAAACAGATCCGGGATTTCGTCACGCTGAGCATGCAGGGTCTCGAAACGTTACAAGCACGCTGCCAGATGTTAACGGAACATCGTGCCGAGGTCGAGGCACGCATCGCGGAAATGAATCGATACCTTAACAAGGTATCCTGCAAAATTACGTACTTCTCAAAACAATACGAAGACTATCTTGCCGGGCGAAAATCCGATCAGCAGGTGTAATGGGCATATTTGCTTCACTGCCGTAGGATGGAATTTTAAACCTCGTTTCCGCAGGGAAACGAGGTTACGGTTTGCCACTATTCGTCGCCCTCCCGCCGGTTTTCAGGCAGGCGATTTCTTTTCTGGACATACATTTCCCGATCCGCCTCGTGCAGCATATCCTCAACCGTCTGTTCCTCCCGGTACTCGCACAACCCGCAACACATCGTTAACAGAATATCTTCGTCGGATGAGATCAGCGCGATTTCCCGAAGCCCATCGTGAATCCGCTGAATAATACTTTCAGCGGTTTCTCTGTCTGCTTTCCAGAACGCAATCACAAATTCGTCTCCGCCGTAACGCCCCAGCAGGTCGGTTTCCCGAATGTAGTGTTGAACGGTTTGCGCGAACATTTTCAGCACTTTATCGCCTGTCAGATGCCCATATGTATCATTGATCTGTTTAAACTGATCAATGTCCAACATGACAAGCGTAAGCTTAGCCCCCTGGTTTCGTGTCCGTTCCACATAACGTTGGATCTGGCTGAGCAGATACTGTCTGGAGTAAACCCCCGTGAGGCTGTCTCGTTGTGCCTGCTCCTTGTACAGATTTCCTTCCACCCGATCCGTTACATCCATGCAACTTCCGATATAGCCAGCGAACGATCCGTCCTCTCCATGGTAGGGTGCGCCGTGATCACTGATCCACCGCCACTCCCCATCGTGCCGCCGCAGACGATATTCCATTTCAAAGGGTTTGCGGTTTGCAAACGCTTCCAGATATGTTTGAACACATCGCTCCACGTCATCGGCAAAAACACCCTCCACCCATCCTTCGCCCAATTCCTGTTCCATCGTACGGCCGGTAAAGGCTAACCATGTTTTATTAAAGAAATTGCACTTTGTATCTGTGCCGGCCCGCCAGATCAGATTCGGAGCGTTATCCACAATTGTTCGGTATTCCTGCAGGGTCAGTTTCACACCTTACGCCTTCCTTCCGGTTTCACAGAGCACCGGGAATATCTCCCACATGTTCACTTATAGAACAATTATAAGGGAATCCGGCGTTCAGTTCAATGAAAATCTGCAGGTATATTATGCTCTTGTATTCAGCCTTCTCTTATCGGCAGTGTTATCGGTAGCGGTTTGTAAAAAGCAACGTACTCCGGTCAATCGCGGAAATAGATATCCCGCGTATACACTTTCTCCCGTACCCCCGCCAGAACATCCTCATACCGATTAGCAACGATCACGTCGCTTTCATATAAAAACTGATTCAAATCCTTATATACACGGCTGTTGAAAAACTGATCGACCGTAAGCGTCGGTTCATACACAATCACTTCCACGCCTCTGGCTTTAATCCGTTTCATCACGCCCTGTATGCTACTCTGCCGGAAGTTATCGGAGTTGGCTTTCATCGTTAACCGATAGATGCCGACCACCTTCGGGTTCCGCGCCAGAATTCGTTCCGCGATAAAATCCTTGCGGGTGCGGTTCGCGTCCACAATCGCCCCGATGATATTATTGGGCACGTTGCTATAGTTCGCTAAAAGTTGCTTTGTATCTTTGGGCAGGCAATAGCCGCCATAACCAAAAGAAGGGTTGTTGTAATGCGTGCCGATGCGCGGGTCCAGGCAAACGCCCTCGATGATGTTTTTTGTATTTAACCCGCGCACTTCGGCATAGGTGTCCAGTTCGTTAAAGAAACTGACGCGCAGTGCCAGATAGGTATTGGCGAACAGTTTGACCGCTTCGGCCTCCGTGGGAGCCATATAAAGGGTTTCGATATCCTGTTTCAACGCGCCCTTCTTCATCAGCGAAACAAAGGTCTCCGCCGCCTCGTTCAACCGTCGATTTCCTTCCGGAACGCCCATAATGATGCGGCTGGGGTACAGGTTATCATAAAGCGCCTTTCCTTCCCGGAGGAACTCCGGCGAAAAGAGGATATGATCGCAGCTATACCGTTTGCTGACCGATTCGGTATATCCTACCGGCACCGTAGACTTGATCAGGAGAATCGCATCAGGGTTGACAGTCATTACGCTTTCCAGCACGTTCTCAACCGAACTGGTATCGAAATAGTTTTTCACAGGATCGTAATTCGTCGGGGTCGCAATCACAACGAGGTCTGCGTTCGCATACGCGGCTTCTGCGTCTGTGGTGGCTGTCAGATTCAACGGATGATGCGCCAGATACTCCTCCACCTCACGATCCACGATCGGCGATATTCTCGCATTAATTTGCTCAACCCGCCGGGGCAGAATATCAACTGCGGTAACCTCGGCGTTTTGCGCCAGCAGAATCGCGTTGGATAAACCGACATATCCTGTTCCGGCAACGGCGATTTTAATCTTTTCAAACTCCCTTGTCATCTGATCGCGTCCTTTTCTGAAATATAAAATATCGAGCCATCGTTTCGGTAATCATTCGGTTGACGCGTTGGATTGTTTGTACGCATACAAAGCACAAGTCGGATCGGGGCTTTATACCGGTGATTCCGGACTAACCGTTACTTGTTTTCTCGTTTCAGTCGGTTGCTCACTTTTTCAAAGAACCTTTTCACCGTTTTCTTTATACCGTTCCTGCGATAATATCGCCATGCCTTTTTTAGCGGTTTCCCGGCATAACTGGCTTCGATCTGCTGGGCAGTCAGGCGCTCCTGTCTTTCCTGCACGCGTACCTTGATCGCCTCTGTTGTTGCATACAGGTTCAGCGTCAGCACTTCATCGTACAGGGCAGGCTCACTCGGGGAAAGATAATCCAGCTGAATCGTTCCCAACGTAGGAAACGAATTTCGTTCTCCCAGTTTGATCGTAGGCAAGTTATACTGCAAAGCGGCTTCTGCCTCCAGCTCCGACATCTCGCCCAACACCACCAGGTATAACCGATCCACAGATTTCGTTAACCATTCCAATCCCTCGGGCGTGAAAATTCTGTCTGCCTTCTGTTTCGCTTTCACGCAAAAAATTCCCATGGCTGTCGGGGGTTCTGCATTCGCCGTCTCCAATATCAGCTTAACTTCGTTCCGCGTCTTCTCGGATACCCATTGCTCATAATTCGGTTTTGAGACATACTCTCGATATATCGTATTCCCCAACAGCCTGCGATAGCGCGGCGCAGCAGCACGGAAGGCTCTTTCCCGTATACCCAGCCCCTCACGGAATCTCTCTTCCTCCGTTTTTCCCTGCCATACGCCTCCGCTGTGGATTCGGTACACGCTATCTGTTCGGGCAATAAAGCCAATCGTACCGAGTTGTTCCAGATAAAATGCCAGCGGTATTTCGGAGAGTCTTCCGGTATACAATTCATTTGGCAGCTGCTGCATGATCTGCGTACGAAACATACAACTGGACAGGTTGATAATCGGGTTAAGGTAACGGTCGGCAATCAAATCATACCCCGACAGGCGGTTGTGGAAAATCTTCTGCTGCCGGTCAATTCTGGCTCGGTTTCCTTGTTCGTCCTGTGTCAAAATCGCATTAAACACCATCGTACTTTCAGGATAATTTTCCAGGAATAGCGATTGTCTGGATAGTTTGTCCTGCGAAAGCCAGAAGTCATCCCCCTCAAGAACCGCAACATACTGCCCCCGTGCAGCGGCAAAGCATCGTTTGTAATTTTCAGATATCCCCCTGTTTTTCTTTTGGGAAAGATTCCGAATCAATGTTGGGTACTTCTCAGCGTATTCCGCCAGGATGGTCGGGGTCGCGTCCGTAGAGCCATCGTCCGAAACGATAATTTCCAGCCAAAACTGTCCCTGTTGTTTCAGTACGCTTTCTATGGCTTCTGTGATAAACGCTTCCTGCTGGTAACACACAATCACTACGCTGATCCGGATAATATCCGGGTCATAAAGCGATGTGATGTAGTTATAAGCGATGCGGTAATTCTCCTTTTGAGTAATGCGAGGGTTGGTTTCCAAATCGTCATATTCCATCACAACATCCGGCAGGGAGACAGGCGGATACTCCTTTGTGTAGCGCAGGATCAGTTCCCAGTCCACCAGCCGTTTCAGGTTGGTGTCAAAACCGCCCAGCTTTTCATAACACGAGCGGTGATGAACGAAGATCCCCATATCAATATAATTGCCTTTTTTTAAAACTTCATACGAAAACGGCCCATAATACCAGATTCCGTTTTTATCTGTCTTTCTCCGGTGCCAGTTCGCATAGAACGTTTTATCCTTGGGATGCTGACATATCGCTTTAGCAAACACAGATAAAAAGTCGGTATGCAATGTATTGTCAGAGTCCAGATAACCGATCCATTCGTTCTGAGAAAGTTCAAGGCCAAGGTTTCTGCAAATACACACGCCCTGATTGGTCGCACGCCGGATATATCGTATTTTACCCGTATCGATTTCCGCTTGAAATCGTTCGCGTATCAAAACGTCCGTATCATCCGTGGAACCGTCATCCACGATAATCAGCTCATATCGGTCATATGTCTGGGATAAAACAGAGAGGATTGCCTGTTCGATACAATATCTGCGGTTATATGTTGGCATAATCAGAGAAAATAAAGGAGATGCCTTCCCCGCTTGATCCGATTCACTTTGTATCATACTAAGGTTTCCTTTTTCTCATAATTTTACGCAATGCCACTTTCGCAGAACCTCTTTGGAACAAGCCGTCGGACTGATGTAAATCGGGAGGCGTAAACCTGATTTCCCGTTTTGCCAGAGGAAAGTTTCGCCCGATCATATACAATTGGTTGAGTGTTGCCCTGATCCGATATTGATTATAACATGTTTGCGGCACGTCTTCCACCCGTTAGCCGGTTTCCTGGAAATTTCCTTTATTTATTATTATTATGCAATTAATGGTTGTGTTATCAAAAAGGATAATCAACTCAATACATATATCCGAAAGAAAAACTCATAGCGTCATTTCATCCAGAACCATCGCTACTATTCATTCTGGAATCCGTTACACGTTCTGTTTGGCAGAGTCGAACGGATCCGTTTGCTATGTTTCAGCTGATACATGCTTTGGTCTGCCGCATTGAGCAACCCGTCGGCTGTCATCCTTTCCTCGGGGAGGAAGTATGACCAGCCGATGCTTAGTGACAGCTGAAATGGCTCTGTATTCGTTGCGTTAAAATCCTTTATCTTTTTCTCAATCTGTTCGGAGAGCATCTTGGGGTTCATATCATCCTGATCGTGACCGATCACCAGAAATTCGTCCCCTCCCAGTCTGGCTAAAAAATAACCCCGGCGCGAGCAAACTGTCTTAAGGATTTCAGCAATGGTCACTAACGCGCGGTCTCCGGCCGTATGTCCATATCGATCATTGATACATTTAAAATCATCCGCGTCCATGATCATTAAAAACAGCGTTTGGTTTGTTTCCGTCGCGTTCATTTTCATACCCAGATACTGGTTCAACTTGCGCCGGTTGTTAAGCCCTGTCAGCGGGTCTGTCAGGATCTGACGGCTGAGCACTTTCGTATACACCATGATAATGGATAGCGTCATACATAACCAAATGATTGAAAGCCCATAATATGCCCATTGAAGAATACCGCCAACAAGAGGCAGGATCATGAACGCCGCGATATACCGAAATTCCGCCCGTTCCGCTGAAGGATTGGGTTGGCGGATTTTCCGCACCGCCAGTATCAACGAATAGAGCCCATAAAGGTACATCAGCACCATATATACCCAGAAAAAACGGTCACGGTGGTAGATACGCGCGTCGTCGATCCTGAAAACAAGCGGGGTAAAGAGATTGGCAATAAGAAGAAGCGTGTTAAGCAAAATTGGTAGGAGATATATCGGCATACGCTTTTTCAGACCGTGTTCATCCATGTTCACACGAATGTCGCAGTACATGACCCACAGGCATGTGATGACCGGGGCAACCGCGTAGCCCAAAGAGTAGCTTAAAATCTGAAGCTGATACGCTCCGGAAAAATGGGCGCCATCCAATGCCCATTGGCCTGCGTCCATCAACTGCTCCACAATGGTGAAAATCAAGATGTTATTAAATAGTTGATCATCCAGAGAAAGGCTACCCGAACGTTGTTGGTTATGCCAGAAAAAGAACAGGACGATGATGCCGAAGATATCCATTTCGACATTTGAAATCATGTTCAATCGCCTTCACCTAGATTCTCTGCAATCAGCCGTTTTATCTGCCGTCCGCCCTTACGAAGCCCCTGTTTTGCATCGGTTCTTGCGCGGACAACCGAAGTACATCGCTTCTCGTTTTATGAGGCCGGAAGGCATATTTCCCTCATATTGTATATTATCATAGCAGAATCCCGTTTGAAGAACAAGTGCTATTTTATCGGTCTCATAATATGTTCTGCCCAACAGAAAACCAGCGCCCGAACGAAATGTTCGAACGCTGGTCCGTCTGGTGGAGCATAGGAGATTCGAACTCCTGGCCTCTACAATGCGAATGTAGCGCGCTACCAACTGCGCTAATGCCCCATATTGATTCGTTGTATTGGGTTGCTGTCTTTCTTGCCAGCGGAATATACTATAACAAAAACCCGCCGAAAAAGCAAGAGCGAAATATGAAAAATCACAGGGTTTTATTTCATAAAACAGTGAAAATGGAATCTCCGGAATCTTCCTGCACGGCAGGCGTCATCGTTTTTGACATTTTAATAACGATATCAAAGTACCCGCAAGCCTTTACATTCATTTGCTCCTGATGCTACAATGGACTCGTTGTATTTTGTGTACAACGCTATTCAGGTTTAGGGAGGAATGGAAATGAAGGAAGTAATGTTTACCACATCCGCGCCAAAAGCGGTTGGTCCCTATTCACAGGCAATCGCCACAACGGATATGGTTTATACCTCCGGCCAACTGGGGATTGATATGGAGACCGGGAAGCTGGCCGACGGAGTGGAACGCCAGGCCCATTGCTCCATGAAAAATCTGGGCGCTGTACTTGCAACAAAAGGGCTTGGATATCAAAACATTGTTAAAACAACTATCTTCCTTACGAACATGAGTGATTTTTCCGCTGTGAACGCGGTTTATTCCAGTTACTTTGTTAACGATTATCCCGCACGCAGCTGCGTTCAGGTCGCCGCATTACCTCTTGGCGGGCTGGTAGAGATCGAGTGCGTCGCAGTGCGCTAAGGAGAATACGAGGTTAAAAATGTTTGAAATACTGTCCAGACAGGAACTGAATTCAACCGTAGTACGCATTTCTGTACATGCCCCCTTGATTGCGCAAAAAGCCGAACCGGGGCAATTTGTGATTCTTCGCGCCGGTACGGATAGCGAACGTATCCCATTAACCATTGCTGACTATGACCGCGCGGGTGGCAGCATTACGCTGATCTTCCAGCTGGTGGGCGCCGGAACGATGGAGTTGGGCCGCATGCAGGTTGGAGAACGTTTGCAGGATCTGGTCGGCCCGCTCGGCAAGGCGACTGAAACCGAAGGGCTCCATAAGGTGTGTGTTGTCGGTGGCGGCGTTGGCAGTGCTATCGCCTACCCCATCGCCAAGAAACTGCATATGCAAGGCGCGGTGGTACACTGCGTCGTTGGTTTCCGTACCCGTGATTTAGTGATTCTGGAAGATGAATTCCGTACGATCAGTGACGAGCTGCATCTGCTGACCGACGATGGCAGTTACGGAGAAAAAGGCCTTGTAACCAACGCGCTGGAAGCGCTGATCCTTGCCGGGAACCAATATGACGAAGTCATCGCGATCGGCCCGCTGGTGATGATGAAATTCGTAAGCCTTACCACGAAAAAGTATAACGTGAAAACCATCGTCAGCATGAACCCGATTATGGTCGATGGCACCGGCATGTGCGGTGGCTGCAGGCTGACCGTAGGCGGCGAAACAAAATTCGCTTGTGTGGATGGTCCGGATTTCGACGGGCATCAGGTGGATTTCGACGAAGCAATGCGACGCGGGGAAATGTACCGCGAATTTGAGCAACATGCCCGCGAAACCGCCTGCAAGCTTTTCCCTAAGGAGGATCGCCAGAATGCCGGAGCGTAACATGAGCCCTTATCAAACGCAAATGCCAACCCAGCCCCCGGAAGAACGTAAGAATAACTTCGATGAGGTTGCGCTTGGCTATACTTATAACATGGCAGTTGCGGAAGCCCGCCGATGCCTGAACTGTAAAAACCGTCCCTGCGTCGGCGCATGTCCCGTCGGGATAGACATCCCCGGGTTTATCGCAAAAGTCGCACAGGAAGATATGGAAGGCGCTTACGCCGTATTAAGCGCCTGTACCTCGCTGCCCGCCGTGTGCGGACGCGTATGCCCACAGGAAACGCAATGCGAAGGGGTATGCGTACGGGGTATCAAAGGCGAAAGCGTTGGAATTGGCCGTCTGGAACGCTTTGTGGCGGACTGGCATCGCGAAAACCGAACAGATACGCAGCGCCCGATCGCATATAACGGTCATCGCATAGCGGTCATCGGCGCCGGTCCCAGCGGGTTAACCTGCGCGGGTGATCTGGCACGGCTCGGGTATCAGGTAACCGTATACGAAGCTTTGCATATGGCGGGGGGCGTGCTGGTATACGGCATTCCGGAATTTCGGCTGCCAAAAGCCATCGTGCGCCATGAAATTGAAGGGTTACAGGCGCTGGGGGTCAAGATCGAAACCGATGTGGTAATCGGCCGAACGCTTACCGTTGACGAACTTTTCGAAATGGGATATGAAGCTCTTTTTATCGGTACCGGTGCCGGCCTTCCCCGCTTTATGGGGATTCCCGGAGAGAATTTAAAAGGCGTATACAGCGCTAACGAGTATCTGACCAGAATCAACCTGATGAAAGCGTATCAGCCGGGCAGCCGCACCCCGATCCAGCAAAGTTTCTCGGTAGCGGTTGTGGGCGGAGGGAACGTAGCCATGGATGCGGCGCGCTGCGCAAGAAGGCTGGGTGCCGACAGCGTCACCATTATCTATCGCCGCAGCATGGCGGAACTGCCCGCCCGTGCGGAAGAAGTGGCGCACGCGCAGGAGGAAGGTATTGAGTTCCGCATGCTTTCCAACCCCGTTGAAGTGCTGGGGGATGAAAAGGGTTGGGTAACCGGCGTTCGCTGTGAGGAAATGACGCTGGGCGAACCGGATGCCAGCGGGCGGCGCAAACCCCTGCCAAAACCCGACGGTGGTTTTACGTTGAATATTGATACGCTGATTGTCGCAATCGGCACACAGCCTAATCCCCTGCTTCTCCGCACAACCGAAGGGCTGGCTGCCGATCGCCATGGCTGCATTATCGTAAACGGTGACGATGGATTGACCAGCCGCAACAATGTTTATGCAGGCGGGGACGCTGTTACAGGTGCCGCAACGGTCATCCTTGCGATGGGCGCAGGCAAGCGCGCTGCGCAAGCCATTCACCACGCAATTGTCGAAAAGCAGGCGGAGTAAGGGCGACTGATCAGAGTGACCCGATTCGTCAGAAAATCGGTTGTGTGAAAAGCAGGGCCGGGAATTTGCTTCCCGGCCCTACTTCTCAATGAGAATTCTCAGTCTTTATAATAGGACTGGCCATAAATGAACTTCTGCATTTCCTCGATGTTCATCTTTTCCTTTTCCGCGCTGCGGAATGCCGTAAGCGTCGCTCCATTGTCATTCTTATACTTCCACGTATCATCCATCGGCACGCGGAACTGTTCCAGCACATTTCCGCCGCTCTTTAAGTTGCTCATCGCGGTTCCGCCGATCACAAGGCTGCCTAAGCTGAGCATATCGGCGGCTGTCAGGTTAGTCGCTCCGTACGGAAGCGCCGTCTTGATCAGGTTCACCATCTTGGTCATGTCGATATCTTTCATTACCTGGTCCATCAAGGTTTCCAGCAGTTTCCGCTGGCGCTGGGTACGCATGAAATCGTTGTCGATCCCGCGAATGCGGGCGAAGGTTACCGCCTGCATCCCGTCCAGATGCTGCACGCCGTCGATAGCTTCCACCTTAGCGCGCTTCACCTTGTCCATGGGTTCCTTGCGCAATTCAAAGTTAATCCGGCTGGCTTCCTTAGTGGTCATATCCAAATCCACGCCGCCCAGCGCGTCGATGATGCTGGCCAGCCCATGGATATTTACTACCACGTACCGCTGGATATTCATCTGAAAATTGCGGTTCACCGTCTTCATCGCCAGCGCCGCGCCCTTGGTAAGGTCGCCATCTTTGCTGCCAAATTTGAAAGCGCAGTTGATTCGCTTGGTATTTTTATAACCAGGGATCACTACTTCGGTGTCGCGGGTAATGCTGGTCAGTTTTACGCTGCCGTCGTCCGTGTTCAGCGAGCAGATTATTACCGCGTCGCTCAATCCGGTTCGGAGATCCACCGAGCGGTTATCCACACCCAAAAGCAAAATATTGATCACATTGGAGGGAAGCGCGTCGTTCAGCTCAAGATCGCTGATATCCACGTCCCCGGTCTGATCGCTGTCGTCAATCGCGTCCTGCAGCGTGTCCGTCAGGTCGCCGTTGGGGTCCGCATTTGTCGCTTCGTCGTTGGCCCACTGCGTCCACTGCTGTTTCTCAGCATCCGATAAATCCGGGTTATCTGCGATACTCTGGTCCACATCCCCCTGCGCCGTGGAAGTAGCGCTGTCGGTGCTGTCCGGAGCTGCTGTTGCCGTCGTTTCTGTTGCCAGCGCCGCCATCGGCAGGCTGAACAAGAGCACAGCACATACCATCATGCTGAAAATTCGTTTCGTCATCCAATCCATTTCAGGGTTTCCTCCTTGGCCTTTCATGCCCGGATGAATCGCCTTCATCGCGGCGTGCGCGTTTCGGCAAGCGCTTTCACACCCCTTGCCGGAATACGGATGAAGTATAGGGCAGGGCAAGCGCGCTGTCAAGCGGAAAAACGTCTGCGGTTTCCTGCGTTTCGTTACTGAAAAGCCTGTTTTCGCGTGTTTCGGGCTGCCGTTCGGAACACGCAGGCAGGTTATGGGGTTTATTTTACAATTTGTTTCGGGTCTTCAGCGAACTGAAGCATTTTGGGTGAACGTTTGAACGCCATAATCATCGAAATGCCCAGTGCGTAAACCACAACCGCCTCGCCCAACCCCACGCTAAGAATTGTTGGGATCAGCAGTGCGTCTGCCAGTGTGAAATGCAGCACCACCCCGATAATGATGGCATTGCACAGCACGGGCGCCGCAGCCGCCAGCCACAGGTTCTTCCGCCAACGCCGCGTCAGCAGTGCGGCCAGCAGGGTTGCCAGTGTCCCGAAAATCACGTCCCACGGAGTTGCGCTTCCCAGCAGGTTTGCGATCAGGCAACCCAACGTAAGTCCGGGAATCGCCTGCGGAAACAGCACCGGAAGAAGTGTGAGGGCTTCGGATATCCGAAACTGTACCGGGCCATAGCTGATGGGAGCGAAAAGAAGGGTGATTGCCGCGTACAGCGCGGCAATTATCGCCGATAACGTGATGTATTTAGCGCTGATAGAAGGTTTTCTCATACAGGAGGCCTCCTTGTTTTTCAATCGCGTCGGTATCGGGCTATTTTCCCGTTTCCAGCCAGCGGTTCCAGGCAACCTCGTCCACGCCGACGGTAACGGCGCTGCCGTTGCGCACGATGGGGCTTACCAACGCCGACGGATCATTCATCAGTTCGCTTACGATCAGGCTGTCAGTCGTCATGTGGGCCACGGGGCGTTCCAGCGCCTTCATCCCGGCGCGATCCACCAGCGCGGAAGCGCTTCCGGCGGCACGGGCGAACAGTTGCAGCTCACGCTCCCCCAGCTTATGCTTTTTTAAATCCACCAGCTGATAGAGCACCCGACGTTCTTTGAAAAACCGTTCCGCCTTTAAAACATCCGGATTTTTTTTATTCACGTAAATCTGGATGTTCATGTGTTGCCGCCCTCCGTCTGCCCCAGTTTTTCGCGGATGTCCTCACCGATAAATTTCAAGATTTTGCAGCGGCGTTCGTCCAGCAGGCGGGAGGTGATCCGTTCAGTATAACGCGTCTTCATCTCCACCATGTTGAGATTTGTGCAGATAATGGTATGCCGGTCTGCGTTCTGCCGTTCGTTCAGCAGGTTAAACAGCTGTGTAACGGTGATGTTTTCCATCAGCGGTTCGGTGCCCAGGTCGTCAATCAGCAGCAGTTCCGCCTCCATCAGGGGTTTGAGCAGGTCGGTGTTATTTTCAAAATAGGCCTTGCGCATCACGTCCAGCAGCTTATACGCGCTCAGGTACTGCACGCCGTATCCGCGTTCCGTTACCCGGTGGGCAATCGCTTGCAGCAGATAGGTTTTCCCCAGCCCGCTCTTCCCGGTAAAAAACAGGTCATTGGCATCCGTTTCCGGGTATGTGTCGGCGTAACGCTCGCAGATTTTCCGGATGGATTGGATCTGCGTGCGCTGGCTCACCTTGTTGATAATCGGCGTGCTGTCGAAATACGCTTCGTTGAAATTCTCAAACGTCTGTTCCTTTTGCAGGCCCAACTCGTTAAGTATGCGTCGGTTCAGTTCGGTTTCAAAGCAGCGGCACATTCTGCGTGTCGGTTCGTATATATACCCTTCGTCCCTGCAAATTGGGCAGGTATATACCGGTGCCAGCGCGTCCGCGGGCAGGCCTGCCGCCCGCAGCGCGTCCGCGATTTTCCGGTTATAGTCATTCAGCGTTCCGGGCAGCCCCGCATTCGCATTGTCACGTTTTTGCTGCGGGTACATTGCTTCCCGCAGGCCGTTCATCAGCGTTTCGTGCCGCGCGTTCAGCAAGGTTCGCAGGCCGAGGCAACGTTCGCAGGCCGCTGTTGTTTTTTCATCGTAAGCACGCAGGTTTTCTTCCCGGCGCGCCGCATATTCCTGTTGCATCTGCAAGACCAGCTGATCACGTGTCATTCCTCAACGCCTCCTCAATTTCCTTCGGCGTCAGATCCACATACTTCTTCGGGTCGTATTCCCGTTGCTCATAGCGCTGCTCGATCACGGTTTTGCCGGGTTTGCCTGCCGGCTTCTCCGGTTGCTGATATGCCGCGAGGTGTTTCTGGTGGTCCTCGCGCGCCGCTTCCACAGATGCGACTCCCGTATCGTGATAATCAGCAAGAATCTTATCCATAAAAGCCATAGGCGCAGTTTTCCCAACCGAGAAATCGGCAACCGCATCCAGCAGTGCGTCGGAAAACTTCCATTCGTTTTGCCATTTGGCAAGCAGAGCTCTGTCAGACGGGGTCGGAGCCGTATCCCGACCGATACGGGTAAACAGCTCTTTCAACCGGATGTTTTGCTCCTTCACCTGCGCAAGATAACGCTGCACCTCCCGCGCGTCGGTCAGCCCGCGCGCGCTCCACGCCTGCGCCAGTTCAGCCAGCTTATCCAGTGACTGCGTCTTTTTCTTTCGGCTGATTTCTTTGGCGGCCAGCACGATGGTTTCATGCGGCAGTTGCTCGCGCATGCTGCGGTATACCTCACGTACGGTCGCCAGGTTGGCGTTAGCGGTCAGGCCCGCCGCGTTGAGTACTTCACGGATCAGCGCCGCTTCGTCTTTCTCTTTTTCCAGCTGCCGACTCAATTGCTCCGCACTTGTCTTTTCCCGATCGCCGCGCTCGTGTAAGCCGCGCAGGATGCTGTCCAGATATTTAAAACTTGGGTCTCCGCCTGTCATTTCGGCACAGGCGGCTTCTACCGCTTTAGGCGCAAACCCCCATTCCTTCGTCCATTTCAGGTACAGGTCGATCTCATCCACTGTCGGCGCGCGGAACTTGCTCATGCGGCGCAAAATTTTACGGGTACCGTCCCACGCGGCCTGGCTGCGGGCGAAAAACTGCTCCGCGTCTTCCACTGTCAGAATATGGCGTTCCGTCAGCTCTACCGCCAGCTTCTGCGCCTCTTTGAAGCTGAAATTCACCCCGCGCGTTGTGGCCAGATGCTGCACCAGCATCAGCACAACTTCGCGTGGCAGGCCCAGCTGCTCCACCCACTCGTAGCAGAGCTGGGTTTCACCGCCGTGCAGCTTGCGCTTGTCACCAAAGATAGCGTATAGCGCCTGCGCAAACTGCATATAGGCTTCGTCGGCGGGCACGGCCTGTCGCCCCATCATTGCCTGCTGCACGTTTAAGTAGGTAAAGCGCGGCGGCTGATCCTGCGTGCGGGTCACCAACCGGCAGCGCTCCCAATACTGGAAAGCCGCCAGCACCTCGTTTTCCTCCACGCCCAGCTCTTTTGCCAGCGCTTCGGTCGTCAACCCTTCGCCCGCTGCGGGAAAACGTGCGTACATCAGCCCGTATAGGTAGACCTTCACATACCCTTCGGGGGCGGAGGGCATGTATTCGCAGATAAAAGCGTTTGGCAGCGCTACGGCGTCCCACAGTACGCTTGCTTTGTCCGTGTCAAAAAACGCCATGCGCCGCCTCCGTTCTTCCTCTGTTTCTCTGTCCGAAAAGGCTATGTTCAGTATAGCACAGGCGGGCAGGCGGCGGCAAGCCGGGCTTGCCGCTTCGCTGTGTTTGCGGTATACTTCGTAGAAGCGGTCCATTCCCCCGCTTTGCAAAACCCCGCAGGAGGCGTTATATGGCCTTTGCCCATTTACATCTGCATACCGAATACAGCCTGCTGGACGGTGCCTGCCGTATCAAACCCCTGGTGGCGCGCCTGAAAGAACTGGGGCAGTCACAATGTGCCGTAACCGACCATGGCGTGATGTACGCCGCGGTTGATTTTTATTCAGCCTGCAAGGAAGCGGGGATTCATCCCGTTATCGGCTGCGAGGCTTATATCTGCCCCGACCGCTTTGATAAAACGGTGATCAGCCGGGAATACAGCCATCTGATCCTCCTGTGCGAAAACCAGACCGGATACCGCAATTTAACCAAGCTGATCAGCGCCGGATTTACTGAGGGGTTCTATTACCGCCCAAGGCTGGACTACAAACTGCTGAAGGAGCATACCGAAGGGCTGATCTGCTTAAGCGCCTGCCTGAGCGGCGACCTGCCCAAACTGCTTTTGCAGGGCCGCCGAGAGGACGCGCGCGCCTATGCGCTGAACATGCAGCAGATGTTCGGCGTGGGCAACTACTTTATTGAAATTATGGATCACGGAATTCCGGAGGAAAAACAGGTTCTGCCGGAGCTGGTGGCGCTTTCCCGTGAAACGGGCATCCCGCTGATTGCAACTAACGACTGCCATTACCTCACCCGCAAAGACGCCGCTGCGCAGGAAGTGCTGATGTGCGTACAGACCGGTAAAACCCTTCAGGATGAAACCCGCATGCGCATGGATACCGAAGAGCTGTACGTAAAGAGCGAGCAGGAAATGCTGGCGCTGTTCCCCTCGCTGGCCGATGCGGTGGAACGCTCCGCCGAAATCGCCGCGCGTTGCAACGTGGAGTTCGATTTTTCGACCCGTCACTTACCCAATTTTCCCATCGAAACCGGTGAAACGCCGCTTGCAATGCTTACCCGCCTTTGCATGGAGGGCATGCGCCGTTTCTACCCCGCGCAGGCGGACGACCCGGAAAGCGAGCCGCGTAAACGCCTTGCCTACGAGCTGGATGTGATCTCCCAGATGGGTTTTGTGGATTACTTCCTAATCGTCTGGGATTTCATCGACTATGCCAAGCGCAACGGCATCATGGTCGGCCCGGGGCGCGGAAGCGGCGCGGGCAGCATCGTGGCCTATACGCTAAAAATCACCATGCTGGACCCGTTACAATACAACCTTCTGTTCGAGCGTTTCCTGAACCCCGAACGCGTGAGCATGCCGGATATCGACGTGGACTTCTGCTACGAACGGCGGCAGGAAGTGATCGACTATGTAACCCGCAAGTACGGCGCGGATCACGTGGCGCAAATCATCACCTTCGGCACCATGAAAGCCAAGGCCGTGGTGCGCGACGTGGGCCGCGCAATGGGTATGAGCTACGCGGCGGTGGATCAGGTGGCGAAAGCCATTCCCTTCGCGCTGGATATGACGCTGGAAAAGGCGGTGCAGATCAGCCCCCAGCTGCACGAAATGGTCAATACCGACCCTGCCGTTGCGCAGCTGATCGAAACCAGCATGGCGCTGGAAGGGATGCCACGCCACGCCAGCACCCACGCGGCAGGCGTGCTGATTACCGCGCGCCCCGTGACCGATTACGTGCCCCTGCAGGTGAACGACGAAGTGGTAACCACCCAGTACCCCATGGGAACGTTGGAACACCTGGGGCTTTTGAAGATGGACTTTCTGGGTCTGCGCACCCTGACCGTGATCCGCGACGCGCTGGACCTGATGCGCCAGATTGGCGTGGATATGAAAGCCGAAGAGATTCCGCTGGACGACCCGGCGGTGTACGAGATGATCTCGCAGGGCGACACCGACGGGGTATTCCAGCTGGAATCCGGCGGGATGCGCGCGTTTTTGCAAAACATGCGTCCGGAATGCTTTGAAGACATCATCGCGGCCATATCGCTGTATCGCCCCGGCCCTATGGAAAGCATTCCCCGCTACATCGCGGGCAAGCACGACCCGGCGTCGGTGCAGTACGCCACGCCCCTGCTTAAGCCCATTCTGGACGTTACCTACGGCTGCATGGTCTATCAGGAGCAGGTGATGCAGATCGTTCGCGATCTGGCCGGATACTCCTACGGGCGAAGCGATCTGGTGCGGCGCGCCATGAGCAAAAAGAAAAAAGACGTGATGGCGAAAGAACGCGAGTATTTCGTTCACGGTA
>JAEWYP010000032.1 GCA_023395615.1 Bacillota bacterium
TTGGTGGAGCATAGGAGACTCGAACTCCTGACCCCAACACTGCCAGTGTTGTGCGCTACCAACTGCGCTAATGCCCCGCAACGGAAAAGAATATACCATAATTTCTTTCGTTTGTAAAGCGAAAAATGCAATCTTCGGAAAGCTTTTTACACGCAGAAAAAAGGAATTGTTACCGGGCCACAGCCCCGGGCTTTGCGCCACGCCCCAATGCAAACCCGGCTCCCGCGATGCCCTCCCTTGTATGTGGGTTGGTTTTCGTGGTATGATACTTTCAGCATGGCGCGCCAGCGGCTATTTCTACAACGCATCCAGCCCCAGCGTTTTTTTGCCGCCAGCCTGCCGCCCTTTGGCGGAAAGGACTATTTTGTGCGCGGGATCACTTGAAAACGGAAAGGATTAACCCATATGCAACTGTATACGACTCTCTGGCAGGATAACGAACCGGTTCAAACCACCGCCAAGGCAAGCTTTATCCCGGATTTGCAAACGGAAACCCCGCTGATCAACCTGTACCCGGAAATGCGATTTCAAACCCTGCTGGGGTTTGGCGGCGCGTTTACCGAGGCGGCCGGATCGGTGCTCAACCAGTTACCTCCGGAAAAGCGCGAGGCGATCTTACAGGGGTATTTCAGCCGGGACGGACTGGGGTATACGCTGGGCCGCGCTTCCATCGACAGCTGTGATTTCAGCCTTGGCAACTATTGCGCCGTAACCGACCCCAACGATACGGATTTTTCCACCATGAATCTTCAGCACGACGAAACCTGCCTGCTGCCCCACCTGCGCCGCGCGCAGGAAATCGCGGGGCGGGATATCCGGATGCTGCTCGCCCCGTGGAGCCCGCCCGCCTTTATGAAAACCAACGGACAGCGCAACGGCGGCGGATCGCTGCTGCCGCAGTATCGGGACGCATGGGCCAGGTATATCGCCAAATACATCGGGATGCTGATGGATCGTGGCGTTCACCCGCTGACCGTGAGCACCCAGAACGAGCCTAAAGCGGTGCAGGCGTGGGACAGCTGTGTGTATACCGCCCAAGAGGAACGCGATTTTGTGCGCGACTATCTCTCCCCCGCCCTGCGCGCCGCCGGGCTGGACGTGGGCATCGCCCTGTGGGACCATAATAAGGAGCGGATGTTTGACCGCAGCCGGGAGATTCTCGCGGACCCGCTGACCGACGCGTCGGTCGCCGCCGTCGCTTTCCACTGGTACAGCGGCGATCACTTCGAGGCTGTGGAGCTTACACACCTCGCCCACCCGGATAAACTGCTTCTGTTTACCGAAGGCTGTGTGGAATACAGCCGGTTTACCGAAAGCCAGCTCTTTAACGCGCAGATGTACGCGCACGATATCATCGGTAACCTGAACGCGGGGGCGCACGCCTTTGTAGACTGGAATCTGGTGCTGAATACGCAGGGCGGCCCCAACCATGTGGGCAATTTCTGCGACGCGCCCGTGATGTGCGATGTGGAAACCGGCACGGTGCATACCCGGCTGAGTTACCATTATATCCGGCATTTCAGCCATTTCCTGCGGCCCGGCGCGGTGCGGATCGGTAAAACCGTATATACCGCAGGACTGGAAGCCTGCGCGTTCCAGAACCCCGATGGAAGCCTGGCCTGCGTGGTGCTCAATCGTGGGGAGAAGGACCTTCCCTTTACGTTGCGGCTTTGCGACCATACATGCGCGCTCAGCGCTCCCGCCGGGAGCATCCAGACTGTGGTGATTGACGCCGACGAGGTATAACCGCTCTTCCCCGCGGCCCGGCGCATCGCCGGGCCGCGGGTTTTCATCCGCTCTGTCCGCGCCGCTTCGCGGCGAAGGGAGGAATTTCACATGCCGGAGTTTCCGTCATCCCTGCGGCCGCATGCCTCCATCCGCACCAAGCTTCTATGGGGGATGCTGTCGGTTATGCTTTCGCTCATCCTGCTAGTTACCTATTTCTCGGTTCGCACCACCTATCAGGCGATGTATAACCAGCTGATCGAAAATAAACGCACGGGTATTGATTGGCTCAGCAAACGGCTGGCGCTGCAGCTCACGGAATACTCCGACAGCTTTTACAGTTTCGAGGTCAACAAAACCACCAAAGCGGATATACAGGGCTGGTGCGCGCCGGGCGGCACGTTGGGCTATGCCGCGCAGTGGCGCATCATCACCGGGCTTAACAGCATCATGGGAATGGATTCCACCCTGAACGCCATTGATATTTATAATCTGGTAAGCGGCGATGTGCTGACCGCCATGCGTTCCGGCGCGACCGTCACCGCCGCCGGGGATCGCCTGTCGTTTTGGACCGCGCGCGACGCGACGCTGCAAACCAACCTTGCGATTTATCCGAAGGGGCAGGAGCTGTTGCTGTGCCACCAGATCAATCGGTTTGAAACCGGAGCGCCGCTGGCGCTGGTGGTTTTTCATGTGAAAACGTCGGCGCTTGAGGATATTTTGCGCGATATGCGCGCCTCCGGCGACGAGGGTATTTATCTGTACAACGACGAACAGACGCTGACCTGCAAAGACATCGGCGCGGGCCTTCCGCTCAGCGATGCGCAGACCGCCGCGCGCCTGCCTGCCGCGGCGCAAAGCGGCGAGTTAACGGCGGACGATTGTTACTGGTTTTACCGCAGTGTGGAACGGGGCAAGCTTGCGATTCTGCAAGTATTACCGCGCAGCGTTATCACCTCGGTGGTGGGGAAAAACGCGGTGGTCGGCCTGGCGGCGGCGGCAGTAGCGGTGCTTGCGGCCATTGGGTTTTCGCTGTTCTTCTCCCGCAGGGTCAGCGGGCCGATCGTCGCGCTGGCGGAAAAGATGCGCCATGTCACCATTCGCGATTACGACACCGGCAACGCCACGCGCAGAAGCGACGAGGTCGGCCTGCTGGAAAACAGTTTCGACGTGATGGTGCAGCGCAATCAGGAGCTGATCGCTCAAAAATTCCAGACCCGCATCGAAAAGCGCAGCGCGCAGCTCCGGGCGCTGCAGGCGCAGATCAACCCGCATTTTATGTATAACACGCTGCAAATTATCGGCGGGATGGCGCTTAAAAAGAACGCGCCGGAAATCTACGGCGTTACCGTGGACCTGAGCGACATTATGCGCTACAGCCTGTCCTTCGGTAAGGAAATGGTGCCTCTGCGGGAGGAGCTGCGCTATCTGGACAGTTACTTTAACATCCAAAACCGCCGCTTTGGCGACCGTATCCAGATTGAAAAATCGATTGACGACGCGCTGCTGGATTGCCTGATTCCCAAGCTGATCCTGCAACCGCTGGTGGAAAACAGTCTGGAACACGGACTATCCGGAAAAGGCGGCGTATGGCGCGTCGTGCTGACCGGTGCGCTGGAGAACGGCGATATGCGCCTGACCGTGGAAGACAACGGCATGGGGATGGATGAGGAACGGCTGCAATACATCCGGTCCGAGCTGGCCAAGGGCGTGGAGAATGCCATCGGCTCCAGCGCGCATATCGGGCTGGTCAACGTTAACAGCCGCATCCGCCTCAAGTACGCCGCGCATTACGGCGTAAGCGTGGACAGCGTAAAGGGCGAGGGCACGCGCGTAACGCTGCTTCTGCCCGCCCAGTGGGAGGAATAGGTATGGGGTATCGCGTGGTCATCATCGATGACGAACCGTGGACGCGGGAGGTGCTTCGCAGCCTTGGCGAATGGGATCGTCTGGGGCTAAGCGTCGCGGGGGAAGCGTCCGACGGGGAAAGCGGGCTGGCGCTGGTCCGCCAGCTCCACCCGGATATTGTGCTGACCGATATCAAAATGCCACTGATGAGCGGGCTGGAGCTGCTGGAAGCCCTCCGCCGCGAAGATACCCGTGCCCGCGTAATCATGGTAAGCGGATACGACGATTTCGGCTATGCGCGCAGCGCCCTTCGGATGGACGCAACCGACTACCTGCTGAAACCTGTAAAAGCGTCGGAGCTGAACGCCCAGCTGCAAAAGTGCATTGATCAGCTGGACCGGGCGATGCCCGGCGGGCCGGCGCAGGACGTGAGCGGTTTTATGGACGCATCATGGGTGCAGCGCTATATGCCTCTTCGCGCCGCATTGCAGGCCCAGCTGACCGCCGGGGATACGGCGGCGCTTTCCTCCTCGTTTGCCAGAATTGAAGACGTGATTGATCCGCCTCCCGCCCGCGCCCTGCTGATCGCCCTGTATTATGATCTGGTAGGGATGCTGGAACGGCACGTGGTCGCCGCCGGGTACCGGATCGGCGAAGTGGTCACCGGCGGCGGTATCGTGTTCAGCGGCGAAACAACGCTTGCCGAGGTGCTCGGCCACGTACAGGCGCAGTATGCCGAGGCGCTGGAACGGCTGGAAGCGCTGATTCGCAGCCAGCGCGGCCTCAACATGGCACAGGTTATCTGCTACGCGCAGGCGCACGCCACGCAGGGCGTTACACTGGAGCAGACGGCGCGCCAGTTTTTCGTAACGCCGGAATATTTAAGCCGGGCGTTTAAAACGCACACGGGCCAGGGTTTTTCGGAATACACCATGGGCCTTCGTATGCAAAAAGCGAAAGAGCTGCTGGCTTCCGGCGCCGCCCCCAAGGATCTGCACACGGCGCTGGGCTTTTCCGAACAGGCGAATTTCTACAAGGTGTTCAAGCGTTATTTCGGCGTTACCCCGGGCGAGATGCAGAAAAAGTTTAAAAACGGATAATAAAGTACATCGTTTTTTGCCAATGACGCTTCCCGGCCAGAGGTGTATCCTGTTGCCAAGGTCGAGAACGATCCATAACGCAAAGGAGGATTTCCCTTGAAGAAATTTATCTCTATCCTGTTAACGCTGGCGATGCTCGCGGGCATGGCCACAGTCGCGGTCGCGGAAGCGCCCCGCGAAGCCCAGCTGAACGTGATGATGAGTTTTCCCCAGTACATGGACCAGTGGGAAAACTACGCCAAGCAGTTTGAAGCCAAAATGCTGGCCGAGCAGAACGTAAAAGTGACCGTGAACATCGAAATGCCCAGCTCCGACCAGTACGACAGCGTTCTGCAGGCCCGCCTGACCGGCGACGACGCGCCGGACCTGTACACGCTGCACTGCAACAATATCGGCGTTTACAACAAGGCCGGATACCTGACCGACCTCACCAGCCAGCCGTTGAGCGCCAAGCTGTACGATAACGTGCGCGCCACCGTGACCGTGGACGGTAAGGTCATGGCAGTGCCGATCGAGAGCATGGCGTGGGGCGTGCTGTACAACAAGGACATCTTTGAAAAAGCCGGCGTAGCCGTACCCGAAACCCTGACCGACCTCAAAGCCGTGTGCGCCACCCTGAAGGATAAGGGCTACACCCCCTTCATGCTGGCTTTTCAGGAGCAGTGGGTACCGCAGCTGATGACCGCGCTAACGCTGGGCGGCCTTGTGAGCGGCGAAAAGACCGACTGGCTCAGCCGGATGTACGAAGATAAGGGCAGCTACGACGAGGTGCGCTCCATCTTCGACGTGATCGATGTGATTATCCAAAACGGCACCGAGCGCGCCATGGAGGAAGGTTCCCAGCAGGGCGCGGCGGATTTCGCCAACGGCAAAGCCGCCATGTTCGTGCAGGGCACCTGGGCCGCCAGCACCATCATGGAAACCAACCCGGATATGAAGCTCGGCGTATTCGCCCTGCCCGTGAACGACGATACCAACTGCACTCGCGTGGACCTGTCCACCTCCACTACTCTGGCTGTTTACCCGGGCACCAAGGAAATGGATCTGGCGCTGGCCTTTGCCAACTACGTGCTGGACGATACGGATTCTTCCGCGCTGTTTGAAGCCTGCGGCTTTAACCCCATCGCGTCCTGCCACACCTTCCAGCCGCCTTACTGGGTTGCGGACGCCACGCAGTACGTTTCCGCCGGCCGTTCGTTCCAGGATCTGGTGCTGCCCAACGCCGTAACCGACGAACAGGGCAAACTGCTGCAGGAATACTACGTCGGCAGCGTCACCGTGGACCAGATTGTGGAGCAGCTGGACAAGGCATTTCAGGAAGCTAACAAAGTAAGCTGATTTTATCCATGGGTTCTCAGGGCGGACACAGGCCGCGGGCAACCGGCGCCTGCTGTCCGCCCTTTCCATGCCATCCGGTACGGCAAACCCGCCGGGCAACTGTTCCCCCGTTTCTCCCGACGGCACTTTTCCCCATTCCATAAGGCGGTGACGATCCATGCTGACGAAACGAAAACAAAACCTGTCGCTGTTGCTGTGCGTGTTGCCCGCGTTGCTGGTATACTGCGTGTTTAAGCTGTATCCGGCAATCTCCGGCGTGTATTACGCCATGACGGACTGGAACGGCATCAATAAAACCAGTTCTTTTATCGGTCTGGCCAACTTTATCGAGGTTTTCGACGATACCAACTACTGGCGCTCCATCGGGTTCACCCTTAAATATGTGCTGGTGATGGTTGTGGTCGCCAACGTGGCGGCCCTCGCGCTGGCTGTGGCTATCGAAAGCCGCCGGCGCGCAAAAGGGCTTTTCCGTACGATTTTCTATATGCCTAACATGATCAGTATGGTCATCGGCGGGTATATGTGGATGTTTATTTTTACCAAAGTGCTCTACTATATGGCCGACAACTGGGGCATGGTATTTCTGGATCACAGCTGGATCGGCGACCCGTCTTACGCGTTTGTTGCCATTATCATCGTGGCAGCCTGGGGCGCTATCGGTTACCTGATGATTATTTACATGGCGGCGTTACAGGGCGTTTCCCCGCAGTTGAAGGAAGCCGCGTATCTGGACGGGGCGAACGCCTGGCAAACCTTTTGGCGCGTTACGTTTCCCATGATCGGCCACGCGCTGACCATCTGCATCTTCTGGACGCTCAACTCGGCGTTTCAGGTATTCGATGTGGTATTCGTTCTCACCGGCGGCGGGCCGGGGCGCGCCACCCAGAGCGTGGCGCTGAATATTTACGAAGAAGCGTTTAAGGGTAACGTGCGCTTCGGTTACGCTACCGCCAAATCCACGGTGCTGTTCCTGATCGTGCTGGCGATCACCGTGGTACAGCTAAGGCTGATGAAAGGCAGGGAACAGGAGCTGTGAGAAAGAAACGACTTCTCGCCGACTGGCTTGTGTACACCGCATTGATTCTGGCAGCGCTGTTTACCCTGTTTCCGCTGCTGATGGCACTGATGAACTCCTTTAAAACCAACGGTGAGTTGCTGACCGACGTGATGGCCTGGCCGCAAAGTTTCAGCTTTACAAACTACGCCCGCACCTGGGATAAGATGCATTATCTGCGCAGCCTGGGCAACAACCTGCTTCTGACCGTGTTAAGCGTTACCCTGATCGTGCTGTTTTCAGCGTTGGCCGGCTGGCGGCTGTGCCGCACCAAAACGAGGCTCTCCAGCGCGCTGTTCTCGCTTTTCGTGTTCTCCATGCTGATCCCGTTCAGCTCCATCATGATCCCGCTGTATCGCGTAGTGCTTGCGCTGAAGGTGAAAAATTCCCTGATCGGGTTCAGCTTCGTCTACGCCGGGTTGGGTGTCAGTATGGCGATTTTCCTCTATCACGGCTTTGTGAAGGGAATCCCGCTGGAGTTGGAAGAGGCGGCGGCGATTGACGGCTGCAACATGCGGCACACCTTTTTCTCCATCGTGATGCCGATGCTCTCCCCCATCACGGCCACGGTGGTGATCACGAACGCCCTGTGGGTCTGGAACGATTTTCTGTTGCCGCTGATCGTGATCAGCAAAAACGAGAAGTACACGCTGCTGTTGTCCACCAATACGCTTTTCGGGCAGTACAGCAGCGATTGGACCGCCATCCTCAGCGCGCTGATTCTGGCGGCGATTCCGGTGATTATCTTTTACGCATTTTTTCAGCGCCGGATTCTGGAAGGCATTGCCGACGGCGCGGTAAAGGGGTGATCCAATGGGTTTTGTTCATGCGAATGGAACGCGGCTGGAACGGAACGGCAATCCTGTGCTGCTGCGCGGGTTTGGGCTAGGCGGCTGGCTGCTGCCCGAAGGATACATGTGGAAACTGCCTTCTCCCTGCGACCGCCCGCGCCGAATGGAGGCGCTGGTAACGCGCCTGTGCGGGTCGGAGTACGCCCAAACGTTCTGGCAGCGCTATCTGGATCGCTATATTACCGAGGGTGACTTTGCGTGGATCGCCGGCGAGGGCTTCAACTGCGTGCGCCTGCCCATCAACGCACGTCACCTGAGCGACGGGCGGGCATGGCCGTACATCGACGCCTGTGTGCAATGGGGCAAACAGCACGGCGTTTTTGTGATGCTGGATATGCACGGCGCACCGGGTGGGCAAACCGGGCAGAACATTGACGATTGCGAGTACGACCAGCCGGAGCTGTTTCAAAACCCGGCCTTTCAGGACGAGCTGATCGCCTGCTGGCAGGCGCTGGCCCGCCGCTACCGGGACGAAGAAACCGTGGCGGGGTACGACCTGCTTAACGAACCGCTGCCCAACTTTTTCGCGCAGTACAACGCGCAGCTGCTTCCCCTGTACCGTCGGCTGGCAGCCGCAATCCGGCAGGTGGATACACGCCATCTGCTGGTTTTGGAAGGGCTGCACTGGGCTACCGATTTTTCCGTGTTCGACCCTCTGCGGGAAGAGCCGCTGGACGATAACCTGATGCTACAGTTTCACAAATACTGGTCGGAACCAGACGAGGAGAGCATTCGCCCCTTCCTGAGCTGCGCCGAAACGCTCAACCTGCCGCTGTTCGCGGGGGAGAGCGGCGAAAACAATCTGGACTGGTACGCGGCGGCTTTCTCGATGTACGAACGCTGTAACGTGAGCTGGTCGTTCTGGTCCTACAAAAAAATGGCGTGCGACAATTCGCCCGTCACGTTCGCCCAGCCGGAAGGGTGGGAAAAAATCCAGGCCTGCGCGGCGGGCGGAACAATCCCGAAGGTGGAGGCGACGCGCATTTTTGACGCGTTCCTGGCCAGCCTGCAAAACGCGACGCATAACCACGCGGTGCTCCGGGCGCTCACCCGGCGCGCGCCCCTGTGCCTGCCCGCCGAACATTTCGATGCGTGCGTGGGGCATTCCCCGCGGGAGGGCACGGCGGACTATCGCACGGGCGAACCGGTCCGCATCGTATTCGCCAACGGGCGCGCCGGAAAGGTCAATTTCGACCGCAATGCCGGGCAACCCCAGCCGCCGGAAGAAAACCTTCAGGTGTTGCTGGCTCCGGGAGAAACGGTGCGCTACGGATTTGCGGCGGATAAACCCTGCAAGGTCACGGCGCTGTGCCGGGGCGTAGGCACCCTGTTCATGCAGGGGGACGGGCAGGAGCGGCGTTTTCCGCTGGTCTCCGGCTGGCAGACGGTCGGTATCACTGTTCCTCCCGCCGGTGGGAAGCTGCTGGTTTCGCTTACCTGCGAAGCGGGCGAGATAACGCTGGAAGAAATCGCGGCGGAACCTGCGCCCGAGGCCGCGCTGTAACCGCTACGGGCGGCAGTCCCCGGCAGCGCCATTCACAAAACAGGGCCGAACCGCGCTAATGGAACGCGATTCGGCCCTGTTGCCATCTCTCCCTTACTGGGGATTATTCCTTCCAGAGCACCACACGGTTCCGGCCTTCGGCCAGAATGGCCAGCGGCCCGGGGAGTACCCGGTCGCCGCGATGCGCGCCCAGCAGGTCCACGCCGAAATCAATGGGCGATCCGTCCGTGTTTTCGTAATTCTCTTCGGTAATGCGGGGCATGCCCAGCCGCGCCGTGGTCGCGGGCGCGCAGGTGGCCTGCGCCAGCTCTGCGGGCACGTTCAGGATCAGGGAATAGGTGCCGTTTTCGCATTCCACTTCCGCGTCAATCACGCCGGAGCACCGCACTGCGGGCGTTTCCGCGCGGAAATTCGCGATGTTGCTGCCATAAGCGTTTCCGCATACATAAGCGGGTTGCGGCACCTTGTAAAACTTGCCCGCGTCGGTATTGCCCTCCGCCGCCAGCTGCACCGGATATTCTTCCAGCGTGGTGCAGCTGTCATACACGGCGCTGCCGAAATGCTCACCCTCGTCCAGACAGGGGCGTTCGCCCACGAACAGGTTGTTCATCAGGCGATCATCGCCGCCGTACACCACCGCGCAGCCCGCAGCCTGCGTGGAGTGCGCGAAGTGGTAGGGCGTGGCGCGGTCCAGCACGCTCTGGCGGTGGATATACCCGCAGATCAGGTTATGCACCATCGCCGTGCCCTGCGCCATGTTATCGAAAAAGTACGCCGAAGCGAACACGTTGTGATCCAGCAGGCAGGGGCCGTGCGATACTTCCACCATGATGTCCCGGTCGTTATGGTGGTACAGGTTGCGCGTCACGCGCGTGCCCTGCGCCTCCCAGTCCAGCCAGGTGCCCAGTGTGCAATGGTGGATGTTGTTGCGCGCGATTACCACGTCGATAGCCGCGTGCAGCTTGATGCCGCCGATTTCCCAGCCGAAAAACTCGTGCTTCACGGCGATGTTGTAGATATGGTTATGCTCAATCCGGCTGAACGCGCAGCCCATGTGGCCCACCACCGCGTTCTGGCCGCAATCGTGGATCACGTTGTCCCGCACGATGTGAGAACCGATCTTTTCCTTGCACCAGCCGGCCTGTAAGCCCAAAAAAACGGCTTCCATCTGGTACTGGTAACCCGGCTTGCGGCCAAAGCGGGCGTACAGGTTATGTCCGGTCGTCGCTTCCTTGCCCAGGCTTACGGCGCTGCACTTTGCATCGTGCAGGTCGTTATGCTCGATGATCCACCCGCGGCTCCAGTGCGCGCCCACCATGCCGGGCTGATCCGCCGTCGGCGGCGTAAAGGGGCAGGCCGCCTGACAGATTTCAAACCCGCGCAGGGTGATGTAGTTGATGCCCACCTGCCGGGGGTAGAAGCAGCACTCACGCACGTTGATTTCCACCCGTTCGCGGTTGGGGTCGTATGCCTGAAAATTCGCGTACAGAGTAGTCGTTTTCTCGCCCACCTCGGCGTACCACTGGTACACGGTCTGCTCCGGATACAGTATCTTTTCCTGCGATTTCAGCGGGTGCTGGTAGCCCGTTTCCCGTCGTTCCGCTTTCAGCACGTCCTGATACGTTCTCGCCTCGTACAGCGAGGTTCCGTTCAGGTACACGTCGCCCGTGTGCAGGCGGTAGTCCTCGGGGCGGATCAGCCAGTCCCCTTCGATCGCCTCGGCAAACGGGTTCCAGTCGCCAAACAGGCTGTTTGGCAACGTTTTCTTCCACACGGTGCCTTCGGCTTTTTCCCAGCCCGTTACTTCTTCCGAGCCTTTGATGACCGCGTGCTCGCCGGGCGCAACTTCGTAGGTGACGCGGCAGGTATCGCTCAATCCGCCGTTGCGGGGGTCCACCCATTCGCGGTATTCGCCCCCATGCACCACCACGGTATCACCAGCCACCGCTACGGCCGCCGCATGGTTGATGGTTAAAAAGGGCTGTTCCGCCGTGCCGGCAGCGCGGTCGCTGCCCTGTTTGGACACATGATAAATCGCCATTGTTTTCCCTCCCGGTTGGTTTATTGTTTATTTGTTTTCGATCCGGATGTTCATTTGTAGTGTATCCGCAAACGAAAGAAACATCAATATCCCACAGACCCGATTCGGTTTCATTATCCCGTCAGGTTCCGGTTTGCCGCCCGGGAAGATGGAGATAAACTGCAAACCCGCGTATTCACCGGCTCCGGCAGAGAGGACCGCCCCTCTGTTTTTTCTTTCGGAAACAGCTTTTATCCGTTGATAACGCACACCGGGGCCGGAATCCTGACGACGCTTAAGCATTCGCCGATGGACCCGTTCTCGGCGTCCAGCGCGAACAGCCGCACTTCGTCCGCCAGCTGATCGGCCACCAGCAGAAAACCGGGCACGATACAGAAATTACGCACTGCCTCCGCTCCGCAGGGAAAATACGTCCTTTGGGAAAGCGCGCCGTCGTCGCCGACTGTAAAGCGGATCAGGGTATCCGTTCCGCGTACCGAAGCGAAAAGATACCGGTTATCCGGCGTAAGGTGAATATCCGCCGCCAGACAGGTCCCGGGAGCTTGATCCAACAAGGCGCAGCGCTGCCGCAGCGTAAGCGTTCCTTCTGCGGCAGCATAATCAAACCGTAGCACCTGGCAGCTCAGCTCCGTAATCAGGTACGCATACCGCCCGTTTGGATGGAACACAAAATGCCGCGGGCCGTCGCCGGCCGGAACGGCTATATCGGTATGCGGTACAAGGCGTGTCCCCTCCGGCCGGAAAATACGCAGCTTATCGATGCCAAGGTCTGCTTCCACAAGGAACCTGCCCGCCGGGTCCGCCGTCAAGGAGTGCACATGCGGCCGTTCCTGCCGCGCGGGGTTTACGCCTTTTCCTTCGTTGGGCAGCCACTGCGTCTGTGCGCCATCGAGCGTTCCATCCGGGCGAAGGGCACAGGTGAGCACCCCTCCGCCCAGATAACTGGCAAACGAAACCGCTTTGCCGTCGGGCCAGACACAGACATGGCAAAGCGCGGGATACGGCGCGTCGATCAACGCTGTGCGGGTCAGGGCTCCGTTCTCATCCATACGGAAAGACGCGATCGCCCCGCCGTTTTCCCGTTCGCTGACCGCATACAGGCAATCTCCTCTGCGCGCCAAAAAACTGGGGCTTTCCAGGCCTTCATAAGTCGGCCCGCATGATAATGCCGCCCGGCCGGGGTCCAGTTGAATCGTAAAAAGATCACCGCCGCCCCGCGAATAGGTACCCACGAAAAACCGTTGTAACTTCGTCATAGGATTCCCTCTCTGTGTTGTTTGCGTCCGCATTCCGCCCCGCAGCGAACAAACATTTTCCCGCGGTTTACAGCTCACCGTCCGCATACGGAGATACTCCCCCGTCCCGCAAGCAGGCAAACGTCCTTAAACAGGCGTTTCCTTCTCCGGTGTCACCGGGCAATCCGGATTTTTTCCTGCGGCATGGAGGTACTCGATGTATTCCTCTCCCCACTTGCCCAGTTCCGCCAGCACACCTTCAAATTTATGGCCAATCTCAGTCAGCGAATACTCCACCCGAGGCGGAATCTGGCAGTAATCCCGCCGGGCGATCAGGCCCTGATTTTCCAGCGTTTTTAGCTGTCGGGAAAGGGTGGTGTGCGTCATTTCTTCCGGCATCATACGCTGCAGCTCGTTAAAACGCCGGGGCTCCTCCGATAAGAGATACAGAATATACATCGACCATTTTCCCGTTAGCACCTTCTGGGAGGTTACATAAGGGCAGATGCCCATCAATTTCCGATTTTCCACAGTCGGTATCCTTTCCGGTATCGGTATCAAAAATGATCGTAGTTTACTTTTGTATTCTACGCTATATACTGTACCTGTAACCATTATATCATCAGGATCGGGAAGGAGCAATCGTTATGGATGAAATCGTTGCCTACCTTAAACAATGCGGTGCTTTCTATCTTGCCACCGTCGAGGGCGACCAGCCTCGCGTACGCCCGTTCGGAGCCGTATGCGCATTCGAGGGAAAACTTTACATCTGCACCAACAATCAAAAACGGGTTTATGCTCAAATGCTAAGCAACCCGAAGGTGGAAATATCAGCGATGGCGCAGGGCGGCTGGCTTCGTCTGGAAGCGGAAGCCGTCCCCGACCATCGCCGCGAAGCCCGGGTTGCGATGCTAAAGGACAATGCGGGTTCTCTTTCCGGCATGTATTCGCCGGACGACAACCTGTTTGAGGTGCTGTATCTGAAAAATGCGGTGGCCAGCCTGAACACCTTCGGTAAGGAACCCCGGGTCATCCGGTTTTAACAACCGGTTTTCTTTTCCGATTACGTCTTTTCACGCCCGTCAGCTCAGGTTTGCATCAGGGAAAACACCTGTATCGACCTTGCTTTTTCCACGCCTTTGCGTTATAGTCTATTCTCAACGCAAAGGAGGATGACCGATGAACGATCAGCATGCAACCATTGAGGAAATGACCGAGACCGCGTCCCAGAAAGAGAAGCGCGACCGGAAAAACTGGGTCGCATTCGTGGAAAGCGACGTCGTTAACTTTTTAACTCTGAACGGAATCGAAAAAATGACCATTGACGACGGCGAAGGCAACAAGGCAAAGCTGTCGCATCGCAAGGATGGCACCGTGTATGTGGAGTGCACGTCCAGCAACGTACTGTAATATTCTAACGGAATTGGGCGAGGGGCCGGGCGCATGATACGCCCGGCCTCGTTTTGATTACCCGGATACCGCGTATACGAAATCAAGTTTTCCTATGCGTTCCTGAAATACATGAAAAGAACAGACTCCCTTTCCATTTTCCGTTATAATAAAATGATTCTGTTAACGGGAATCGCTGCGATACCGGGAGTCGTTCCGGAAGCATGGCAGCGGAGCACCAATTGCATAAACGCGACCCCTTCGGTTCCTTCACGGCGTACAGGGCGTTGTGAAGGAAAACCGGGTGGGGATTCGCCGTGTTCCGGCATCCGCTTCCGGGTTGCTTCCCCTGGCGTGCGTTGCGATGGCTCAGTCATACTGAAAGGGGTTTGACTTACCATGAACAACTATACCGTCCGCGTGCTGGATGGGCTGAAGGCACGCAACCCACACGAAACCGAGTTTCTCCAGGCCGCAACCGAAATCCTCACCAGCCTCGCGCCCGTGTTTGAAAAACACCCGGAATACGAGCAGGCAGGGCTGCTGGAACGCTTCGTGGAACCCGAACGCACCATTCTGTTCCGTGTTCCCTGGGTGGACGATCAGGGAAAAACGCAGGTCAACCGCGGCTACCGCGTACAGTTCAACAGCGCAATCGGGCCTTATAAGGGCGGCCTGCGGCTGCACCCGAGCGTAAACCTTTCCATCCTCAAGTTTCTGGGCATGGAACAAATCCTGAAAAACAGCCTGACCGGCCTGCCGATCGGCGGGGGCAAGGGGGGCAGTGATTTTGACCCGAAGGGTAAAAGCGACCGGGAAGTGATGGCTTTCTGCCAGAGCTTCGTAACGGAATTATACCGCCACATCGGCGCGGATATGGACGTGCCCGCCGGGGATATCGGCACCGGCGCCCGGGAAATCGGCTACCTGTACGGCCAGTATAAGCGCATCACCGGACGGTACGAGGGCGTGCTGACCGGCAAAGGCCTGAGCTACGGCGGCAGCCTCGCCCGCAAGGAAGCGACCGGCTACGGGCTGTGCTACTTCGTCGATACGATGCTGGCCGCCAACGACAGCAGTTTTCAGGGCCGAAATGTAGTCATCAGCGGCAGCGGCAACGTAGCCATCTACGCCTGCGAAAAGGCCACGGCGCTGGGCGCGAAGGTGATCGCCATGAGCGATTCCAACGGATATATTTATGATCCGGCCGGCATCCGGTTGGATGTGGTGAAGGAAATCAAGGAAGTGCACCGCGAGCGCATTCGCCTGTATACTGCGCAGGTATCGGGTGCGGAATACCATGAGGGTTGCCGCGGTATCTGGCAGGTGCCCTGCGATATCGCGCTGCCCTGCGCCACCCAAAACGAGCTGGACCTGGACAGCGCGAAAGCGCTGGTAGCCAACAGCTGCTTTGCCGTAGGCGAAGGCGCAAACATGCCCACAACCCTGGAAGCGACGGAATATCTGCTGGCAAACGGCGTGCTCTTCGCACCCGCAAAGGCTGCCAACGCGGGCGGCGTGGCTACCAGCGCGCTGGAAATGTCGCAAAACAGCATGCGCCTCAGCTGGACGTTTGCCGAGGTGGACGCGAAGCTGAAGGGCATCATGACCGACATCTTTAAAAAGACGGCGGAAGCGGCTGTAACCTATACCGGCAACCCGAAAAACTACGTCGCGGGCGCGAACATTGCGGGCTTCCTGAAGGTGGCCGACGCGATGATGGCGCAGGGCATCTGCTAACTCTCGTATTCATCCCCAAAAACACATAGCGTCCGTTTCCTCAGAAATGGGGAAACGGACGCTGTTTCTTATGTTTCCGGTTAACACCAGGCAGTCGTTAAAAGTTCAGGTCGCCGGGCCGGTAGCCTTCGGGCAGCGGCTCCTCCGAGAGGAAAGCAAAACGCTCGTCCCGCAGGATGGGCAGGAACGCCTCGTAGGGAATACGGTCAAACTCGCAGGCGTAGCTGCTGGAGCCGAACCATCCGCCCTCCTTGGCGCGCAGGTTCAGGTCCCTGGCGAATTTCGTATCGTTGGAGCAGTCGTGCACCACGATCCCCCACCGCTCGTCCGCCGCCGTTTTCATCAGCCGGAGCGTCAATTCCCGGCTCCATACGGGTGAAAGGTAGCCCAGTCGGGAGAGGTACATATTTTCTCCGGGATAGTTGCCGATATTGTTGGCGTTCAGGTGCAGCTCCGCGCAGTTGATAAAATCCAGCCCCGTAGCCAGCACCGCCTGCTTCTTCGCGG